>NZ_CP019641.1 GCF_001999905.1 Planococcus lenghuensis
AAAGCCACGGTTCCGCTTCAAAATGGCACAGGTTTCTATCTTTAGCAAATGGGATGTATGCCACTAAAGATCGCCTTATCAAGGGGGTTGAACGCTGTTCATTTCATTCACTTATTTTTTCGGCCGGTAATCAATAAAACTATGGGTATATTCCTCAAAAGTTCTTGAGTTAATGAGAGTAACGGTTAAAAGGAGACCGATTGTTGTTTCCGAAAAGCAGTAATCCTTTAATTGATGCGGTATTCTCGCATTTTTCTTTGAAAGATGCGGAGCCAAGCTTGTATACTGTCGCTGTCCAGTTAGAAAGTGATTGGTAAAAAAAGAGTCGACAGTGTTTTTTTCGAGTATCATACCATCCCGCCTTTATGTAATATTTCCCTTTGTTATCAGGCATTTAATCTTGCTTTTTAAGGGCCCTGCGTTGATATTCGATTTTGTCTTCTGGTTGCCTCGAAATTAAGGTATTTAGGAGTTTTCTGGTTGTCTCCAGATCATTTCTGCAGAAAAAAACCGGAAGTATTTTTTGCGATTATCCCTTCTTAACGAAGACCCTAACAGTAAAATTCGGTTTTCAGAGATATTTCCGTTTATTATGTTGGCGCTTGTCATTTTATTCCTTCAGTAATTCTCCTCGGTTATCATGGAAAGAGTAAAAAGTAACTGACCTAATCATTTTATAATATTTTTACAGTTAAGTGGGTCTAAAAGATAAAATATGATAAAATTCAAAAAGGTTCTTTTTCACTAAATTACTGATGAGTCCTAAGAGGTGAGAAAATGGAAACAGCAGGAAAACAGATAAAGAAATTAAGGGAACAGCAAAAACCAGTCGGTAAAAGACATGGCAGAGGCCCTTGGTGTGCCGCTTGATACCTTGGAAGCATGGGAACGAGGCAAAAAAGTGCTAGTGGCACCTGACCTGGCGAGAATCGCCGATTATTTCAATGTGTCAACCGATTTTCTTCTGGACCGCCGGAAGGAGGACATGGAATTCCATCTGCAAAATCCTTATTCGCTGGCCGGGTATATATTTCACCTCGATCACCAGCGAGTGGAGAAAGAGGAAATGGCGGACATGGTCTCGTATATCCAAGCAAGGCGGCGGATTAAGCAATTTCTCGGCGAATAGTAATGTTCGCGAAAAGGGCTTGCTACGCACCGGCGACTAGTAGCGTAAATGGCCATAGCCAAAAGCACTCCCCGCCGCGGAGCCGGTACCCGCTGCCAGAAGTGCTTTTTCTTACGTGCCCAGAACCGGAATGCCGCTCCCTCCTTTTCTTGATTGATTTCGTAACAAATGGAACTTCTTCTTCCTCTTTGCAGTAATCCTATTGGCTTTTGGCAGACCGGATGGTTCCATCAGGATCAGCCGAAACTTCCAGTGGGCTTTTCCCCTAAATACATTTTCTCGAAATCGCATATCCCCATCGGTTTGGCGTAGTAATATCCTTGATGGATTGTACATCCCATACGGTTTAAGAATGCCCTTTCGCGTTCATGTTCCACCCCTTCCGCCAGGATCTCACAATCCAGGGTTTTAACGAAGCGGATCAGCGACTCAAGCACAACTTCCGCTTTCCGGTCCATCCCGATTTTCTGGACAAAGAACCGGTCAAGCTTAATCTTATCGACAGGGAAATCGATCAACGTCGTCAGCCTGGAAAAACCGGTCCCAAA
The DNA here is from genome assembly GCF_001999905.1 of Planococcus lenghuensis. Taxonomy (NCBI): domain Bacteria; kingdom Bacillati; phylum Bacillota; class Bacilli; order Caryophanales; family Caryophanaceae; genus Planococcus; species Planococcus lenghuensis. Next base: position 1,678 of record NZ_CP019641.1, read on the forward strand.
GTCATCGATTGCAATGGAAATTCCTTTCGCCTGGCATTCCATCAAATGACCAAAAGCCAAGCTTGAATACGTGAAATCCATGCTTTCTGTCACTTCAATTTCCAGCAATTCCGGCAGAATGCCGTATTCCTCAATCAACCGGAAAAATTCATCGAAAAATGGCTTGCTCGAAAGCAAGGTCGGCGTAATATTAATGGCCGTTCGAAGCCGGCCCTTATAAGCAGTTTCCCGTTTTTTCATGCTGTCGAACACGTCTTCGATCAAATAGTAGGTCAGCCTGGCAATGGTACCTGTCTCTTCAGCGATTTGGATAAATTCTGTCGGAGAAATAGCGCCGAATTCCGGATGCTGCCACCGTGCCAGGACCTCAACCCCTCGCAGTTCCCCGGTCACGCCATGAATCTGCGGCTGCAGGACATGATAAATGCCCGCCTCGCCGAGGTCTCCGGCTAAGTCCTGTTCGATTTTCACGCGTCTGGCCAGCTTGAACCGCATATCAGGACTGAAAACAGAACAGGATGTGGTGGTTTCTTTCTTCGCCTCAGCCATCGCCGTTCCAGCGCACGTTATCAATTCCTCCACATCCCGCGCATGATCCGGGTAAGAAGCGATGCCGATACTGGCGCCCATCTGGATGCACTGGGCATTCTCCAGTACGAATGGCTCGGCGAATGCCTGGAGAACTTCCGCTTCGAATGTTCGGTACCCTTGGCCTGTTCCGTGTTCATGGACCAGAAGAAATTCATCCCCTTCGAAACGGCTGATTGCATTATCCGACCGAGCAATGCCTTTTAACCGCTCCGCCACTTTCTTCAGCACTTCGTCGCCTGTTCTGTGGCTATGAAGATCATTGATGAATTTCAATTTATTCAAGTTGATGTAGAAAAGCGAAAACCGGCTCCCATTTTGCAGCAGCTGCTGGATGGTCTGTTCAATTTTCCAGCGGTTGGGCAGACCCGTCAGGTAGTCGTAATAAGCCTTTTCCTCTAGCAGCTGTTCCGTCGCTTTCCGTTCGCTTGCATCCCGGAAATAAATTGCCAGTCCTTTATTGGCCACCCGGTATGCCCTTACATCGAACCATTTAGCAAAGGCCTGTGCGTAAAAGTCGAATTGGACGTCAACCTGTCCCATCTTCAGTTTTCTGTAATTTGTATGGAAGACGCTGTCCTTCGCTTCCGGGAAAACCTCCCATACGTTTTTACCGATCACTTCTGTTCGGTTCAGTTGAATCAATTTTTCTGCTGCGCCATTGAGATAACGGAAATTGAGGTCACCGTCAATCAAAATGAAAGCATCCGTCATGCTTTCGAGCACTTCCCGTGTACCCAAGTACCCGTCCATTGCCAAATCGACGGGCTGCTTGTAAAGAACAACGCCGGTTTCGCTGTTTGCGAGCGGGAATGGGCGGGCTTGAAGCGAAAACCAATGGGTTTCCCCCGAAACTTGAAGCGGAATCAGCCGGACATATTCAGGTTCATGTCCCCGTCTGACCCGTTCGATGTTTTCTGCTTCCGCCTGCCTTTCCCTTTCTTGGAGTGCCGTCAGATAATTCGATTCGCATTTCCATAGGGATTCAGGCAACCCGTTCCTGCAGCAGTATTCAATCCAATTGTCGTTGGCGTGAACTATTTCCCCTTGTTTTCCGAGGATGACAATATGGTCTTTTCGTGACGTCAGCAGTGCCGCTGCCTGTTTTTCAAGCTGTTCCATTGATTTCTCCTTTATGGTTCTTATCCGATTTTTCTTCCCAGGGCATCTAATTAACAGGGCGGGATTTTAAATTTTCCCATGCCTACAGATACAGTTATTGTCGTTCTTACAGTTAATTTCGGATTTTCAGGAGAGAAAGTTAAGTGTTTTGGATTTTTCTTTACAATTACCCGCTAATTTTTTACCAGTATTCCGCAGCTCGAAGTAATGGATGCGCAGCTGCTGCTCGCTCTCGAAATTAACGGGGGTCTTAAGTATCTTTACGAATTCTTCCGCCAACGAATCCAGAAACAGGGCGGTATCTTTCACACGCCATTTCTCCATTTTCAAGTCTTCGGCCTGCTCCTGCATTTCTGCCCGCAATGCTCTTTCTTGCTGCTTGAGGTTGTAAATTTGTTTGTTCAGCTGCTGAATTTCCAGGATTGCACCCTCTACCGCCCGCTGTTCTTTTTCATCCAGCTCCGGAATCAGGCGCTTCAGCTCCGCTTCCTGATAGCTCGCACTTTTTATCTGGTCTTCAGGTTCCAGCCGCCGCTTCGTATGGACTCTTGCTTTTCCTTCTGTGGTATTCATGAACAGACTCCTTTCCGCTTACTTGTTAGCTTGCGCTGCAATACCCCAAGTGAGGTTATTCTTCAGCTTACGCTATTCCACAGGTGCCCTTCTTTCTTCTAAATTGCTAAAAAGTGTATTCTATTTTGTTTTCCTACAAAGATCGAGAAGCTAAACATAATTAGCCAATGTAGGTTCTTATGTCTTAATTAATTTTCTATAACTTTATTAGTTAAAAACGACTAATTAAGCTACTTCGAGGATAAATGTCTTTGTTTGAGTTCTTTCTAATGGAAATCCCGTCTTTGGAGCGGACAAACAAAATCCCCTGGCACTTTAATCTAAAATGGCAGGGGATTCTTTCATATGTGTTTTTCCAGTTCATCCGTCGCTTTTTCGGCCTGTTTCGGCAGTTCTTGCGTTTCTTCAAAAAGTGGCATGATCGTAACGGTCTCTTTATCAGAAGTGACTTGCAGGACCAATCCCTCTGGCGCGGCAGCAGGAAATGCAGAAGCGGGCAATTGTTCTTCGATGGATTCATCTTCCACCAACAGAATTTTCACGATTCCTTGTTCGACGGAGCCGACTTTGTACTTTCCATCCTTCATTGGCTTCCTTCCTTTCGAATCCTCCGTCATCTTAAAAGGGCATGGCCCTTTCACGAAGGTCTCCGGATTTCATTTACCTCAACCTCTATAGAATAAAGCCTGACTCATGATCGGTTACACTTTATTCTCTTTTTGAATTCCCACCGTTCTACAGATTAAACTTAAAAGAGTGCTTGATAATATCCCGCACCTGCAGTTGCTATTCTTGATGAAATCCCTCTATTACTGTTTTTCTGCGATTATTAAAAACACTATTTCTCGATGTAAACCAAGCATTGCTTTTTATTCACTAGAAGATTTGGCTGTATCTGTTGTTCCTGTTCCAAAAGCGGCATATTTACTCAGCGGATCTTTTTGCGATTTCTTCCTCCCGCTCGATCCCTTCCACTTCTTTTTCTTATTTGGGGATTTTAGTACCAGTTCATTCTAGGTATAAATACTTGATGAATGATCAGGTAACCGATTGTAGTCAGAGCAACATCAATCTAAGCCTATCTTTCGAACTTTTAATTGATAGGAATTAAGGAAGTCTGTAGGATTTTATTCTTCCGTTTCCAATTCTACACTAGTCCTAGTGGAGCTGACGAGGTTCCGAAAAGGAAAGGGGAGAAGGATGAAACGGATAAAAATCATAGCAGGCGTTCTTTTTACACTGATCGTCCTAAACTTTTCACCAGCAGGAGCAGAAGCACATAATTCTGCCGATTTGTATGTGGGTTCCACCGGACAGGAGGTCAAGGAATTACAGGCATCCTTGCAGGCATTGGGTTATTTCCATGCCGATACAACCGGTTATTATGGCCCCATCACCAAGAATGCAGTCGAACGGTTTCAAGCGGATTTCAATATCACTTCCACCGGCTACACTGGTCCTCTGACGCGGAATATGATGGATCAAATCGAAATGATCGCTCACGTTGTACACGGGGAGGCACGTGGCGAAAGCTATGAGGGACAAGTTGCTGTGGCGGCTGTCATTTTGAATCGCATCGAATCTTCTGCGTTTCCAAACACTACATATGAAGTTGTTTTTCAACGCAACGCATTTACAGCGGTAAATGATGGCCAGTACTGGCTTTCACCCAGCACCACAGCGTTCCGGGCAGTGAAGGATGCTTTTTTCGGCTGGGATCCTTCTTATGGAGCCACTTATTACTATAACCCGAGCGGGGTCACCGACACGTGGATCTTCAGCCGCGACGTCATCCGGCAGATCGGCAACCATCATTTTGCCAGGTAACGGAAGACGCTGTCCTTCCTTTTAAGGACAGCGTTGTTTTTTATTTCGGCTCCTTTCCTAGAAGACGCCATTTTTTGCCTCTCGACAATTTGTAATTGAACAGTAAGTTAGCATGACTGGCAACACGACGATATAGGAAGATTTTATAAATGAAGATGAAAAGGGGCCGCCCGATGGGGTAGCGGGAGAATGATATTATGACCTTAACTGTTATGCTGGTTGATCAGAACACTCAATTTCGTGAAGGCCTTAAGCGAATTCTGGAGGCGGATGGCGCTGCACAAGTGATTGCAGAAGGCGATACTGGAAAATCGATTCTAGGGCTGTATGAAAAATACTGCCCGGATGTACTGCTCATAGATCTTAATTTGTCAGACGGAGAAGGCATTAGGTCGGTCAGCGGGTTAACTGCGAGGTACCCGAAAGCAAAAGTGGCGGCTATTTCGTCCTTAAGTGATCAAACTAATGTAAGCCGTGCATTGCAGGCAGGTGCTGAAGGGTATCTGTTAAAAAATATGAAAGCGGATTCTATTGTGCGAGCGGTAGAAGCTGTGGCCCATGGCGATTCCTATATCCATCCACAAGTGACGCCTTGGCTGGTCGCCGAATTCTGCCGTTTAAGTGAGACCGAAGAAAAGGCATTTTATCAGTCGGACATACGTGCCCCCTACTATCTGCTCACAAAGCGCGAAGTCGACGTCTTGGAATTACTGGCCGCGGGAAACAGCAACCAGGAAATTGCTGAGGTCCTCTTCATTTCTGAAAAAACGGTGAAGGGCCATGTTTCCAGAATATTGGATAAGATGTATGTTGAAGACCGGACCCAAGCGGTGGTTGCGGCAATCAAAAATGGCTGGGTGAAAATTTAATCGAGATTTCAGTTCATCAAGAAACTGAACAATCTCCCTTTATACTTAAGTCATAACGAGAATGGGAATGAAGTTATGTTGAATTCCCCTGATGAAAGATACCTCGCTGAAAAGAGCCGGAATAAGTTCTTCTGGCGTTTCGAATCTACAGCTCTCCCTCATTGTGGTCACCTAAACATTTTTAGGCTTAGTTAAGTTAAATGTATTTCTTCTAAATACTTTTTTACGAATTTTCCAGTCGGTTCAGCGCTTTCCATCTGCCGTTCGCCCATCACTTTTCGGATTTGTTCGATCATTTTGTGGACTATTCCCTCGCTTCGATGCGAGGGGACAATTGCAAGGTGATGAATAACAAAAGTATCTTCCATAATTTCCACACCGATCACCCCAACTGTATCTTCCGCTTCCTTCCATAAATATAATTGCCAATTCGCGTTTTCCTCGTACCTATGCATCGTTTCTTGGAGTTTCTTCAGGTCTCGCGCTTCAGGAAATAAGGATAACAAGCCCATTGCGATTTTTTTATACGGTTTTTTATATTTCACCAGCATTTCATCTCTCCCTTTCTGCGCATTCGCTTTCTCTTGTCAGTTTCTCCTACTCTCCATAATACCTGATTTTACCCATTCTCTAAATCAGTTATTGTTCTCTGGAAATTTCTTGCGCCGTTTATCATCATGCGTTTTCGCGGTTCCACAAAAAAATAGGCAGCCCAATTGGCTGCCTATGGTATGAATCGAGTTGAATTTTGATTTTCATTTTTGCAGGTGTTCAGTTACTAGTTACTCAACTACTTCTTCCTCTTCCAATGGTTCTTCCACTGGCTCTTCTTCTGCACAGGCAGCTAAGACACTCATCGATAGAATCGCTGCTGCTCCTAACTTTAGCCACTTCGTCTGGATCACTGTGATCACCTCTTTTGGGACATAGGATGGATGCTTCTGTTTCTATTCCCTTGATCCTTCTGACCCAAACCTTAAAGTAGAGTTGTCAGCAAGCGCGTCTCATTTAGCTACCCGTATTCGGTTCTAATTAGAATCGCAACAAGGATATCCTTTTTCTCTTATTACTGGATGAATAAGAATGTAATTTACATATTGCGAACTAGTAAAGTAGGATTATTAAAACCCTCTGATTTCCTTTTTGCCCTTCTACTCGTCGGAAATCAACTGGAATTAAAAAGCTTGGTGAATGGCTCATCCGCCATGCCCAAGCTAAATAGGTCAAGAGCTGTCTGTTAGTGACCTAAGATATGTAGTTAGAAAATATGGAACAGCTTATCGCTTATTCTCTGCCTTTGCATCATCTTCTATTTCTTCGAATTCCGCCTCCAGAATTTCCTCGAAATCTATGATTATGGTACCCGTTTCGGCATTCGACTTATAAAAATCTACGTCTGCAATGGGTAATTCCCTTAAATGTTTTTTCAACCGATTTGCCATCGGACGATAAGTAGCAAAAGTTAACCCTCCGGATAATACGGCCCCCGCTACAGGGATGACTTTACTGGCGGACTTCGAAAAGGTATCTTTCGTCATCTTGATTCCAACCGTTCTCGCAACTTTATTGACGATTGGATAAACAGTTCCCTTCGTTAAAGGTTTCTTTGCAAGATCTTTCTGCAGTTGTACAGCGGCTGATTTTGCAAGTTTGGTGATGGTTGCATTTGCTGTATGTACGCCGAACATGACGCCGATAAAAAGCGTTAATTGATTCATTGTCTCATCGTCGGCGTCATCTTCTAACTCGAACAGTTCGTTCCAACCATACAAATAGATAAGCTTTTGAAGAATCCGCAGGACATGCGCATAATACTGCGCAATATCGGCTGGTATTGTTCCATAAGCAGCAACGCCGCCAGGAAATCCAGCAATAGCTGAAATGCCTGTAACTTGATTTGTTTCATTCTTTATGCAGGATTTCGCTAATTTGTCGATTGCTTCTATCGGGATACCGGCACTTGCGGGGTTTGTCTGTACCGCTAGCTTAACGACCTCAGTTGAGTAATGTTTATTAAGCTGGTTCGTTAAAAACTTCTCCCTTTCCACTTTCACTCCAGGCACTTTTAATGCATTTTTAAGTGTTAAAAAGAACAGTTCTTCAGGTTTATTCCACAATTCAATTTTCATATTGTATTCCCTTCAACAGAGAGTAAGTGACGTCGATTCTTGGCAAAAACTGTTCGTTTATTCCGCCTTAAAGTTCCAGGACTTACTCACCTACCATACCGTCCTTATCATTATCCTGCATGTAGGGATATAGCCAATGATCACTCATGATCGGCATACTGAACCCCGCTGCTTTCGCTTCTTTGATTGTTACCTGGCCATTGCCGTTTGTATCAACACTGGAAACGTCATGGGCTGTGTCTGTATCGGCTGGCTCAGCTGGCTCATTTTCTGTTAACCCCAGCGATTCGTTGACTTCATCCGGGTTCACATTATTGAATGTATCCACGACTTCGTTCCCCATCACCGTGTAAGTATACTGATACCTCGAAGGGATCTGTGTTTCCGTATTCGGATAGGTGATAATCGCTTCAAAATGAGTAGCTCCGCCTGCGTCCCGAATCACATCTTCCATGTAAGCCTGATCGCCATGCCGGTTAAGCGTGCTGTCTTGCGGAGTAATATTGTATGCATTTGCTACCCCTCCGAGCGAATCAGCAATTACATGGCCTTCATCCAAAACGTCGCTTTCAACGCCCGGAACCTTTGCTTCATCCGGGTAATAGCGGCCATCCGCTGTCACAGGTTCGCTGTTGTCATCCTGCGGGATGATTTCATCTGCAACGACACGGACTAATTGCCCGTATTCATTCGTAAACGCCCAATATTCGCGTTCCCCGTAGCCGACATCAACGACGACATTCGGTTCACGGTAGCCAGATAAGTCCCCGCCATCAACCGTGATAAGTTCATACCCCGGAAACGGTGCTTCCTCTGGCTGTGCTGGTGCTGATTCTACATCACTTGGTGCCGCTTCTGCTTCACTTGATTCTTCTGGCGAAGCCTCTGTTTCCGTTTCATCGGCAACCGCAGTATCCGTTTCTGCTTGTTCGCTAATTTCTTCTGTTTCGGCTTCGGCCACTTCTTGTGAAACGGTCTCTTCGCCTGCAACGGCTGATTCTTCTGCGTCCGTACAGCCAACCATCATGATAGCGGTTGAAAGTAAGAGGAAAAGGTTCATTTTCTTTTTCATGTCAGGACTCCCTACTGTTCAATCTCAATACTGTTCTAAAATTCATAGCATTTAACATAGCGTAACACTATCCAGTTACCGGTAACAATATATTCCAGAATAAATTTCACAGCGGTAAATACGTTGCTCGAAGCCTGTCATATAAACGCAAAAGTGTAACTATCCTGGTTTAGAAAGCATCTCTTAAGAATGTCCATCACTGTTCTCACAATCTATAAGAGAAAAGTTATGTTGCAGCACTCCTATTTATCCATAGTGAAATCCTGAACAATCGTTTTTAACCAGTACGGTTTGCCATTAATCATGATGGTTTCTTTAGGCAGTTTCCCTCTCTTCCAATACACGTGAAGTTTTTTGACATCCATATTCAATCCGCGACCGCTCAAATTTTCTGCAAATCCTTTTTGGCTCAGCAAATCAGCCGGATCTTTAATGATCAAAGGTTTCGGCGTCTTCGCTAGGTACGTGTCTTCGAAAAAATATGTTTGCAGTTCTTCCAGTGCAAGTGGAATCCAAGATGGATCGAGGTCTGAAAACAGCTTTTTCAATTCAAACGGCTCTTCATATTCAAAAAAACGAGCCAGTTCAATTATTGTTTGTTCGTGTGAGCTGACTGCAAGCTCTTCAGGATGGATATCCTCTTTCTCGACATACGGTTTAAGGTTTGGGAAGTTTTTCAGTAGATTTTCTGTGGCGGTTTTCATGAGTTTCATCCTCCTTTTTGTTGAATTACTCAACACCCACTACTAGTTTAACGTGATTTTGTTGAGTAATTCAACAAAAAGATCTTTATTCATGACAGCAGTAAAAGCCATCAGATGATTTGCTTTCTGATGGCTCGCTGCATTTTTAAATTGTGAGGTCGCTGAAGGCGGTGTTCTCTTCGGCGGCCGCCAGCACCCGGTTTTGGATTTTGAAGGGAATCTGCAATTGGTCGCAGCGGTCAAACAGAGCAGACAGTGCGTTCCGGCTTTTCAGGATTTCGGGTATATCCCGGTGGCAAGCTGCCATGTGCAGGTTGCGTCGCCAAAAATGGAGGCTTCCGAGAGCGCTGATTTGCTTCTTATTTAATGCCTGATTCATGATGAATCACTCCTTATGGTTGGGTTTTACAGAAAGGGGGATTCCCCTTTCTGTGGTTATATGACACCTTTTTCCTTCAATGACAGGCTATTGGATGGGCTGACGATGATGGAATCGAGCAGATCGATGCCGAGCAGGCTGCCCGCCTCCTGCAACCGTTTGCTGACGTCGATATCTTCCGGTGAATACTGGCAATCGCCCGACGGATGGTTATGTGCAACTAAAATAGAAGCGGCGTTGTTCAGGATGGCCGGTTTGAACACTTCCCTCGGATGGACGATGCTCGCATTCAAGCTTCCGACGTGACAGCGGTGGACAGCGGTCACGTGGTTCTTCATGTTTAGACATAAAACGAGAAACACTTCCCGGTCCTCATCCCCGATTAACGCTTGTATCAAAGCCGTCGCATCATAGGATGACCGGATTTGCTGAGGCAGAAGGCTCGTATACGCTTCTTCCACCTCCCTCACCTCTTGTTTGATTCGGATGATTTCAACCAGATTTTCGAATTTCATGTTTGGTTCTCTCCTTTTTGATTTGTCCGCCGGACGCTCATCTTCCCAAAGGGGAGGATTTTTGCCTTTTGGCATGGAGGACGAACACATCCGATAGCCGACCAGTCAAGGGTTTCAGCGGAACAAGTTTTCAGCGAAGCGCGGTCTGAAAAAGTTTTTCGCCCCTTGACTGCTTGTTTTCTGTCGGCTCCTGTCTTAGCCGGAAACAGGGATAGGGCGAAGCCAAGGAATCTGTCCCTGTTTCGGGGTTAGACAGGCTCGGAACGTGTACGCTCCGGAGGACAAAAGCAAAAAGTACGAAAAAAGGCAGCCGTTTCGGCTGCCTTCCGCTTGATCTTTTCTCTTTCCGGCTCGTTTCCTCGTCAGAAAAAGCCAGGAACCTACGGGCTGTTCTTTCAGTTACAGCCCGTGGTTATCGGGTTTTTCAGAGGGAAGCGACACGTTATGGCTTCTTGCAAAGCGGTCTGTGCTTTGGTAGAAGCCGTCGTGCTGCCGCCCGCCTGTTTTCTTTTTTTAGTAATGCGTCGTTACCACGCGGATTTTCGTGTTGTCTTTTTTCTCATATGCCGGGTCTTTTTTAAGTAATACGCCCGAATCAGTTGATGAAGAGAATCTGACGGCTTTGATTGTATGATGTCACGGATAAAACTTGGTTCAATTGGTTCTAACTGGTTTTCCCTTTCCATATTGAGCACATCTGCAACGGTTTTGATACTGCCATGTGTGGCATACAGCTTGACGACTCGTTTCTCAAGTGTATCTTCTTCATGTTCTTCTGTCAGCTGGACAAACTGCTGCAAGAACTGGATTTCCTTTTTTGCTTCCTCAACTGTCGGTAATCGTTTCATTCGGCGCCTCCCATTATTACGAGCAACTAGTAAGTGATAAATGACTCGTTCTCTTATTAGTTCAATGTCCAGCTGTGCATTTCCTATTCCATTGTTGGAAACGATAAAAATATTGCTAAGAAACTGAACGGGCAAAGAAATAAGCGAGCGTGATGGTGTTAGTTACTTGTCTCTTATCCATGATGCTTCTTCTATCGAGAACTGTGCCTTGCACCGGCTGTACTTCTTAATCTCCTTGTTAAACGAGTCAATGAGATTCATCAAGTAGATACTTGGCCAGATGGAGGCCGAGAAATCAGAAAATGTAAGCAAGTATTGGTTGTCAGCGAGCGACTGGGCGACACGCGGATAGGGAGTTTTCCATTTGGCAATGAAGGCAACCAGTGCTTCCGCTGTCTCTTCCCGGTCTTCAGACCGGTATACCACTTTGTAGTCCTCGTAGATTTCCGCCCTCGCTAGTTAGCACAGACGTGAAAGCGAATACATTTTCTATTGAAATCCATATATTTGTATATACATATATACAAATGATGTCTATAGTAAAGGGTAAGAATGTTCATAAAGGAGTGGAAGTAAAATGTATAGCTTTTTGCAGCGAATCGGGAAATCGTTGATGTTCCCCATTGCAACTTTACCGGCAGCGGCGTTGCTCTTACGGCTCGGTCAAGATGATTTGCTCGGTATTCCGTTCTTATCAGCAGCGGGCGGCGGGATTATCAGCAACCTGGCACTGATTTTTGCCATTGGGATTGCGATGGGGCTTGCCCATGACAGCAACGGGGGAGCCGCACTTGCAGGGGCGATTGCCTATCTTGTTTTGACAGAAGCGATTGTCACAATCAATGAAACCATCGATATGGGTGTCTTTGCCGGAATCATATCGGGGATTGTTGGGGGACTTCTGTATAATAAATTCTACGATGTGAAGTTTCCGCAGTGGCTAGCGTTTTTCGGCGGCCGGCGCTTTGTGCCGATTATCACGGCCGGTGTGATGACACTGGTAGCGGCTGTCCTCGGCTATGTATGGCCTACGGTCCAATTGGGTTTGGATGCGACAGGTGAATGGATTTTGAATGCAGGCATGCTGGGTGTAGGTACATATGGATTCTTGAACCGTCTTTTGCTGCCGACAGGGCTGCATCATGTGATCAACACGATTGTTTGGTTCGATTTCGGCGAGTTTACGACTGCCAGCGGAGAAATTGTACGGGGTGAGATCAACCGGTTCTTAAGTGGGGATCCGACAGCGGGCCCTTTCCTTTCCGGTTTCTTCCCGATCATGATGTTCGGTCTTCCGGCAGCTGCTTTGGCGATGTACGCAACAGCTAAAAAAGAACGGAAAGCTGTGGTCGGCGGGATGTTCTTCAGTATCGGATTCACGTCATTTCTGACCGGGATCACAGAACCCATTGAGTTCTCTTTCATGTTCTTATCGCCGATCCTTTATGTGGTCCACGCATTGTTGACAGGTGTGTCAATGATGATTGCTTACGCATTGGATATCCGTCATGGCTTCGGATTTTCAGCGGGCGCCATCGATTATGTGCTGAATTACGGACTGGCGGAAAATCCGCTCCTTCTTCTCGTCATGGGACTGGGCTTCGGAGCTGTCTATTTCTTCATTTTCTACTTCTTGATCATCAAACTGGATTTAAAAACACCAGGGCGCGAAGATGAAGATGCAGAAGATGGCAACGCGGATGTGGGAGACCAGGGATTGGATGTCCGTGCTTATCATACGATTGAAGCGCTCGGGGGCAGCGAGAACATAAAAGCTGTTGACTATTGCACGACGCGTCTCCGGCTGTCAGTGAAGGACGCTGATCAAGTGGACGAAAAAGGTCTGAAACAGACTGGTGCCATGGGCGTAATGAGAATCAGCAAAACGAATGTCCAAGTCGTTATCGGAACGACGGTGGAATTTTTAGCGGATGCGATGAAAAAGCGCCTATCTTCCGGCAACCAGCCACCGGCTTATGCAGATGGCCAAGTGGCGATCACTCCGGAAGAACCAGTGCTGTCGAAAGAAATCATAGCCGGGGATTTTGCCATGCCGATTGACGGCGAGATCATTCCACTAGCCGATGTGCCGGATGAAGTCTTTGCGAAAGGTATGATGGGACAGGGTTTCGGTATCATTCCAAAAGGTGAAACGCTTCATTCGCCGGTTGACGGCAGAGTGGTCAGTGTCTTTCCGACGAAACACGCCATCGGCATCGAATCCGATACCGGTGTCGAAATTTTGATCCATGTCGGTTTGGATACGGTCAAATTGAACGGTGAAGGATTTAAACTGCTCGTGGAGCAAGGCCAACTCGTGGAACGGGGAGATGAACTTCTCCGCATCGACTGGGCATTCATCGAAGCGAATGCGCCGTCCGCTGTGACCCCTGTCATTTTCACGAATCTAGGGGAACAGCAATTGCATGTGCTGAAACAAGGGAACGTGCGACAGGGAACAGTTGACGTTGTGGAAGTCCGATAAGATGGCAGCAGAACCAGGAAACTCTTTTGAGAATCCTGGTTTTTCTTTAGGAGGGGTTTGAATGACAAAAACAATGCTGATTTCAAATGTAATGATAGGAGACGCAGAACAAGAGAGCTTCACCGGCAATCTATTAATCGAGGGAAGCGAAATTACGAACGTAATGGAATCCGGAAGCTATGACGCGGATATACACATTGACGCCACAGGGAAAAATTGGGCAGCTGTTCCGGGATTCATCGATTTGCATATCCACGGAGCGGCCGGATATGACACGATGGATGCGACGCAGGAAGCGCTCAGAGGGATTGCCCAGGCATTGCCGAAGGAGGGGACAACGAGTTTTCTGGCGACGACGATGACACAACGCGGCGACGCCATTGCCGCGGCCCTGAAAGCCATTGGGCGATTCCAGCTGACAAGCGGGCAAGCAGAACTGCTCGGTGTCCACCTGGAAGGCCCGTTCATCTCTGCAAAACGGGCCGGGGCGCAACCCATCGGCCATATCATTCCGCCATCCCTTCCGCTGTTCGAAGAATGGCAGACACTCAGCGGGGATCGCATCCGCCTCGTTACCATCGCGCCGGAAACCGAAGGCGGCCTCGATTTTATACAAACGATGACGAACCGGGGCATCCTGTCTTCCATCGGTCATTCCGATGCGACTTTTGAGGACGTGGAACATGCCATACAGGCTGGGGCCAGCCGCGTCACGCATTTGTATAACCAGATGAGCCCGTTCCATCATCGGAATCCCGGCGTGGTGGGCGGTGCTCTCTTGGAAGATGGATTGAATGCGGAACTGATCGCGGATTTTGTCCACAGTCACCAAAAATCGGTCGAACTGGCTTTTCGTCAGAAGGGGGCAGAGCACCTGATTCTCATCACAGATGCGATGCGCGCGAAAGGACTGCCGTCCGGCACATATGAGCTGGGGGGACAGAAAGTGAACGTCAGCGGGAACGAAGCGCGTCTGGCGGATGGGACATTGGCCGGCAGCATCCTGACGATGGAGCAGGCCGTGAAAAATGTCCGGGCCGCCACCGGCTGTTCCGTAAGGGAACTCGTTGCGATGACTTCCGCGAACGCCGCCAAGGAACTCGGGCTTGAGCGCAAAGGGCGTCTCGCGGCCGGTAATGATGCGGATATTGTCTTACTGGATGAACAGTTCAATGTCCAGCTGACCGTTTGCAGAGGTGAAATCGCTTATTTCAGGGAGGTTGCGAAATGAAGATTCTGAACGTCGCCAATTATGAGGAAATGAGCAGCGAAGCGGCAAGGCTCGTTGAACAAGAAATCCAGCGGCGTAGTAATCCCGTGCTAGGACTGGCGACAGGATCCACTCCGCTCGGGCTGTACCGGGAATTGATCGAAGGATTCAACAGCCGCGGGATCTCCTACCGGAATGTGCGGACGGTCAATCTTGATGAATACAGAGGGCTGGCCAAGAACCACCCGAACAGCTACTATCAATTTATGAATAAGAATTTGTTCCATCATCTCGATATCCGGGAGGAAAACACATACATCCCAGATGGCCTGGCGCGACCGGTTGAAGCGGAGTGTCGGCGATATGAGGCATTGATCGACGAAATCGGCCCGGCCCATCTGCAGATCCTCGGGATAGGAACGAATGGCCACATCGGGTTCAATGAACCCGGGACGCCGGAGGATAGTCTTACCCATTGTGTCTCTCTCGCGGAATCCACCCGGAAGAACAATGCCCGATTTTTTGATTCGCCTGAACAAGTGCCGACGCACGCCATTACGATGGGGATCGCGTCAATTTTAAAGAGTGACAAGATTGTGCTGCTTGCTTCCGGAACACGGAAAGCCCAAGCTGTGAAAACATTACTGGAAGGGACGATTGATACCGGGTTCCCGGCATCATTTCTTCGGAAGCATCCGGATGTGACGCTGATTGCTGATCAGGAAGCCTTCCATCTCGCTAAAGCAGAAGGGAAGTGAACAATGTGTTGGATAAAGAGTCTCCTGTGCCGGTGTACATTCAGATCCAAGAAGAATTGAAACGATGGATTGAGGAGGAAAAGTATTCGGTCGGAACCGCGATTCCGCCTGAATGGGAGCTGACGGAACTTTTCGGGGTCAGCCGGATGACGGTCCGCCATGCTGTCACCAAGCTGGTGAATGATGGCCTGCTGCAGCGGGAAAAAGGGCGAGGGACATTTGTAGCTGCGCCAAAACTGAAGGTTGAGCAGCCGCTCACCGGACTCACCGGTTTTACAGAAGACATGCAAGCCCGGGGACTGACGCCGAGCAGCCGGCTCGTCGGTTTTGGCTCTGTCTTCCCGGAACTGGAGATTGCACAGGAGTTGCACATCAAAACTGATGAGAAGGTGTTTCAGGTTGAACGGGTCCGCTATGCCGATGGTATTCCGATGGCGATCGAACGGTCCTATCTGCCGGTCAAGCTGCTGCCGGGACTGACAGAAGATCAATTGCAGCATTCCTTGTACTCTTTGATTGAGCAGGAGTCGGGATTATCGATTGATCGTGCCGTCCAGCGCATGGAGGCAGCACTTGCGAAAAAAGAGGACGCAAAGCTGTTGCAGATCGAATCGGCTGCCGCAGTGCTCAAAATCGAACGCGTTAGTTTCCTGTCGGATGATAAACCGTTCGAGGTCGTCCGCAGCATCTACCGGGCAGACCGGTACACGTTTACTGTGGGTATGCATCGGACGTGAGGGGCAGTAGAATGCGTGTTTGAATCAGCAGGGAAAGCTGGATCGGGAGGAGCTGTTGGCAAATGCTCGAGGTGTACTTCAATAAAGTGAAAGAGATTCTCCAGTCTGTCGAGGAGCATGAAACAGAAAAGATGGCAGAGGCAGCCGGGAAAGTGGCAGCATCCATCCTAAACGGCGGGATTATTCAATTATTCGGCTGTGGACATTCCCATCTCCTTACCGAAGAAGTTTTTTACCGGGCAGGCGGACTGGTTCCGGTCAAACCCATATTGATCGAACCGCTGATGCTCCATGAAGGCGCATTGACATCTTCCCGGTTGGAGCGGCAGAACGGTTATGCGGCAGATTTCCTCACTGAACAGGATTTTCGGGACGGCGATGTCGTATTTGTAGTATCCACTTCAGGCCGTAACCCGGTGCCGGTCGACGTGGCGCTGAAGGCCCGTGAAAAAGGCGCGTTTATCATCGCCCTGACGTCGATGAATTATGCGAAGAGCCAAGCGTCCCGACATATCGATGACCGTTACTTGTATGATTCAGCAGACCTTGTAATCGATAACCATTCTTTGGCAGGGGATGCGGTCCTGCATTCCGCAAACGTCGATGTTCCATTCGGTCCGACTTCCACGGTAATCGGTGCGGCGATCGTGAACGCCATTTTTAGCGAAGCGATTCAGCTAATGGCGGATCAGGGATTCCAACCGCCTGTTTTTCTCAGCGGGAATCTCGACGGCGCCGATGAACACAACAAGCGGTTGATCGAAAAATATCGGGATCGGATCAGTTTATTGTCTTAGAAAGAAACTCGAAGGCGTTTCATTGCGTTCTTGCTCGCTAACATAATTATTGATTGGTTAAGGGGTAGCTCGGTCCATTTTCGATGCTTAACAAAAGTGGCGAGTAGTCGAGAAGTTTCCCTTCAAACAGCCTGAAAGCGTGTTAAATGGCGAGTAGTTCACGATCCTGGATCTTTACTACACCACAAGACCGCTCAATTCGGTTAGGAGTGGTCTTCCGTCAAGAAAGTCGATACTGCTTTATGAATCTTCTTTCGTGAACCGGCTACCACGCTTCGTTTGGTCGGACAGCCGGCGACGCCGGTTCGTAAATGAACCGATGCTCCAGTCGTCTATTGATCATGAAACGATTCTTCCGATGAAGAAGATCTGGTGGAAGAAGGTTATACCAGAGAGAGGAATTGCTGCTGAAGTTTCAAAATCGCAGAGCGCAGATAGGTTCAGCCGTTGAAAGACTAGTTGCTGAATCTGGTCCAGTTGCCCGACAGTTTGCTAAAACTGAAGCTAATGTGATGAAGGAAATTTTCAAAGCAGAAAACGAATGACTTTTTGAATGCTGGCAGGTGGATGAGGGCAAAACTTCTAATTTAGACTCGTATGCTTTCATGAATAGAAAACAAGCGGCTGAACTCTTTGGCGTTCAACCGCTTGTGTTGTATATGTTATTCCCGTTCCAATTCCTGCTCTTTATCCTTCACTGCAGAACCGATCTGTTGGAACGCCTCTTTTGTGCGGGCCATTTGGGCAGACTGGCCGTTTGCCTGTTCAAGCTGCTTACCCAACTCCGCTTTCGACTGAATCCGCGGGTTTTTCACCAAATACCAGCCGAGTGTAACCCCTGCTCGGTGCTCCGCTTTCAGGTTTTTCTCGTTCAAGACACTCCCCAGCCGCTGATTCAAGTGCTGCGCGTTCACTTGGTGAAGACGCGTTTTCTCCGGGTGTGATGACTTGGAGAGGAACCGATCGGTGTTCAGTGATTGCGCCAGTCCAATTTTCCGGACGAACTGGTCTGCTTCCGCCTTCTTCTGGAAGGTGCGCTGAGAAGTGTCCCCGCCTTCCAGCGTCACGGCGTACTTCCCTTCGTCCAGCTTCGTCACTTCCAGTACATCTTCGACTTTCCGGTAGTCCGTCACCAGTTCGTTGTTGTTCTCCAGCACGTTCAAGACCCCGTACCGTTCCTCGATTTCCTGAATCGGCACAATCCGATTCGTATTCGTCCGGAGGAAGTAATGCTGGTCCCGCTCGCTTTGCTCGATGGTTCCGTAGATGACGAGCCCATTCTTTGCATCCGCCAACTGCAGGGTCGGTTTGTCCTCAAACGAGAAGCCGAGCTTCGATTCCAGGTCTTCCTTCACTTTCTCGGGATTGATGGATTGATAAAATTCATTGATCTTTTCCTGCTGCAGGGAATTGAGCTGTTCGATCATGACACGGGAAGTCGATTGCACTTCCTGAATAGCCTGTTTCGCCAAATCCAAATCCTGCGCCCAGGTTGCGATATAGCCCGTCGAAGAGAGCGACGTATCGAATCCGTAATATTGTGAGACGATGTAAGCTGTGCATTCCGCCTGTGCTTCCTTATGCCCGCGCGGCAGCTCGTTCAAGTCGCTTTCCTGATGATGCAGCTGGCTGTGCGCGTATTCATGGATCAACACCCGGAACTTTTGCTCCACGGTCTGCGAGACAGCGGTATTGATGACAATGTCATCTGTCATCCGATTGTAGTAGCCGCCGTAGCCCTTGCCGTCATGCATTTCCTCTTGAATCGTAAGCGGAACGGTCTCATTCTGGTTCACTGAATCGATGAACCGCTCATACAGTTCAGTTAGGGATTCGGCAGACTTGAGGTCATTCTGGACAAATTCCCGGACATTCGGAATGTCTTTTCCGTCCGTCTGCGAGATATCGAATACTTTCCCAATCGTGAACCCGTTGATGCTCTGCCGGATCTCCGTCTGTGGATCGCCATTGGCATCCCGCAGGATCTCCCCGGTCTGCTGATTGACCTTCTGCGTTTCGATTTTCTTAAAGAGCGGCACGAAAATATCGAGCCCCTTCTCCCCTTTGTTCACGTGGCGGCCGAGTTCCTGCCACTGGCGAAAGCCGCGGACCATAGTGGCGTCCGGATGCTGCGAGACGATCATCAGCACATTATTGAACGAATACTGGTGTCCGCTGGCCATCACATCGAGCATTTCCTGGAACCGGTTATCACGAAGCATGGCTTCCAGGTTCTCTTCCAGCCGCTTATTGATATCCGTCAGATCCAGCTTCTTAGACATAATCGATCACATCCTTTCTGACGTACCACGCCTCGTATAGGGGCTCCTGCCGGCCTTCAATCCGGACAGGGGCGTAACAGACCACTTCGTAGTCTAGCACATCCTCCTCCAAATCGAGGATGCCTTCGTATGTAAGTGCCTCGAATGGCACCGGATCGCGAAAGCTCAGGATCCGTTTATCACTTGCGAGAATATCACTGATCGTCACCAGCATCCGCTGTTCTCCCCTTTCTGTCTTATAGCAGCGTCCGAAGATCGGTCGCTTCCTTTTCCTGCAGCCGCTCGGAAATGCTCCGTTCGGATTCCGGTTTTTCTTCCGTCACGAACTGTTCCGCTTCTTCCTCCCCTTCATCAAAATCAAGGTCGAACAGGGCCGACTGGTCGATTTCTTCTTCAATGACGCGAGTAGCGGTCCCGCCTGAAGCGAAGGGTTCCGTTTCAGGCTCTGTCTGCTGCGCTTCCTGTTCTTTTCTAAAGGAACTGAAACTTTCTGCAGCCGGCACTGGCACGTGCGTTTCTGTGTGACGCTCAACGTAGTCACCGAAGATAGCGGATTGCCAGGCTTTCTGCAGCTTCATGGGGTGAAGGCCGCTGATGAACAGGTAGCTGTCATTCCGGTCGATGTTGGCCAGGTCGCCTTCCGGAATAAGCGAGCGTTTGACGTACTGTTCCGACTGGCTTCGGCTGGCACTCGATTTTCCGCTCATGAACCCGCCGCTCTGGCTCATCGAACCGGTCTGAATCTTAGCCGTTGTCTCCCCTGCGAGCTGTGAGAAGTACTTGATCGTCTCCATGTCCTTGCTGCGAAGGTACAGGAGCGTGTCGTGGTTCGAGAGAATGGACCGGGTCATTTCCTTCCCGTAGATCGCTTCGAGTTGGCCATTATCCTGCACAATGGTATTCATCGATAAGCCTAAGCCGCGGCAGGTGGCCAGCACGCGTCCATATTTCTCGATCTTTCCGATATTCGCGAACTCGTCGAGCAGGAAGATCGTCGGGATCTTGAGTTTTCCTCTGTTCTCGTCGGCCATTCGGTAAAACTGGGCAATCAGCTGATCGAAGAAAACCGACGTGAGGGCGGTGAACGGGTTCTCGTCCATCGGCATTTTCACGTACAGGATGCTTTTATGTTCCTGGAATTCCCGGAAATCAAAATCGCTTTCTCGGGTCATCTGGCTGATTTTCTGCAAGGTGAAGATGCTGATCTGAGAAGCAAAGGAAGATGTGACACTGGCCCGTGTGTTGCCGCCGAGTGTCGTGAGCCCCTTTAGCAGCTGATACGCTGGATGATGCTGACCCAACTCCGAATCCACCCACTGCTGGAAAGTTTCTTCATCCGGCGCCACTTTTTCATTGAAGACATCCAGCACATCCTGCATGGACGCATCTGGAATCTCGGTCTTGCAGTACACAATCAGCCCGGCCAGCATCTTCTGGGCCCGTTCCATGAAGAAATCTTCTTTCCCGTCTTTCGTCGAGTTCTTGGCCACGGTGAGGGAAATGCGCTGGGCGTCCTGATCATCGAAGACGTAATCCAGTGGATTATACCCGTCCTGCTGGAACTTGATGAAGTCGATCTGATAGACCCGGTACCCCTGCTTCCGCTTGATGGCCGCCGTCTGATCGAACAGCTCTCCCTTAGGATCCGTCACAATCAGCGTCTCCTCTTTGTTATTGAGAAGGTTCGGGATCACATACGACTGGCCTTTCCCGCTTCCGCTGGATCCGACAATGTAGACGTTCCGGTTATCGATTTTGGTTGATTTAGGGATGATCAGGAGCTGTTTCTTGTTCGGCACGCGCCCGACAATCAGCCCATTTTCTAAAGCTGCCATTGTTTTCTCCGAATCCTTCGGATAGAACGTATTCTGTTCGGAGAACTGAACCCCATTGGCCGCTTCGCGGGGTGCCGTGAACCGGGCAGAACCATGTACCCCAAAGCCGTGGGCGTCTTCATACTTCGGTTCGAATAAATTCATCTTGGAAAGGAACCACACGAAGAAGAGGATGGCCAGCATCGCAACCAGCAGCTGTGACTGACGGCCGCTCTCCCCGAACAGAAACTCGATTGTCCCGATCCCGTCCAAAAGTAAAGTATCGAGTCGCTCCTTCTCTTCCAGGAAGCGGAGGAGTCCGGCAATGGTATAGCCGACCACCAACGAGAGAAGGAAAACGATACTGATTTTAAGGCCAGCGCCTTTTTTCAGCGTTTTATTCCGCATGTTGCTGTCTCCTTTCTACAGTTCAATTTCAAGTCCCAGGTAGCGCCGCATCCGTGTGTTTTTCCCCTTCCGGTTTAATTTGTCCATCCGCCCGGTTTCTTTGGTGCGTGGATTCGGCTGTGCGGATTGCCGGACGAGTTCGTCCATCAAGTCGATGCCGGCAGTGCCGCCCGGCAAGTGCCCTTTTTCCTGTTCACGGGCAGGGAGTCCGCGATAGAACGGATGGTCCTGCGACTGCCGGTACTGTTCGTGTTGGGCTTCTCGCTGCTCCTGGCTCTTCCGTGCTGCTTGCAAGCAATCCGGCAATGAAGGCTCGTCTCCAGCCAGCTTACTTTCGCGGTAATGATTGAGCAAGTCCGTCTTCATCTCCAGCGGAAGCGTTTCTAGTTTTTGAAGGACGCGCTCATTTGCCTGCGGGAATGTTGCACGGATCAGTTCACCCAGCTGCCGGTCGTGGAGCTGGGCTTTTTCTTCGTACCGCCCAATCAGCTGCTGTGCCGTATTTAACTTTAAAGAAGTTTGGTAGATGGCGTCCAGCTTCTGCCCCTCGCGGACGAGTTTCGCTTTTTCTGCGCCCAGTTTATCCCGGACTCTTGCCTGAATCCGGATGCTTTCGGTCGCCTTCTCAGCGAGCGTACATGCCTTTTCCAGCTCGCTCAGGTGAAGTTCCGTCTCTACATCTTCCGTAGCCGGAACGCGGTGCCAATCGCCGCTTAAAGCCGCTTCGATGACCGCCGCTTTATAAGCAGTCGTCCGGTCATTAAACTGGTGCCGCTCATCCAAATCCGGGTACAGATCATTGAAGGTATTATGCGTGATCAGGCTGTAGACCCGGTAAGTTCGCTCCGTGTGTGCGGTGACTGTTTCGTTGGTTTGGCTGTTCTTTTTAAGTGCTTCTTCCTGTGCTTCGAACGCATCAAGCCGGGCAGTGAACCGGTCATGAAACCGGTCGGATGAAAAGCCCTGGTTCGTCAATGCCGTTTTATCCCCTGCGAGATACGCCTGATGGGATGCGTCCAGTATCGCGTGCGTCACTTGCCCTTTCACTTGTTTTGGTTCAAGCGATCGTTCCTCCCAGCGGTACAAGCCTTCGAGTTCGTTTTTCACGTTCTTGAAGGATAGCTCTTCTTTTAAACGCCCTCTCATAAAGCGCAGGCTCTTTTGATAATCGGCATCCAGCTGCATCGTGATCTCTTTCGTATGCCGGTGAAGGAGGAGCTGCAGATTCTGCATTTTTTCTGTTGAGGAGAGGAAGGAAATGTTGTGGTTCAGCTGGGCAATCTGTTCATTCGCTTTCCGGATTTCCTGATTCAGTTCATGATAGAAGGTCTTCGCTTCCAGCCCCTTCTCTTCCATCCGCTTGACGTACTGGTACTCGTTCCGGCCAAGCCGGACTTGCGCAATTTTATCAAGCCCCCGCTCTTCGAACGACAAGGCAGAAACCGTCTTGTCAACGCCAGCTTCCTTAAAAGCCGTGTTGATCGCTTCCGCATATTGCATGCGCCACTTCACGAGGGTTTCCCGTTCGTTCCAGTCGGTCGCCGAAACGGTCTGGAAGATTTTCCGGCCCTCGTCATCCCGTTTAATGTCGCCGTTCGGTTCGTATTCATACTGACGTGTTTTTTTATTGCCCCATGTTCCATCCGCTTCAAATGGCCGGACCGTCAGCAAGATATGCGCGTGCGGATTGTGTTCTTTGTCCCGGTGAATCGCGACGTCCGCTACCATACCGGCATCCACGAACTGGTCCTGGACGAAAGAACGGACGAGTTCGTTTTGCTGCTTTTCATCTAGATCGACCGGCAGCGCCACGAGCACTTCACGGGCCAGCTGCGCGTTCCATGCTTTCTCGATTCGTTCGACTTCATTCCATAACCGTTCCCGATCGAGCGCCCACTCCGGCGCATGATCGGGCTTCAGGATGAAAGAGACAGGCGCTACTTCCCGCTCTTTAAACGACTTCAGCTCTTCATCCCGTTCCGAGTACAAATCTTCCCCGCTGCGGTAGCTTGCACTCGCTACTGCGGATTGGTTTTTCTTGCTGATGATGTTGGCCTGCAGGCGGAAGTAGCTCACGTCCCTTCTCTCCTTTCTGCTCATTGGGTTTGAAAATATCCGAAGGCGACAAATCAGGACCGGCAGGTCCAAAGCCCAGCACCACGACAGTGGTGTATAACTGGGCACTCGTCTTTTGACTCGGATCCATCATACCATATTATTCCCATTTTTCGTAGACTTTATTTACTTATATGTTAAAATATTTATATATAAATAAAAAAGGAGTGAAAACCATGCGGAACAATCTTGAAAAGATTTCAACCATCGAACAACAAATCGAAAAACTGAAGGAAAAACAAAAAGTGCTGGAGCAGCAGATGCAGCAGAACATCGGCCAGGAAGTGCTGAGGGCGTGGAATATCGATTCCGAACAAGAGGCGATCGAATGGATTCATCAGCTGGCCGATCAAGTCAATGAAGAACCTAAAAAGGCTGAACATCATGAAGAACCTGCGCAGCTTACAGAGTGGGATCACCATGAACAACAAACAGAATAACCTGGCGAAATCGAATGAGCTGAAGCAGCAAATCACGGAATTGAAACGAAAGAAAAAACGATTGGAAAATGAAACGAAACGAAGAGCGAACTGGGAGAAACGGAAGGCGCGGACCAAGCGGCTGGTTGAAACCGGGGCTCTTGCCGAAAAGTATTTTGCCTTAGAGGACTTATCAATAGAAGAACGGGAAACCATCTTCCGGACATTTTCGGAATTTGTGAAGAGTAAACGGCCGCCAAATAGATAAGAAAAACTAAAACCTAAACCGGTCAGTTGAGTGGTACAAAACCTAGAACAATAACCTAATTAACCCGCGAATCCCTATCCGGGTTCGCGGGCCTTTAAATACTATCTAATCAATATGGTTTAATGTATATATTGACAAGCAAATTAGCAGCCTTACAACTATAAATGTAAGTTGCTAAAACCACTGCTAAAAGTAATGTTGAAACAGACGCTAATTCCATTGAATAGCACTTATGATAGTACTTAATTTCTTAATAGTTCTTCTCCTATAGAAGATGTATATTGATTGAGTAGATATAGATTTAAGATAGGAGCGTTAGATTAGTGGATGAAATAAAAAATGCCTATAAAGGGTGCACCCTCAATAGACATCCCTTTCCGCTTTTCTTCGCCCTGTACCTATGCACTCCGTGTTGCAAGGGCTTTAGGTTCCAATCAGCCAGAAGGATACAAGCATATGCTTGCAGGTTCAAGATAACACAGATTGAATTTAAAAGATAAAGAGTACACTCCAAATCTCTCTGACAGCAGTGAGTATGCTGCTATTAAAAGAAAATGCCCGCTTTATTCAAGCGGACGGTTTGGAACGTGAAGGACGCTTAAAAGGGCGATGATGGTTTCCGCTGCCTCTTCAGCCTTATCGAAAAACAAAGTTTCTTGCGTAGTCAACAAAGTCACTTCCAACTTTTGTGTATTTTATATAGAACGAACGCTAATAAAATCCATGTTTTCTTTGCTGAAGGTTTGAGTGATACCTGTGGTGTTATACTGGCTAATCGTTTTCAACATAGAAAGAATAAAGTTCTCTGACATTTCGCCAGCTCCTTTCCTAAATGGAAAGTGACTAAGAAAAGTCAAATAGAATCCACAGTATTTTGTATCTATCATAACATATTAAAGGAGCAAGTGATGTAAGCAAGATGAATTTCAATGGTCGTTACATGAATGAGAGGCGAGGGAGAAGCAACAATTAGACCGTTCGATTTCGACTGTAGATGCTTGCTAAAACCAATGCTAATTGTATTGGTACAATGCTCGCGAATAGCCTGCTAATTCACTTGCGAATTGCTATGCTATTTCGCTTGCTAATTGCAGTGTCGCACCAATCAACTGAATGGATTAACCTAAACCTTCCAGGCTTTCTCTATCCCGAGGTTTAGGTTTCGTTGAGCGGAATGATCGTCCAGTCCAAGGATGTATTTTGTTGCAGGAACGCACGCTCCTCTTCGGCTGCCTCTTTGGTTGGAAACACCTTCTCTTTGTCCTCTTGACTAAGGACAAGTCCATTTACGGAACGGATAATATACGGCATGCGGTTCCCCTCCCTTTCTTTTTCGTTATACTGAAACATGAACCGGTCATTGGCAGTACGATTTCGCAGGAATCTTATTGCAGATCGCTGCAGAAAGGAGATAGCAGATGACGAAATATCCCACTACCTCTTACTTTATCACACCGGACCAGGAGAGATGGCTCGATCACCGGCTGGAACAGCAGTCCGCAAAAAAAAAGAACCAACAGATGTTTGAAATTTTTCAGTACGCCATCAACAATTTCCGAAAGCATGTCGAGTCGATGAACTGCTATATTGAATTGGTGCAGAACATTTCGGACGAGGAACTTGTAAAGGTATACCTCATCTACTCTGAACAGCTTCCGATAAAGCAGGCAGCGAATCTATTGTATGAAAAAATCCAAGCTGTTTATCCGGCTGCCGTTAAAAAATATACGTTGGTTTTCGCCATGCATGTATTCATGAATTACAAGAAATAAATTACATAAGAACGGTGGTAGCGAAACTGATAAATTAATAAGTAATTTTAAATCTATTAAATTGAACGATGCATGGCTTCAAATAATAGGGGGAATCAAGGTGTTTAACAAAAAATTTAACGAACAAATTCACATGTAATTCTAGCAAATCTAACGAGATTACTTTAGCGCTATCCAAATTTGTGATTTACATTGAAAAAGCCTTCCTAGCGGAAGGCTCTTGTTGTATTTGCTAATTAACAATACGACCGTATTGTTGAACAGCAACTAACAAAACAAAATAAAGAGCAAAGGCGCACAGATTTCGAATTAGTGCTCCTCATGCTTCTACTATTTGTACAAAATATGATGCAAAAACGACCACCAATTCACTTACAAATTGATGGTCGTTTTAGGCTGTATTTTCTCGTTTTGCGATAGGAAACGGAACCCGTTACCAGAAGGCAGATTCATTATCCTTAAACTCATTGTTCTATGGAACTTAGCAACACTTGTTCTTGTTCATCATCCATTGCAATATAAGCATCTATATCGACATAATGGATATATCCTTCTTCAGTTTCTTCATCACTGAAATAGATTTGATAAGAATCGATGACCGTTTCTCTATCCTCAGAATTCATCACATTCAATTGGAGCCCCTCACGTTCTGCAACGGGTGGTTTCCCTTGCTCTTTCCAATCTACAAAACCATCTAGAGCTTCCAAAATACCTGAGACCTTATCATAATCCTCAATCAATCGTAGTTCCTCGGTATCTGTCGGACCAATTTCCACTACCATAGCAACACGTTCCTCGGTACTTTCATTTATTGACTCAACGTTTTTCGTTTTCCCCAGTTCTGAAGACAAAAAGTGTTCTAGCTGCTCTGGCGATTCACTATGAAATGCAATACCAGTTTTTGAAAAAACGATTATTGTTGGATAGTCCTCTATCATCTCAAAATAATCTGAGTAAGGGGTTTCTGCAGTTTCACTGTAAGGTATAATCGTTAAATTTTTTATATTTCCACCATACTCCATAAAAATATCATTCACCTGATTTTCATAATCAGAAGAGACATCACCGTTTTCTCCAAATACGTAAATGTCATAAACTTCTTGTTCATTCAGTCCTGCTGTTACTGTGGAAAGGAAATCTGCTCTTCCCTGTTGCAGTTTTTCCTCCTCGCTACCGCTAAAGTAGAAAGATAAGAATAAAATTAACCCGAGTGTTACTACTATCGCTATCAATGCTTTCTTCAAAACATCCCTCCTAAAAATTCAATTATCGTCCTATTGCTAAGTTGTTTCATTTTTCGCTCTTTTGAGTAGAATTATACCTAGTCCTAGCACTATAACTCCTATTAGCCAAAACCAACTATAATCTGTCTCAAACAATGCTAGCAATAAATAAGCTATTGTTGCAAAATCATCGTATTCGCTGTACATAAAGATAACTGAAAAAATCCCATAGATAATCAATAGACCCCCAAAAACAATTAATAAGTAAGCTACTACTTTAATAAAAACTCACCCCTTATTTGGAAGACATCAATTCGGCCTCCATTAGGATTATTCAATACAATTGTTGTTCTTACTCTTTCACGTCGATGATTTCAGTGCACATCGGCAAACGCAACTCATTCTCCATGGAAGTTCAAGAATCATATCCAAGTACTTTTCCAACAATCTGCTCTGGCGAGAGGAGACCCCTAAACTGAGTTCTAAACCAGTCATCTCCAATGACATAGAAATGATCCTCAGGTACAGTCACCTCTTCTACATCCGTCTTCTCTGCAATACTTACATTAGCCTCTATATTCTCTTTGGATTGCATGAATCCATACTCGCCTTCTGCTAGCATATTCTTGAGTTCTTCCAAATCCGATCCTCTCCGATGGTAGCGCCCATAGAACGTATCCAGCTGCTTTCCATTGACATAAATCTGACCGCTTTCGATTTTGACTTTTTCGCCAGGTAATCCGACAATCCTTGTCAATGTGAACGAGCCATCGATCGAATCCTTGTATGCAATGACATCTCCTCTAGCAAACTCATTTTCCTCATAGTAACTCGGATCAATAACCACTTCTTTTTCATAGTAATCATAATTACCCCGATCCATCGAATCATACCTGTAATCGTAAACCACCATGTCAGCAGTCACATCTGTCACAATTGGAACGACAGGTTCCGTATCAAGGTCTGTAATCGCCTCGCTCGCAGCTACTTCACTCTCTGATTCAGCCCCAGGTTCTGAAGCTCCATCAGTGCAACCAGCCAATAACAACAAGGAGTACAGCGCCGTTGCCAGTGACAGTTTCATTTTCATCAATGAAATCACTCCTTTTAATTTCAGTTTACCATTAAAGACCCAATTCCCCCTTTTATTTATGTAAATATTTTGAACATTTTATTAATTTCAGATTGAGGCATTAGCTTTTGAAAGCAGAAGATGATTTCCTTTCTTTACATTCGTTATTCACTGGGAAATTGCTTGGTAATACGGTCGAACTGTTAGTTTGTATAAGTGTTACAGACCAAAAATGCTTGTATGGATTTTTTGTGTTTTTTTGGATGAAAGTAATCATCCAACGGTCGAAAGGGCTGCCGACTTCTAAATGAAGCAATAGCCCTTCCGTTTCTTCTCACTTCCTGTTTCTGCTTTTTAATCACATCCCTAATTCAAGTTTCGGATTTTCCTATTTGTTAACCCTGCCACTGAAACCAATACGATGCTGATTCCCGAAATCGCCATGGAGCTTGTCGTGCCGAAGTTCTCAATAATCAATCCGAATATCCAATAACTGACGGGCAGCAACACCAACCCGCCAAACATTTGAAAACTGGTGATTCGTCCCAGCACATCTTCTTCCACAAGCTCCTGGATGGCGCTGTCCCAAATGATGATAAAAGCGGTTAAACTGGCGCTGTCCCAAATGATGATAAAAGCGGTTAAACTAAACCCGATCATTGCGGTTAGCAGAAGAAGCAGCCACAGTTCGGGTTTGAAAGACAGCAAAAGAATCCCTATGCCTGATAAGCTCATGAAGGCATAATAAAGAATTCCTCGGTGGGCCATTCTGTCGATTTTCCCGATAATAACAGCACAGACCAACGCGCCCACCGCCATCGAACTCAACACCCAGCTGTATGTCAGTACGCCCGCATAGAACTCGTTTGCGAAGACTGGAAGAATGATCACATCAAAGGAAGCAATGCCAATATTGGATAAGGAGCCAATAAGGATGCTTGCCCCCAGCCACTCCCGTTTCTTCAGTGCCAGCCAGCCATCTCGGAAATCGTTCCAGAAAGAGGTTTTATCGTTCTCGTCGACCGCTATACGCTTTCTGGCCTGGCTTACCGCCACTGCCGAAACGAGCAAGGCAGATAATAAGAACGTGGCGGTGTTGATGCCGTACGCTGCATACAAGCCGATATTCACGACAAGTGCGCCTGCTACGACGGGACCGATCATTTCGCTTAGTTGCTGGGAAATGGAACGCAGGGAATTGGCAGATATCAATTGATTCTTTGCCACTAGCTGCGGAATGATGCCCCGAACCGCAGGGCGGTAGAAGGTGCTGATGAGTCCAAGCAACCCTGTTAAAGCATAAACATGAGGTAACTTAAGGGAGCCCATCACAAGCAGTAATGTAATCCCCGCCACTGCCATTCCTCTTATCACATCACAAATCAGCAGGATGATTTTTCTTGGCCAGCGGTCGACGAACACACCGCTTATTA
The DNA here is from genome assembly GCF_001999905.1 of Planococcus lenghuensis. Taxonomy (NCBI): domain Bacteria; kingdom Bacillati; phylum Bacillota; class Bacilli; order Caryophanales; family Caryophanaceae; genus Planococcus; species Planococcus lenghuensis. The sequence continues at coordinate 31,097 of NZ_CP019641.1, forward strand.
ACAGGAAAACAAGCTGTGGAATGATAAAGAAACTATGCGCGAACCCTAATTCAACGGCGCCTCCACCAGCATGAAACACAAGAAATGGCAGACAGGTCGCATAAATGGCCAGCCCAAAAAGGGAGATGCTCTGCCCGATCCACAAAAAGGCAAAGGGTCGGTTTTTCAATACGTGAGCTTTTACTTCAGGCGTTTTGTTCATTTGCATTCCCCCTACTGTCTTTTCGGTCTGGATTGCATCTGTTAGTCCTTCATAAAAAGAAGCCGCCAATGATAAGAGCGTCTGATTCAATTATCAGGGATAATGCTGGAAGCACAACACGTAAAACTTAGCTACAAAACTGCCAATACGGCCCGCTTCTTTCTGGTAATAGTTTCCTTTTTAGTGTAACCTACTGGTTGAACAATAGAAAAGGGGCTTTGTTGATTTTATATTGACGATTGAAGATGTGGTCGAATCGTTAACTTAATAAAAGCAATAATAAAAGCCGAGCACTTCATGAATGAAGTAGCTCGGCTTTGTTATTCAATCATTATTGCCCAATAAGATGGTTATTGCGATACATTCGAGACAACCGTCTTTCCACTATCTCTTAACATTTAGTCAGTCCCCGACTTTTTTGTACTCGGACACGCGCCCTTATTTTTCATTTTTTGTCGGTAGTTATTTAACAATACGGTCGAACTGTTAATTAATATCTTAACAGCTAGAACTCCCGCTCTAGATTCGTAATAGGGTTGCTTAATCACTTGGGATAAGACCTCGTGATGCTTCCGTTGCTTGAGGAGTCATTGAGAAGCTTTTATCACTTCCATCGCTTGGACTAAAACGACCACAACTATCCCGTAACCACAAGTAGTAGAATGAACTGTTACCGTTTTGATAGTTTAATCCAGAGTCTAGCGCTTTCCGCCTCTGCTGTAATAAAACCGCTGATTTCAGTCCCTGTCTATATGGTATCTAGTACGGTATCAAAGTCTTCAGGAAAATTTAACATCACTTGTTCGTCTGTGAATGAGTTAGGAAGTACGATTTCTATGGATCTATTCTCTTGTGTCCTTGTTTCTGCATCAACTGAAGTCCCAGACTCCGTCTCTAAAGCTTCAGGATTATCATCTCCTGTGATACAGCCAGATACAATTCCTAACGAAAAGGACGATGCAATGATAACGCACGTGATTTTCATTGTAGAACCTCTGGATTTATCCCTCTTTTCCAATTTGATATGGAAGCAAATTGAACATTTCAACTCCTCTCCTATCTCTTGTTTTAATAATATAACTCACATTTAGATATGAACATTATTAATCTACAAATATACATGTAGATTAATATACATGTATACCAATCTACATGTAGATAAAAATATAAAAGTGAGAAAAACATTGGAATATCTATTGCGAACGAACATCGAGAATGATAGTTTTAAATTATGAGTTTTTTCTACTTGTCTACAAATCTACATAGTATCGTTATATACGTTAAGTATAATGAAACATTACATAAATCCACCCTAATAATTTGGAGGCGATAAGGATGAAAGAAAGACAATGCCAAGTTGTAACTTTTGGAAACTTTAAAGGTGGAACAGGAAAAACGACGAATAGCACTATGATTGCTTACTGTTTAGCAAAGATGGGTTATAAAGTGTTATTAAGCGATCAAGATCCACAGGCAAATGCTACTAGTCTTTTCCTAAGAACAAAAACGCATCTCGAAGATGATGTCTTTACATTCGATAAGACACTAATGGCAGCTATTCAGGATGAAGATTTAAGTTCCATTATTACACCTATAAAAGAAAACCTGTATCTATTGCCAAGCTTCAGCGATTTTGCATTTTATCCAAAGTTTCTTGAAAAAAAGTTTTCATCTGAAGTCGATCGAGTTCAGTTTTTTTCCACGCTTCTCGAACCGCTCAAGAAGGACTTTGATTTCATATTCATTGATGTACCGCCTACCATCTCTATTATCACTGACTCTGCTCTCTTCGCCTCTCAGTATGTCGTAGTCGTGTTGCAGACACAGGAAAGAAGCTTGCAGGGCGCCGAAGTTTTTACTTCTTACTTACAAGGATTGATTGACGAATATGATGCTGATCTTGATATCTTGGGAATACTTCCGGTTCTCTTGAAGAACCAGGCTCCTGTTGATATTGTTACTTTGGAAAACGCCAAAGAGATTTTCGGAGAGCATAATCTATTTCAACAAATTGTAAAAAATATGGAACGCCTCAAACGGTTTGATATGACAGGTATTACTGAAGAAGATATGCATGATCGAAATGTCATCTCTAACTATACAGTCGTATCTCAAGAATTTTTAGAGCGGCTAAAAGCAGCTCAAACAGAAGAACTAGCAGTTTCAGGGGAGGAATGAATGAATGTCTGACCTATTAAGAAAAAAGCCCAAAAAAATAGAGCGAAGCGAATCAGTCGTTCCTAAAAGTACATTTTCTTTCCCAGAAACTACGGTCGCGCACCAAGAGAAGGTAGTTGAGGTTCCTTCTGAAAAAGAAAAGTCTTCCATTAAAACAAAAAAGCCAGCTGAAAAGACGACTACTGTTCGAGTGAGCGTTGCAATGAAACATAAGCTAAATGCTCTCGTCACTCTCGGTGTTGCTGACTCGGTTGATCAAGTGACAGATATATTGTTTGATGAATACGTGAATAACATCTTATCTAAAGAAGAGAAAAAACAACTGGAACTTATCTTGGAGCTCTATCGAAGTAAATTAAAGTAAGAAGCACAAAGTGAAGGCCCTGCTTTCACTTTGTGCTTCTTATTTTTGTGCTTTTCTTTTGCTTCCCTTAGCTTTTCTTTTATTATGATTGGTATTCTACTCCCCCGTCTTTTGTCAACTTAATGCATTCTAAATCTCTATTTTGAAAAGCCGTCTACATGTAGATATATAGATCGGTAGATGCATCTACAAGTAGATTTATATACAAGTAGATTTATATACATATAGATATATAGATTAATCTACAAGTAGATGTATAGATTAATCTACAAGTAGATGTATAGATTTATAAAAAATGTTAGAGGAAAGTTAAAGTGCTTGTGTATCAAACGTTCCAAGGAATAATAGGTAAATTTTCAATAGATTCATTTTAGTAGATATGTAGATAGGTAAATTTATAGATTTGTAGATTTGTATACAAGTAAACGTATATACAAATAGATTAGTAGATATGTAGATGTGTAGATTTATAGATTCGTAGATTAATCTACAGGCAAATAAGAGAAAGCGAAACGCCATTGTTTGAGGGACTATTCTCTTTTATACTTTAGTCGCAACGGAGTTATAAAAAAGCTTTTCACTGTTGAAGCAGCAATAAAACGGTTCTCCAAGTTATCTGTCAACAACAGAACTACCCCTCAATTGTGATGAAGCGAGAAGGCTCTTACAGGATACTTTATAGCAATGGAGAGAAATGAAATTTAGAGGGCTAATATTATAGCAATAAAGCCAGGGAGGGATCTGTCGGCGAAAGGCAAAAGAACCGACTGTTCAAAGCTAAAAGAAAGTCACGGGGTCTTAATATCAATACACATTTACTTTCATAAGCAGCTAGCGACCGCTGGTAGGAATTGCTGATAGAAAGGACTTGTTATACCTCAAGGATCTTTATAAGGGTGTGAGGGCCACCTAACGGGGCAGATGGAGGGTAAAATCCAGACCAATACCGCTTTTTCTTGGTTGTTGCATTTGTTTGGAGATAAGTATCCTTCTGTAGAATTTTACATAAGGAATATAAAAACAAAAATCCCACAACTAAGAATTACCAAAACAACCACCTAAAATAAACCCAACGGATTCCTAAGCATGATTTCAATTAGGTTCAATAGGGGAATCCATGTACCCAGCTTGATTACATAAAAAAACCCTCTTCTGAGTTAAGAGGGCAGGAGAACATTACGTTTCATCTTTTTTGGCTTCATATGCATCAAAGCGTTCAAAGATTTTATTCAGTTGCTGATTCTGGAAATCTTCACGGAATGCCCGGACAAAGACCTCAGCCGGATCGATATCCAGCGTATTGCAATAATGGACGATCCAGCCGATCGAGACATTTTGCATTCCCCGCTCGATGAGAGAAACCGTAGATCGATTTAATCCACTGTGCGCTTCGATGTCCTGCAGGGTCAGCTTTTTCTCTTTCCGGATCGCTTTTAGAGCGCTGCCGATTTTTTCGTAAATATCGCTTTCATTTTTGGAAGTCATAAAACGATTCCTTTCGGTTTTCGGTTCCGGTCTTTAGAAATCCATGTTATACTCAAACAAAATTTTATGTATATATAAAAAAATCCCTACTAACTCTGCTGTTGGTGAGTTTGGCCGACCGTCAACAGCAGAGTTTCCACGTAGAGAAATTTCAAGGTTAACTTGATTACGCTTATTATAGCATAATCTCCGCAGCCGTGAACAGGCATATCTACCTGTTCAGCAGTCCCGCAACTCCTTCGAAATTTCTCTTTCCAAGAACCCATTAACGGAACGGAAGGAGATTCACCATGACCAAGAAATACAATATCCAGGAAGAAACCGCCGAACGCTTTTACCGGCTCCCCAAACTCTTTTTTACCAGCTCCCGTTATAAAAAAATGAGCAATGACGCAAAAATTGCCTTTGCGATCCTCCAGGATCGGCTGGAACTGTCCATCCGCAATTCCTGGTATGACGAAGAAGGGAACATTTACTTCCTGTACGGAAATGAGCACTTAGGGGAGATCCTCAACTGCAGCAAACCCACCGTCATCAAAATCAAAAAAGAACTCCAGAAAGCGGAACTCCTCGAAGAAAAACGGATGGGCCTCTCGCAGTCAAACCGGCTGTATTTGCTGAAGCCAGTGGCTGAGGAAGAGGACGTGGAAGAGATTCATTCACCCAAAAAAGACACTGAAACCCTTGGCGCGCAACAGAAGTTAAAAAATTTAACTTCAAGAAGTAAAAAATCTTTACCTCAAGAAGTTAAAGATTTTAACCCTAATGATACTGACTTTAGTGATACTGACTTTAAAGAAACTGAAAATAAGATCCATCCATCCCCGAGTGATACAGATATCCCGGAGGTTCTTCAACAGGTCCTGTCTAAAAATCAAAAACGATTGATGGATGATCAAATTAATGTTGACGAAATCATTCTTCACTACCGGGCCCATAAAGACGTGCTAACTGATTATCAGTATGCGAATGCGGTCCAGTTCTCACTGGAAAAGACACCTGGCCGTATCCAGAATATCACGGCTCGCCTGACAAAAGCGGTAGCCGACAAGAAAAAGTGGCTGCAGCAGCAATCCCAGCCTGTACAAGCCCCAGTAGCCGGCAGACAGGAAAAACTGCCGGACTGGTACGAAGAATACCGGCATGAAGACGCCAACAAAGAAAAAAAGACGGCATCCGCGGACAGTGAAGAACAAACCTCTTCTCCGCGAAACTTTGAAGCAGAGAAACAAGCATTGCTGAAAGAGTTGGACGAGAAAAGACAAAGATCAATGTCCGAGCGCTTAAATTGATATATAACTAAAAAAATGTGGCTCATCACCAAAAGTCGGGGGTGACAGGCGTTCACCCGGTCTCCAAGCGGATTCGCAGGAAAAGATGGGCATCGTTCCGGTAGCCGTATCCCCGTCTTTTGATAAGTTTGATCTTATTGTTCGTTCCTTCCATAATGCCGTTTGATAAAGGGGACAGAATGGTTTCCAGTAATGCGGTTTCCCTAACGATCAGGCTCTTTGCGATTTTAGCTGCTGCCCGGCATCCATGGAACTGATAGCGCTTCATCCAGTCGGAAAGCCGTCGCCCTGCCTGTGTAGGTGTTGTCGCTTTGAAGACATACCGGATGTGCTGTAAAGCCTGATAGAGATGGCATAGGTGGCTGTCTTCCTCCAGCCAGCGGAATACATAGGCACGCTCTCCTTCAGTAAGAGCCGCCGGCTCACACGCCAGGCAACGGTCGATAAAGCGGACCGTGTGATGCTTTTTCGCCTCGATCAAATACCGGCGCCTCCTTTTGAGCGCCTCCGTAAAGAATTGAATGATATGGAAACGGTCCAGGATGTGGCCGGCGGACGGAAAGGTGGCTTGGATTGCCTTGGCCATGGCGGGTGCCAGATCGCTCACCACCACTTTCACAGATCCCTTCACCTTTGCCAGGACAGTTTTGATCGCCTCCTCGTCCCGTCCGCGGGCGACAGCCAGCACGCTTCCGGTATCGGCATTCAGCACACTGGTCGCATAGGAATGGCCTTTACGGAAAGCGAACTCATCGACACAGATCCGTTCCGCTTTTTCTTCTTTTGCCTGTTCTGGCGCATACCGGTAAAACCACCGTTCCACCGTGGTATATGGCAGCTGATACTCGGAGGCCACGTCCGAAAGGGCGCGGCCATGGCAGCGACGGACGATTTCGCGACGGTAGGCAGCGGTGGAATAACGGATGAGCCCAAGCCCGTAATCGTAGGTGAACGTGTAGGCACAACCCAAGCAGCGCTGTCTGGGAACGGCTAGTTCAATCCACAGGGTACCAATATGCCAGGCATACCCATGGCGAAAGCGGCGGATTTTCCGATCATGGCGATGGGTTCTTCCGCCACAAATCGGACAGCGGATACAGTGGGCCGGCGGATCGACTGGGAAAACAGCCGGCGCTTCATCGGATGGCGGAGAGACGGTAAAAAAGGCTGGCAATGGAATCAGGGATTTGATAAACTGGGTGCACAAAGCGAAAACTCCTATCGTGGTTTGTCTAGTCAACAATTACGATAACGGGGTTTTCGCTTTTTTTCTAATTTTTACGTTCAATCAACTTTCACTTACACAACCCCACGTTTCGGTGATGAGCCCTTTTTTTACGATTTTTCCATATATTGCACGTTCTAAATCTGACCAGTCTTCCTCTGTTAAAGAGAAGGATAACTGTTCTGTTCCTGGTTTCGGAGTTACAAGGCCATCCTCTGGTGAATCACCAACTCCAATAACTTGAATTTGCCCTGGTTTCTTTTTATTTAATTCAAGCTGATTGATTGTGGCGTCAAAACGCTCGTCTAATGAACGCAAAGCATTTAAAACTTCCCAAACGACGCGATATTTTTCATGATTATCTAAGACTGTATTTGGATCTAGGCCAGCTGGAATACCAATAGGAAGGATTACATAACCATAGTCTTTTCCTTCTGCTTTACGCATAACACGTCCAACTGCTTGAGCAATATCTATTTTTGATTTACGGGGTTTTAAGAACATTACAGCATCTAAATCAGGCACATCGACTCCTTCTGTTAAGAAACGAGCATTTGATAAGATTCGGCAGGTTTGATTTGGAATTTCAGATTTTAACCAAGAGATCTTTTCGTTTTTTTGAAGAGCATTCATAGAGCCGTCAGCATGATCTATTTCAACTGAAAACTGGTCTGTTTGATCACTAACCTCATTAATATATTCATCTACCACAGTTGAAAACATGTTCGTAATCAATTTCGAATCTTTGATTGTTCCCGTAAACGCAATTGCACGTTTCATCGGTGCTCCAAGTGTTTCATCTGACTGGCTTTTTCTTTTTACTAAACCATTCCAGCAGCCAATAATTTTTGTTACATCATCAAATTCCAATTCGGATTCCCGAGCCAATAATTGTTGGAACCGACGAGCTATGACTTCTTCATCTACAGCGAGCACCATTACTTTGTAGTCAGTCAAAATGTCTTTTCGAATTGCATCTCCAAAACCGATACGATAGAATTCCTTTCCGTAAATGGAAGGATCGCTCATATCAGCGATCAGCACTGACATTTCTTCGGCCTTCTTTTTTGCATCCTCTCCATAAACACGAGGCGTTGCTGTTTGGTATAGTCTTTTGGTCGTTTTGATATTGCTGTCAATATGTACTTTAGTAAAAGCTGAAGCTTCTTTTCCGCTCTCAGTTGCGCCAGTCGTGCGATGCGCTTCATCACAAATAACCAAGTCAAAATCATAGAAACCGTTCTTCTGGGCTTCGATCACAACGTCAATTGATTGGTACGTCGAAAATACTGTCAAGAAATTGCCTGGTAACTCACTGCTTTCAATCTGATCTTTGTAGAAGAGTAACTTCTCTTGATTAGTCGTAGCAGGATAGCCTAAGTCTGCCGCTGCGATGTCCTCTAATTCATTATTGCTTTCTGCTTTAGTTACTTTTCTATCTGAACATACGGCAATAGCATCCATATTGAAGTTTGTATCTGCAGTCCAGCTTCTTAAAGTTTGAGAAAGAAGTTGAATACTTGGAACAAGATACAAAACTCGAAAAACATCCTTTTTCTCTAAAGCCATTTTTTCAGCAATCGCCATGGAAGTATAGGTTTTTCCTGTACCTGGAGCCATAATCAGCTTTCCACGTTCTGTAGTTTTAAATCCTTCCATTACTGCTTCGATTGCTGGAATCTGATGGACTCGTGGCTTTTTCTTTTCTTGAAGTTGTACAGCTGTAGGATTGCTAAAAGAAAATGAAGACCAATCAATCTTACTTTCTCTTAAATCTGCTAGAGATATACGAGCAATTGTTTTATCTCTAAATTTCAGAGCATCATCGGCATTGTTACTCCAACGGTCTGTCGTTGTAATAATAATCCCTTCCGCATAATATTGCTTTCCGACTTCATTTAAAAATGAGTCGATATGCGCTTTCTGAATAATCGTATCTTCTGAGTGAAATTTACATTGAATAGCGACTAACTCACCTGTTTCGTGTTTTCTTGCTACTAGATCTACTCCGGTATCTTTCTTAGGGATTTTATATTCAGCTGGAACATCACTCAATTTCCAGACTTTATCAAATAAACGAGCATACATTGGCTCGTTTTCAAAATAAGCAGCAACAAGTAATTCAAACAAAGTTCCTCGATCACGTTGTGCATGTGGAACTATATCAATTTCTTTAATTAGATCTATGAAAGAACGCATACCCTCACGAGCTGTAACATCAATATCCATTTCAATCCTCCTAAATTAGCCGAACGATAAAAAATATAGCTATTTTAAGTATAAATATAACCTTTAAAAAAGAAAGAAGAATTTATAAGTGGTTGAACTGAACCCCAAACAGTAGACACTTTAAAAAAAGAAACCGTTTTGGGGTTAATTCACATCAATCCGGGTCTTTTTTTAAAAAAACCGAATTTCGGGCGATGTACGTTAATAATTCCATTTGCCCCCCGTACCATTTTTCTACGAGTTCCATTGTAGGTAATTTAAATAAATCTTTTATAAATTCATCTTCGAGAGTTTCAACTGCTATGTAATCAGTCACTGTACTACGTGGCCAAGAGTGTTTCCCTTTCAAGGACGCCGGGACAATGCCTAATAGATTTCTTCCGAGTACTTCCGGATCTAGTTGTTGAACTTTCATTTCTTTTCCACCTTTCTTATTGAATAGCAACTTGACCCAAGGCATTTATTGCTGTTTTTTATTTAAAAATATTTAGCTTTAATGATTTGCAAAACCCTTCAAGTCCAGGGTAAATCGTTTCATGGGTTATGTTCATCTGAATCAGTTTGAACCACCAGTATTGTAAGTCATCGTTATCGAATATTAGTTTTACAGCTGTTTCTTCGCCGTTTAAAAGCCCATTCTCAATGCCATAATCTTTAAGAATGTCGTCAAATGTCATGTTAATTAAACTAGGGACTAAAAATAATCCTTGTTGAACCCTTAACCGGTGATTCTTTTCGATTGCGTGATACGGGTATAGAAAAGGTTTGATGGGATTGCGCGTGTCATAAAAAATTCTATTTCTTTGAAAAGCATTAACGGAAATGGATTCATTGAACTGGTTGATTTGCTTTAAATTTAATGCATAGATGCAAAACCTCTTCGTTGCTCCATCTAACGCAAAAAAGCTGGCGATAAATGGAGAATGGGTCCAATCCAGGAAGCGTGTGGGTGTTCCGTAGTGTTGCATGACGGAAAAAGTGGTCAATCTCTCTTCAAGCCAATCTTCCATAACATCATCATTTTTGGGCTCTGAAATTTGAAAGTTGGAATACAACTTATAAGAGGATTTAAATTCTTCTTCCATTTTTCGTTCGATTTCTACACATTTTTTATTGTCAATATCACTTTTAAATGCTTTACATTCTCGATGTAGGGAAGATTCCAGAAGCCATTGCTCTGAATTTTGCCCACGGTAAACCCAATGTTTATCACTGAATCGTTCAATATGTTGATTGAATTGTTTCCAATCCGTCACTATAATTTCTTTCCACAATGTCAGCACCTCGGTATATGCAAAGTATGCTTGCCTTATATTTCCATTTACTATTATACAAAACTTGAAGAAGGAAAAGTAGACTTCTTTATAGTTTATAGCTTTTATAAAATGAGGATTTTGAGAGGAAAAGAAAAGGTGACTTAGATCTACTTCTCTTTTTAAATATTCCTATTAAAACCTGTTCCAAAATCTATGCTGTACTTGAATCTATCAATATTGTCGGAAGTTTTGGTAAGCTTGAAAATATATTAATTATCCTGATTCTAAAATAGGGCGGAGGAAGAGGATGACCAATTTTGAATCTCTTATTCAGAACTTGTTTAAAGAAGAAATTGAAATATTTCTCGTGACAAAAAAAGAACATAAGACATTGAAAAAGAAGCGGTATTTAACGATGAAAGAAACAGCAGCAGAAACAGGGATTGATTCCTATGTACTTAGAAGGCTCACCTACGAAAGAGCAATGCCTCATCGGAAAGTTGGCAATCGATTGATATTTGATTTAAATGAGATACAGGATGCGATTCAGTCTTATAAGGAAAATCACTGGTCGGATAGTGAAGGGGTATGGGATGTCAAAGCGGTATTGCGAGAGTTAAAGGATAATGAAATTAAAAAGGAGGCACCACTCATGATTGATGAAGTTATCCGATCCATTATCCAAGAGGAGTTAGAAAAAATCGGAGAAGAACTTCGCCATAAGTCGGTAAAGGAAAGAGATTCCTACTTGGGGCGCACTGTATTAACACTTCGGGAAGCTGCAGAACATTTTCGCGTCAGTTATGGAACGATTAACCTCTTGATTAAAGAAGACGGTATGCCGCATTTAAAAATTAACAGTCGAAGACTTATTGTACTGGAAGAAGCGGAAGAATTCCTATGGCGAGAAACTGCAAAATCGTATAGCAATGATGGGAATATATATTGGCAGCGAATTCTTCAAAAAATAGATGCAGCAGAATCGAAACGAGTTTCTGCATATGAAAAAGCATTAAATAGATTAGAGAACTACCCTGATTAAAACAACTGCATTAGCTATCATAATAAAAAGCTGAAAATTATTATTTTTATTATGAAAATTATGTTTTAAAGCAAGTAGGACAACTAATGGCCAAGCATAAAGGAGACATAGTAGGTGGCGCGTTAAAACCCTAGCAAGCAAGTCTTCTAATAAGAAATAAAAAAGCTGTGCAGCAGGAGTTTTAAAACGGCATCAAGACACTGAGCATTGCTTCATCTTTTTAATATAAATGCTTAGCTTCAAAATTGAAGTTTCAGTGCTTTGTTTTGAGTTTCTTCTATAATTATAAAGAAATATCTAGATAGATAGAATCTTTGCAAGGAATACCAAATGGAATGTATGTTCCCTGTTTTGTTTATCTGTTATAGTAAGGAAAGACATAATTAACAAGGGGGAAGATCAATGAGCGTGCAATCCCATTTAAGTAGTTTATCTAGCGCATTGAATTTACAGCAAGAAGAAAAGGATAAAGTAAGTAAATCGGTAGATACTTTATCGAGCAGATTAAATACCTATTTTAGTCGAGATTTAGATGGTCACTTTAAATTCGGCTCTTATACTCGAAGAACAGTATTGCCGAGAAAAGCAGACGAAAACTCAGATGTTGATTACATGGTTGTCTTTAAAAATCCCTACGAATACAAACCTCAAACGCTACTCAATCATTTAAAAGCATTTGTGAATAAATACTATTATAGCTCTGAAATCTATCAATCTCACCCAACGATAGTGCTTGAGTTAAATCATATTAAGTTTGAGTTAGTTCCAGCCAAAAAGGATTTTTTGGGGAATCTATATATTCCTTCTCCGTCCTCCTCTTATACTGAATGGATGATTACCCAACCAAATACGTTTAATAGTAAGTTATCAGATGCCAATGCAACTTATCATAATCAAATTAAGCCGCTAGTCCGGCTATTAAAGTATTGGAATAGATTGAACGGAAGCCATCGCACTCCGTATTTACTAGAAAAGTGGGTTGTAGATAACTATTATTGGAACTGTATTAATATTAAAGAATTTGTCTACAGTACCTTTGAAAAACTCGATTACGATTACACAGATTCCCAGAATTACAAAGACAAAGTAAATCGGGCTAAAAGAATAATTGCAAAAACGAAAGAATTGGAAAGAGACAACTTGCCAATCTCAGCAGAGAATGAAATAAAAAAACTTTTTCCAAACTTTTAAGGGGTAATCTACATATGCTAAATGAGCGTGTGGATACAATAGATAGTTACTTTACTAAAGTTTCATCAATCAATACAATAAGTAACTGGCTATTTGTACTTTCAATAGTTTGTTCCTTTGCCGTATTTTTTTCTTCTGATATTACCTGGTTAAACTCTACTCTAAATATCGTCTTTATTGTCGTTACGGTATTATATGTTGTTGTAAGTAACTGGGTAAGTCTTTTTCTATTGAGAAATGCCCAAAGTAAAAGAAGAGTTCATTTGTTATCCAATTCATTTGGCATAAAACTGGATGATGAAGAGACATACAGGTATTATAATAACCCGCAAAGTCCTTCTGTTATCCGCTTAGGAGTTAATGTCTTCGAGAATACACTTTTCACATTGAGGGTAACAGAGGAAATGGCAAAAAGAGAAAGAGTCAAAAGTATTCTTTATCTTTTTGTATTGCTAGTGCTAATTTTAATACGGAAAACTGATCTAGATTTAATTGCAATTGTCGCTCAAACAGTATTCACAACAGGCTTAATAACAAATTGGATTAAATTAGAACTATTAAGAATCTCCAGTGATCGGTTACTTGTTGAGTTTAGACAATTATTCTTAACGGCGGAATCAAATATAAATAATAAGGTTAAAACATTGATTTTAAGCTTGGTTTTTCGTTATGAATCCTCTGTGGCAAGCATGGGAGTACACTTATCTAGCAAGATTTTTCACAAATTAAATTCAGAGGTAACTGCAGAGTGGGAAACGATTAAGAGAAATATATTTTCTTCAGTGGAGTAAGTCATAACTTAAAAACTGAATGAAAGAATTAATAGGAAGTCCTCATTACTAGAGGACTTCTTTTAATGTATTTTTTAATTCTGTGAATGTTGGTTTTCAAATTTTCTTACCAGCTTATAAAAGGTTGTCTTTTTAATGCCTAACTCTTCCATGGACTTTACTGCAGATAGTTCTCCTGCTTTCCAACGCCTATATACTTCTATAAATTCTTCCGTAGTCGTAGCTTTTGGACGACCGAAAGTGACACCGTTTTTTAGAGCAATATCAATGCCCTCGCGCTGCCGTTTCCGGATGCGCTCTCGTTCCTCTTCAGCCATCCAAGAAAGAATCTGCAAAACCAAATCTGCGATAAAGGTTCCCATGCTGTCTTTATATTGTGTGGTATCCAACAGTGGCATATCCAGCACCACAATATCTGCTTCGATATTTTTCGTGAGGTCATTCCATTCCTGGAGGATCTCTTCTTTGTTTCGGCCGAACCGATCCAGCGAGTGGATATACAAAATATCGCCTTTCCGAATAACCCGTTTCAGTAATTGATAGTTTGCACGCTCAAAGTTTTTCCCGCTTTGCTTGTCCAAATAAATATCCCGCTCATTGATGCCCATTTTTCGCATGGCTTCCAATTGACGGCCTTCATTTTGATCTTTGCTGCTGACGCGTATGTAGCCAAATTTGCGATGTTCCATAATTCACCTCTAAGAACGATTGTTTTCTCTAATTATACCTGAAAAGCGTTCGTAAAAGTGTTTGCAATTTCGCGAACGTTCGTAAAGTAATTTGATATGTTTACGAACGCTCTTTTCGGTCTTTTTTGGTCATTTTCAAACCGTTCGTAAACGTGTACTTTTACGAACGCTTTTATTTTAAAAATTCAATTATGTAAATTCATCTAACAGGAATTTTAAGTATAATAAATATAGTTTCTCATTTGTCAACTTTGGCAGACAGGAGTTGAGAGTATGCCTGAAGGAAATCACGAGAGAAAGAAGACGTGGAGTGCTTCTGAAATTGAATTTTTGAAAGAATTTCATGCAGAAAATTCATCGCTGTCTGAAATCGCCATGGCGCTGGGGCGCTCCGTATCGTCCGTACAGAATAAAGCACAAAAGTTAGGGCTATACAATAAAGGGGGAAACGATAATCAAAGGTGGACCGCCGAAGAAGTGGCGTACCTGGACGATCAGTGGGGAGTGCTGAATTATCATGCCATCGCAAAAAAACTGGAGCGCACACCAGAAGCCGTGAGAGTGAAAGCGTATGGTTTGGGGTACTCAAGCTTTTTGTTGTCCCAGGATGGCATCACCCTGACTGCGTTGGGTAAAGCGCTTCATGTTAACTACAGTACATTAAGACGTTGGGAAAGATTATATGGATTACCGGCACAGCCAGTGAAAACAACAGAAACACGGCGCAAACCGATTATCAGTCTCTCCGCTTTCTGGGAGTGGGCGGCGAAAAACAGAAACGGAATTGACTTTTCGCGTATAGCACCCCATGCCTTGGGAGTTGAGCCCGAATGGGTTAGAGAACAAAGGCAGCAGGATGTCCATGACAAACGAAAGAAAAAGCGGTATTCGAACTGGACAGAGACAGAAGAAAAATGGTTGCTGCTGCTTGTGAAACAAGGTAAGTATACCTATAAGGAATTAGCGGGTTTACTGAATCGACCGGAGAATACGATCGTGAAGAAATTGAACGATTGTAAGTTTACAGCCCGGCCATTGAAGGCTTCCCCTAGACGATGGAAGGAAGAGGATGTTGAGACGCTGCTGAACCTCCGAAGAAAGGGATTCACGCTAAGGGAAATTGCAGACCAGCTAGGACGATCGGAAATGGCTGTCAAAGGAAAATACCAGAAACTAAAAACCCGTGAAAGCAGTAGATAAAAGTGGGCTATTCTAAATTAATGAGACACAATAAAACACCTTCGAGATGATACACTGGGAACAGGGTTAGAAATCGGAGGTGTTTTTGTATGGGCGAAAACGCCTATTCAAGCGAAGTGACATGGACGTGGCTAAGGAAAAATTGAGCGATCAATTGACGACAAGGGAGTCATCGAGAAGCATAGCATCAAAAATGAATCATAAATTAAAATGTGGATGAATTGTATCGAGCGAATGCGCTGTACCGTTTTGATCAGCTGATCGGCAAGCAGTATATGCAGGGCCACGGCCCTGAAAACACAAGCGAAGACGAAAAGCGGAACAGGCAGATCGCTAACTTAAAAATGGTGAACGAAATCCTAAAAAAGTATGTGGAGATGGAAAAGGAGCTGAGAAAAAGCCTTCCAGCTTAAGAAGAAACTTAAAGGAAAATAGGTTATAAAAACGGCCTTGTTGACCCTTGGTGTGCCACGGTCTGCTTATACCGGTGGCTAACCGAAGGTATAGTTGAAATAATGACAGCCAAGGAAGAAGCAGTTAGTCAACTGTACCGCCAGACTAGCTGCCGCAATAACCACCGGAAAATCCGGCATCTCCTGAAGAAGCGATAGAGCATAAAACTGAATTGGAACGCCATGCAACGGATTTTGCAGAAGCACAACCTGCAGTGCCGGATAAAACCAAAGAGAAAGTGTAGCAGGAGTCTCATAGAAAGGAGAGTAGGTACATGGAATGGATTTATTTAGTGGCTGGCATTGGCCTATTGCTGTTCGTGACGATAGATGTTTTCTGGACAACGCTTTGGGTGGACGGAGGAGCCGGGCCCATCTCCAGCCGATTATCGAGATTCTTATGGAAGATGACGAGGGGAATCGGCAGGGGTCATCCTTGGCTGCTCAGTCTGGCAGGACCGGCTGTTTTGGCCATTACACTCGTAACGTGGATAGGGTTATTGTGGCTCGGCTGGCTGCTGGTTTTTTCCGGGGATATCCATTCGGTGGTTGATACACGCGATGACAAGCCGATCAACTGGAGTGAGCGGATTTATTTTACGGGGTATGTCGTGTTCACGCTTGGCGTTGGCGATTATGTTCCAAGAGAGGGTTTCTGGCAAGTGATCACCGCAGCTGCATCAGGAAACGGCTTTTTGTTTCTGACGCTTGGTGCCACATACACACTATCCATTCTCAATTCGGTCATACAGCAACGTTCGTTTGCTTCCAGTATTACCGCAATTGGCAAATCGGGAAGTGAATTTGTGAGAAACTCTTGGAATGGCACTGATTTTTCCGATATTAATTTGCTGTTAAGTTCCACTTCTTCACAACTCAGCACCCTGGCCGCACAGCACAAAGCCTATCCGGTTCTGTACTACTATCACTGTCCACAGGACGAACAAGCTGCATCAGTTGCAGTCACTGTCCTCGATGAAGCACTGACAATTCTTCGATTCGGCGTTCCTGAGCCGTATCAGCCGAATAGGGTATTGATTCAAGAAGCAAGATCAAGTATTGAGGGCTACTTGGATGCACTTTCACCCCGGCTCATTAAAACAGCTGGACAAGTTCCGTCCATAGCTAATTTAGACGATATTCGGATTTTAGGTTTGCCGACGATGACCGATAAAGAATTTAAAACAGAAGTTGAACAACTTCAGGGGCGCAGAAGAAAACTCCTCAATGCCCTTGAATCCGATGCGCGGCAATGGCCTTCTGGACAAACAGGCGGTACGTGAATATAACGAGGCCTGTTTTGTTATCTTTTTCCTTATGTTTTGCTTTCTTCTGCTGTGTATTGAAGACCGAGCAGCAATTTTTTACGTGAGGTCTTTCTGTTTCGTTCCCTTCATCTGTACTTGCGATTAGAAGGAAGATTTATAACTCCTTCAGATGAAACATCGGTTGTTTCCTTGCTGATTAGCAAGAATAACTGATTGGGGGTTATCCTGTTCTCCTGCATAGAGAGATTATCTTTTTTCTGCAATTCTTTGGAATGCCTAATGAATCAGCGGATTTCGTCTATTTATTGAAACATTCATTTTCAATTCTGCTATCTATAGAAAGGAGAAATCGCATTTCAGCAGGAGGATTCTGATGGATCCGTTTCATGAACCAATGAAAGCGTTTATTGAAAATGCCGGCTGGTTCGCTCCCGTTCTTTTTATTCTGCTGCATTCATCCGACCGCTGCTGTTTTTGCCCGTCGTTGTGGTATTATGCATCACGGGGCGTGGTGTTCGGCTTTGTCAAAGGAGCGCTGCTGTTTTATATCGGGCTGTCAATCGTCGCCCTCGTTACGTATGGGATGGTTGACAAGTTTCCGAAATTCAAAGGGAAGATCGATCACCTCAGGGAGAAACTTATGCACGATAAAACGATTTCCCTCGGTCAGGTCCTGATATTGCGTATTATGCCGTTCATCAGTTTCAATCTGCTGAGCGTGTATTTAATGGAAGTGACGAGTTCATATAAGGAGTATGCGCTGTATTCACTTCTTGGGCTGGCCGTTTTATACACGGCGTTCGGCAATGCGATTTCCACTCTGTCGTGACTTACCATGCCGCTCTTACTCTTCGTTCTGGTTGCCGCTTGCTTCTTCATCGGCAACATATATAAATCGCGTGCAGCTGCTGATTAACCAAATATCGGTAGGTTTGATTAGTATCTTGAATTAGTTTTCCCTGCCTCTTCTTTACGGGAATCGAAAGGAGAACCTGGTGTATGTTGATAAAATTTCTGCCAAGAGAAATAAGGAAATATTTTCGGATGTCCCGGCGGCAGCGGAAGCATGAAATACACCAGTCACTTTGGTTTAAACCACTGGCGTATGTCATGGCAGCTGCCGTCCTTGCAATTGTCACGCTCTTGATCGACATGCAAGTTGATCTCTCCGTACGCGCCAGCTTCTTTGCCTTCAATCATGAAGCGACCCGGACACTGGTAAGTACATTGATCGCTTCGATTTTGCTGCTGAGCGCTTTTACATTAAATATCCTGCTGGTATTTCTGACTACATTAAGCAGTCAGTTTTCACCGCGCATGCTGCAGGATTTTATTGCCACAAGAGAGACCCAGCATTTCGTCGGCCTATTCAACGGCAGTTTTATCTACGTGCTGCTCCTGTTTTTATTCATGAATAATTTTCGGCAGGATGAATTTGTCCTTGTTCCGCTGCTGACGGTATTGATGACGTTTAGTACGGCCATCATCTTCCTTTTTTTCATTAATCACGCCATCTATTGGATGCAAGTGCATAATATCACGTGGAATATGC
Organism: Planococcus lenghuensis; assembly: GCF_001999905.1. Lineage (NCBI taxonomy): Bacteria > Bacillati > Bacillota > Bacilli > Caryophanales > Caryophanaceae > Planococcus > Planococcus lenghuensis. The sequence goes on from NZ_CP019641.1 coordinate 49,513, forward strand.
GGCTTATCTCCGAAGAGATTATCCAAAAAACCCTGACAGAAGATATGGAAAAACTGAAAGTAGTGGAAGCAGGAGATCTTAAAGAAGAGTTCCGGAAACACGCAAAGATAGTGAAAGCACCTGAGGCTGGCTATATTCAGCTTGTTGATTTTCAAGGAATGGTCAGCGAGGCACAGAAAGAGGATATAATCCTTGCACTCCACGAACGGATAGGCGATTTCATGCTGGCCGGCAACCCACTGTTTTCCTACTGGGGACCAGGGGCATACAAAGTGGATGAAGACGCGTATACAAAATGCTTTGCATTCGGCAATAAAGAAACGGAAATCCAGGACAATTATGCGGCGATGAGCAAGCTGGCAGAAGTGGCCATCAAATCGATCAGCAACGGGGATCCCCGTTCGGCCGTCAATGCGATTTATCAGCTGGCCAACTTGATGCAGGTCTTTGACGAGCGCATTACATTTACACCCTATCTTGCTGATTCAGACAAGCAGGTCCGGGTGATTACCCGAGAGCAGCATTTTGAAGGCGCACTATATAGAGGTTTCGGAATGATCCGGCATTATGCGAAAGGCGATCTTCCGATTATCATTGAAATTGTGTCTGCCCTTCGAATGTTGGCTCAGTCATCAAACCCGATTCGCCATACCCACATTTGGCGTTTCGCTGAGAATACAATCGAAAATGTATCACAGGAAATCATTTATGATATTGACCGCGATTTGTTACTGGAAAAACTAGATCTGCTTGCAAATGCGACAGGCAATGGAACAGAGTACGAGAAGCTGAAAAAAACGATCGAGCAGAAAAAGGCGTAATACGAAAACTTGTGAAGTTCCAGACTCGGAACTTCATTTTTTACTGTCGTTTGTTCTAATCTCTATCTCATTCAGAAAAGGGTGCGAGAACAAGGATGAAGTCGCACAAGTGAGATTCTGCCAGGTTAGATGGGTGCGATTCCTGAAAACTTATTAACATGCAGGCAAATCGGGTAAACAGTAAAGATGGAAAGACAATGAATGGACTTACCAAATAAATTCAGGAAAGGAATCGATCAAAAGAGGTGATGGATAACATGAAGTTGGACGAAATTTTTCGAAATCAAAAGGCAGATGAACGGGCAGCTTGGCGGGAAACTGCAATAGGAAGTTACGGTATGGCCGCCAGTGCCGTAAAAGAAGCGACCGAAGTCGGAGAACGGGTGCTGGCAGACGGCGGGAATGCAGTTGATGCCATCATCGCCATCCAGTTTGCGCTAGCAGCAGTCGAGAGGATGGACACGGGCATCGGCGCCAGCGGATTCATCACCATCTATGACAGTGAACGGAATGAAACAAAAGTGATTAACGGGCACAGCCAAGCGCCAGCTGCCGTGAATCCGGAACTGTTTCTCGATGAAGAAGGAAATGTCGTGCCTTTTCTGAAACGGTCAACAAAAGCCGCGGCAGTGGGAATACCCGGCATTATGAAAGCGATGGAACTGGCGCATGAGCGTTACGGCACGATGCCGCTTGAACGGCTGATCAATCCGGCGATTGAGCTGGCTGACGGAGAGTACGAAGTGAAGTTTCTCTGGGATCAGGCGATAAAGTTCAACCACTTCCGGTTGGGAGAGGAAGCAAAGAAAGTATTTATGCCAGATGGCGTACCTCTCGTCGAAGGAGACACGGTGACACAGCAGGATCTCGCAAACACGCTGCGGATTATCCGGGAAGAAGGTTTTTGCGTCCGTCTATGAGGGAACAATCGGAGACGCCATCAGTGAAACCATTCAGGCGCTTGGCGGGCTGATGACAAAAAGAGATCTGGCGAATTACCGGGCTTCGATTGATGAACCGTTATGGAGCAGTTACAAAGAGTTCGATTTTGCATTTCCGGCTCCGCCGAACGGAGGCGGATTCGCTGTGGCACAGTTGCTGAAAATCCTTGAACCGGTTGATTTTAATCAGTACGGCCCCGACTCCTGGGAGAAGTATTATTTGATTGCCGAAGCGATGGAGATTGCCCTGTCGGATAAGAACGCCTATATGGGCGATCCGAATTTCGTGGATATTCCGATGGCCGGCCTGTTGCATCCCGATTATGTAGAGGAACGCCGAAAACTGATCAATTTCAAGGAACACAACGAGGCAATTGGTTTTGGTGACCCGTGGAAGTGCCAGGAAGGGGAGCCAGGTCGCTTGATTCAGCACGGGACTTCGGATGGCGGAACAGAGACGACTCACTTTACGGCTGTAGACCAATGGGGGAATGTCGCCGCCTGTACGTCCTCAATTGAACGGATGTTTGGATCGGGCATCATGGTCCCGGAGTACGGGTTTCTATTGAACAATGACTTAACGGATTTCGACCCGGAACCAGGAACAGTCAATGAGCCGGGAGCCGGAAAGTACCCGGTGAGTTCGAAAACACCAACAATTGGTTTCCATAAAGGAAATCCTTTTTTCACACTCGGTTCACCCGGGGGGTACACGATTGTCGCTTCCGTTCTTCAAGTACTAGTGAATGTCCTTGAATATAAGATGGATTTGAAGGAGGCGGTCCGGAAGCCGCGATTATTCAATGGGCCAAGCCACCCTGTACAGGTGGAGACGGAAATAGGCCAAGAAATCCGGGGAAAACTTGAATCGATGGGATTCGAGGTGGAAAAGGCGGAATCCCCTGATATCAGGATCGGTGATGTCCAGGCGATTTTGATTGACCCTTCGACCGGAAACCTTTACGGGACAGCGGATTCGTCCCGACCGGGAGCGGCAATGGGGCTTTCAGAATCACCTGATGATTGAACAGGTCTCGATGTTAAAAGTCCTGCTCTTATGACCCATTCTTTACGGGAAGCCTTGATGAAAGGTAAATGCTCTGCTATAGAGAGTTCTTTCTGCTGAAATTGAATCCTCAAGGGTATTCACGCAGTTTGGTGCTCAGGTCTATTGTGGAAAGTGCGTGCCTGCCGACGTAGATGATTCACATGAAGACCAAGGCCATACGCAATAACATTTAAAGAAATTATCCATATGAGAGAACTTCTCGCCAGTTAGTAAGGGATTCTCAAAACCTGTATAGAATTTATTCTATACAGGTTTTTTACATAAAGAAGAAAGTGGTGACGTAAGACCAGAAAATAAGAAATTCAAATTTGAATTACCCCTAATCTTCTCATGCTGACATCCCATGTCCGAAACGTCCTATTGCAGAAACTGGAGGGAAACCCCATCCATCTTTATCTTTTAGAAAAAGATAGGTTAATAAATACAACTTGAGCGGGGCTAAACTACATTTGTTCTAATCCTTAGCTTAACCAACAGTATGACTTTGATGGGGATTGAGAGATAGCGGTGAAAAACGGAAAAATACCTGGCAAGGGTGCACCCGCGCCAGGTATCCCTTTCTGCGTCTCTGCGTCCTGTTCCTGTGCACATCAAATTGCAAAGGTTTTAGGTGCAGATCAGCGAGAAGGTTACAAGCATATGCTTGCAGCTTAAGCATAGCACGTACAGGATTTAAAAGATAAGAAATGCAATCCGACCTCTGAATAGCTTTTTATTAAATCAGCAGTCCGACTAAAACATCATATAACAAGATGCGAAAAGAAGAATTATTAAGTAGCGTGAATGTGATTTAACCATTGAGACATGGGGATAATGTCAATAAAGTTCTAAGTAGCAGCATTAAGGGCAAAAGTCCTGTTTTTTGCTGTCGCAAATGCAATAAGATCAATTTCTTTACAAATTGTTATAATTTTCTTAATATATTAGTGAGGGAAAATGAAACGTTTTGGTTAACACTTTAGTCAATTAATCTAGAGTTGAAAAGATTCGCTGGATTCTTTTTAGCTCTAGACTTTTGAGATAGAATATTTCTTTGGTTCGCTGTTAGGAAAATAGGGAGAGTACCTGGAATTAACAAAAAAGTGATTCAGCCAGTAAACCCGCTCCCAACGGCTTATCATCAAAAGCAAGAGATGAAGCCGTAAGTCGCCTATATCCACATGAAAGCAACCGGCCGGACCGCCAGAGGTTTTCGCCGTGCGGCTTGCTGTTATGTAATATAAAATCGAGCAATAGCCGGTTTGTCCGTTATTGTTAAAAGGTGGAATGGTATGCAAGAGAAAAAACCCTATTCTCTGGAAAAGACCAATTATTACTTTACCCGCGTTAAAGATTTACATGCAGAAAACGGGCAAGCGTTCATAACGCTGTTTGCCCGGTTGACCAAAGAGGATGGGCAGGAAACCGAAAGCGTCTGGGTAGAACTGGATGAAGTGAAATGGGAACAGGCAGCACCAAAGCTGAAGATGATGCCGAACGGCATTCAGACGTACTTGATTTCAGAAGAGATTTTTGAAGAACTGCTCCGGCTTTCAAGCAGTCATCATAAGGAAATGTATTTTTTGACCCCTCTGGCCAAGATGAATAAATTCAGGAAGCTAGGATGATTCCAACGCTCACCTACGCAGGGATGAGAATTAACTAGCAGCGATATATCAGGATGGTTACCAACTTAATTATTGGATTCTTTACGACTTTTTTAGTCACTTTCCAAGTTAAGGAAAGGGGGAACTGATGATGAAGTTAGAAAACATCAAAGAATTATTAGAAACCGTTTGCCAATATAACACTGTCAACATCATGCAAACCTTTACGAAAGATGAAACCGACTGGATCATCGTCCGATGTCTGCCAAACACCAAAATCCTTGAACTGACCTTCGTTCAAACGCAGACGCTTGAGTACCACGAATCCATCGACGAGGCAGCCGGTCTCATAGCAACCCAAATCAATTCACCTGCTTCCGTTTAAACTCCTGAATCCATGGGAGTTTTTCTTTTTTATCACGGTGCATCACACACAGTTAAGTCACTTTCATTTTCTTTAAGTACTGGCTGTTTGAATAAAAAGGAAGCAATTTGCCCATTGAATTCCTATAGTGCTTAGGCGGATTGCTTCCTCAACTGGATAGGGTCCATGTCAGTTCAGGTACTATTTTAATATCAATTGAAGCAAAAACATCGCTCGAAACAAACGAGATTTTAAACAGATGCTGAATCACCAAGCCGGTCAAGGATGGCTGCAGCGGTAGATTCAGCATCATAGAAATATTCAATGCATTGAGTGGGTAACCAAATAACCTGTAAAGTAGAAGAACCGGGCACCGCGGTTACTTTGGCAACAGGCTGTTGGGCATTGCTGAATGTATGGGTAATCTCTGAGGCATTGGGGTGACCAATTGCTTTAAGCGTATCCAAAATAAATCTTTCTGACACTTTATCAGCTCCTCTAGGCAAAAATGAATTGAAAAATAAAGCACGATTTCTAAGTACTGGAACCTTGCTAAGTACATTTTCTCATTTCTTTCGAGATACTCAAACTATAAGTGTTTTAGGATATCTTCACAATTCGAAACCAAAGCGGAACTCCCCCATTCCCACTTCATTTAAAAGTGGGAATGGGGGAGTTCAAGCTTTCATTCTTTTTGAAAGAATTAGCCGTGACGTTTCATTCGTCTTCTGGTGCGGATGTAGGCAATTGCCTCTTCTATTTCTGCATCATTCATTGGATGGTTGTCGATGAGTAAGGTATAGCCGGCCAGCTTTTGCTTATTCTGCAAATCAAGCTCTACTTGCCCCGCAGAGCGATCAAGCAAAAAATCTGTCGAAACACCAAAAAAGTCAGCAATAGCTGAAAGATGAGGAATTGAAACTGTTTTTTTCCCACTCTCATAGCCCCATAAGGTGCTTTTTGCAATGCCAAGTTTTTTTGCGAACTCCCCGTCCGATAAATTAGATTGATCTCGAAGCATTTTTATTTTCTTGCCAATGGATTCCATTCTCTCTGCTCCTTTCACTAGGGGCTAATTTTCTGGTTTAGTTGGTTAGTTTTCTTAGGAAAGCGAGGGCTCGTATGAATTAGAGGAATCGGCTAAGGTGAATTGGTTTTTCCGTCTTCCAGTAATTGAAAAGCAGATTGGAGGCATCAATTTACGAAAGCACCAAAGTAGCCATTACTGCTAAGCAGGAACAGCAATGGCTACTGTGAAGGAAGCCCACGCTTGCACAGTAGCCGACATGCCATACATATTCTTTACCCCATCATTTATTCCGAAGCAGTTAACGTGAATATCGTCAGTTCGGGTTTGGCGTTAATGCGAATTGGTACTGCACTCATGCCGATGCCGCGATTGACATATAACCGATTGCCTGGTGCACCGTAACCATCAATCCAGCCGTCAACGTGAACCGGTTCCTCAGAGGTCAGCGCAACCCAAGACCATTCCGGGAGCCCAGGGATACTGATCTGTCCACCGTGGGTATGACCGGCAACTGCAAGCGGGGCTGCATCAGCCGGGAACTCCTCAAAAGAGTTCGGGTTATGCATCATGAATACACGTGGTGCTTCTGCCGGGATATTCGCCAATGCTTCTGCCGGCTCGTCAGCATCGGCCCACCTTGATCCAATTCCGGCAATGAACAGGCCCGATTCACCTTCTGGCAACACGGCCCCTTCTGCATCAAGAGTAACTGCTTCATTATGGAGGATTTGGATCTCCAGCGCCTCCAGGGCGTTACGCATTCTTTCTGCAGCTTCGGGTGCCGGGTTTCCATCTTTCTTTTTCAATCCATAATCATGGTTTCCTAAGACGGCATATACGGGAATCTCTGCTTCTCCGAGTGGCTGCAGTACTTCAATGGCCTGTGCCACTTCCTGCTCTGACTGGTCTTCTGGTTTGTAAATATAATCGCCTAACAGTAATACTGCAGAAGGATCCCGTTCGACAATTTCTGTTATCGCTTCTTCGACGGTGCTTTTATTATCCAGCCACATGCCAATTTGGAAGTCAGCGAGCACGGCAATTTCCTGGCCTTCCCACTCTTCGGGCAGATTTGGAATCCCTGCTTCTTCTTCTTCCACATCAAGCAATTGGGGTTCGATCAATCCATAGACAATCAGCAGCACTAAAGCTAAGGCGAGGGAAAGCGCTATGTTCCGGAATACGTTCGTCACCCTGTCTCCTTCATTTTTCATCTCTCGTGTTTGTGTTCTCTTAACTGCTTCCCGGGGATTCTTTCAGGCAAACATTTATCCAACGGCAGAAGGTAGCAAACCTGTTAAAAAACCGTCCGTAAATGTCTGTTTAGACCATCGACAAATCCAAGATAGACCATACTCCTAGTTATCGCTCTGTTCATCATTACATTTAGCGATAACTGAAGCGAGTTTCGGAGTCGTTATTTACCTACTGCAAAAGTTCGGATAAGAAAAAAGGTTCTATATTGAGAAAATGAGTATAGTGGCAAAAAGGGGATGCAAGTATCAGGGAGGGAACAGTGGAAGAAAGAAAAGAGATTACCTCTATAAAAAAGCAATCCACTCTGTGCCCGGGAGGCTCACAAGAGGTGGATTGCTTTTTCGGTATGGAGGACTTAATTAGCTGTATCACTTGAGTTCCGAGTAGACAACCAATCTCTCGGAGTAATCATCTGTCGTACCGTTAAAAGTTCCAGTACATGTGATCAGATTCAGCATTCGCCGGTCGGTTGCCCCGAAAATTTTATCGAGCGGCGCATCGTTAGCCTTGTAGCTTTCAATTTCCCGAACGACGAAGACGAGCTTCTGTCCCTCACCGTCGGATACAGTGATTTCGTCTCCTGGTTTCAGTTCTTTCAGATGGAAGAAAACCGCAGGACCGGACCTGCTGTCCACATGGCCGGCGATGACCGCGTTGCCGATGTTGCCCGGTCTGATCCCGGGTTCAAACCAGCCAACACTCACCGTATCGGCCGGCACGCCCATCTGCCCGTTCGCCAGGACGCCGACCGGTTTCACTTCAGCCGAGACAGCGATGCCCGGAATTTCGATTGCTGTCGGATAGAGCGCCGTCGGCAAATTCAGCTCACTCATCTCTATATCCGGACTGTTTACCGTGGCGGGCTGACTGAACACCGGTGCCGTCGCTACGGGGCTGCTACGCTTCGCTGCGGCCGGGCTTGCGACGAATTCCTCCTGATCTGTTTCAACCGGTTGTTCCGGGAAAAAGTCGTGTTGGAAAAACGCTGCATTCACCGCAACCAGCAGCAACAAGGTCAGGAGTGCGCTGGACAGGATGGAAATCGTCCATTTCATATCCAGTTTCCTCCTTTTCAATCAGTATGTACAGCGAAACAAAGAAGAGAGACGCGCCCTCTTCTTTGTTCTGGTAATCTTTCTTATCGCTTACTGCAGCACTTTTCTGCGGATGGCAATAGCGCCACCGATTGTCAGAATGCCCGCAAACAGTGCCCATGCCAGGAATGGAGTTGACTGTGCAGTGCCGCCGAAACCGGTATCCGGCATTTCAGCAGGGACTGTTTCGCCGTCGAACTTATCCGGAAACTGCGTCACGATTCCGCTTGCAAGCGTTGTGCCGAGTGTCGTGATATGTTCTTCCGCGAGATCAAACCGCTCGTAAGCTGCCTGGTAGTCTTCGTTGATGTAGTCATAAAAGATATCCAGCACATCCTGTTCATGTGTGCGGATCAAGTCTGCAGCTGCATCGGCAGGGATGATGCCGCCGGTTGCATTGCTGAAGAAAGTTCCAAGTTCTGTCGGGAATTCATCAAGAAGGATATTTTTGAGCTCTTCGATTTTTTCCTGATTGTCCTCTTTTACCGCCATTGCGAATCCGGACGTATTCTCATATTGTTCCAGGAAGATCTCAAGGAACTGGGCAGCCGCTTCCTCGCCATAGACCGATGCGATGGCATTGGCGATATCCTGTGCGTTCTGTTCAAGCTGCATCTCAACCGCTTCGAGGTCCGGCGCGTTTTCATACTGCTTGATCGCCGTCAGGACCTGGTAGTCAAGGTGCAGGGTGAGCAGCCGGTTCAAGGTCGCTCTCAAATCGGAAGCAGGGGTGATGGCTTCCGTGTGATTGAATTTGTCCGGCATTTGGCTGACAATTGCCTGGGCAAGGATCGCGCCGACTTCATAGAACTGGTTGAAACCGTCATTGAAAGATTCATAAGCTGCAGTATAGTCTTCATTGATATAGTTAAAGAATGTATCGAGCACAAATTGTTCATGGACTTGAATGGCATTAATGGCGGCTTCCTCCGGAAGTTCTCCGCCAGTCGCATTGCTCAGGAACGTGCCGAGCTCTTTCGGGAATTCCTGCAACAGAACGTTTTTGATCTCTTCAATTTTTTCCTGGTTGTCATTTTTCACGGCCATGGCAAGGCCGGACGTATTCTCATACTGCTCAGCGAAAATCTCCAGGAACTGATCCGCTGCTTCCTCACCGTAAACAGAAGCGATGGCATCCCCGATATTTTGGGTATTCTGTTCGAGCTGCATTTCGACCGCTTCAAGATCCGGTGCGTTTTGGAATTCCTTGATGGCGACCAATGTCTGATATTCAAAGTGGGTGGAAAGCAATTGGCTGAGAGTTGCACGCAAGTCAGCGGCAGGGCTGGAGACGGTCGGATTCTCTTCCGATTCCTTCGGCGTCCCGTCTGCGAAAGCGAAAGACGGCATGATCAGCACCAACACCATCAAGAGGGAAAAAATTCGTTTTACATTCATCAACTAAGCACTCCTTTTTTATCGTGATATCTTTGGGGCATGAGCGATCTTTTCTATGGACAGGAAGAAAAGGCTAATGCGGTTTTCGGTTCAATCACAACTCCTTTCCTTATTTTGTCATCCTCTTTAGTTAGGTATGTAGTCTCTTAGGTGGAGGATCATCTGTTACAATTGTCATTTACCTTTAATGTTTAATAAATAAACATAAAATTTTAAATTTAATCTCCCGTTAAAAAAGTAAGGGTGACTAGTCTCTGTTTTTATTTCATTTTTGTTTCTCTTCCCCTGTATATAATAATGAAAGTGATAAGTATAAGAATTATAGGGTTACATATTACGACTTATCGGTAGGGAAGGGACTTCGAAGAAAGTCTCTTCCTTTTTCGTTTATGTAAATGTACTTTTATGAACACCAGTCTGATAAAGAGCTATATTATAGAAATTATTCATACAAGGAGTGAAATTGACGAGAAATATATTTGTAGAAAATGTAAATAAGTAAAATAAGATATAGTAAAATAAAACTAGTATATTTGGTTTGTAAAAATGAAAAAGGGATGAGAAATATGAGAAGTGGATGGAAATTATCGTTATTAGGAATCTCTATTCTGTTGCTTACTGGTTGTACCGAAAAAACAGAGGAGTTAGTAAATCAAGGAACAGAAGTAATTGACAACGTAGTGGGAACTGGAACGGAAGTTATGGACAACGTTCAAAAAGTGGATGCAGAAGTAACCAATGTAGTTTCCTCGTTTAGCGTTAAAGTCCAACTAGTACAAGAGTTGGAATATGACTATAACGAAGAAAAATTTAATTTAGAGGAACTTTTCGATGCAGTATTGGAAGACCCGAAATGGGAAGCAGGTGAAATTGAAGGCGTTGATGTCGTGAAAGTAACAGGGGGAATAAAAGAAGATATACTCAGCAAAGAAGCAGATGGATATAAACATGAAGAAATAATATCGGATGTATTGAACGAAACTGCCAGAATCTCATTTGTATTTCCATTCTATGAGGGGTAATTTCTTCCTGATTCAGAGATCGGTTTTGTTTATGAAGTAGGTGGCGAAAGAATAACAGGAGGAATGGGAGAAGAAATTCTACTGGAATTATTTGAATTATATTCCCAAGAAACCAGTAGCTAGTAGCAGATAACTAAAGACTAATAGTATAAATTCTTTCGAGGTAGAAGGACCAGAATGTGATAGGGAGTGATAAATAAAATTGAAGTTCGCCATTAATAAAGGAGATAACTCAGAGGAATTCATCGACCAAATTCTACGGATACATACAATTAGTGAACTGAAAAAATTAGCTCAGAAGAATATATATACTTGCCCTTACTGTGGAGAACCATTAAAAGTTCGATCTGGAGATGAGCGCGGCACTTTCTTCGCTCATCTACCAAATCGAGCTTGTGTAGAATCAAAGCAAGTTGAACAGGCGTACAAACAATATATGAAGCAAATAAAACGAGAATCATACAAGCATTCGGTGCTAGTGAGTATGATCAAGGATGAGTTAAACACAGCATCCGCAGGTCGAGAACAGATTGAAATTCTGGAAGGTTATCGTGTGGGGAGATTTACAAAATTCTTTCCGGATCTGTATGTCCAAATTGGAGGCAGGGAATGGGCCGTGACCGTCTTGACCGACATGACAGAGACAGAGAGTGTACTGCATGCCAAAAACTTCAGAGATCGGCATACCTATTTCCTTCAAGAAGGACTAGAGCCGCTGTGGCTGATTGATAAAGCCAACTTCGCTGAAGAACTGAATAAGAGAAGCATCGTTATGTGGGAGATCGAGTGGCTGAGCTCCTTCGAAAACAAAGAAGACGTTCAATGGAAAGACGCAATCAGTCGCTACATAAGCAGAAAAGAACTGTTTGAAGTTCTCGGCTATACCACGATGGAAACCGATAAAGCACTGAAGCTGAAGAGCATCTATTACATCTCGTCGATTGATGACAAGAACTACATCCGGGTGTTCCGGTATATCGAGGACCAGGTGCAAGGGCCGTACCGCGGGCTTCTGATCGGAGAGACGTCGCGGATTCCATTTGGTCAGGCCCTGCAGATTGAAAATGAATCCTTTCGTTTGCGTGATCCAGAAAGAGAACAGCACCTGAGGGAGGAATTCAAGCAACAGTTTCTGCAGTTGCAAGAAGAACAGCAAACCAAACGGCGGGAACTTGAAGAGAGAAGGGCGAAAGCAAGAGCAGAAAGGGAAGCGGCTAATGCAGAGAAACAATATCCGACAGCAGAAAGTCTAACGACACAGCGACAATTCCCGGCTGATGATTACCGTTCTAGTCGATTGCAGTCAGGCTTTCGTTCTCCTTATGCTACAACACGGGGGGAACAGGAATTAGACGAATTCTGGCATAAAAGATTCCAAGAAAAGCAGAAGAAGCAGCTGAAATTAATTACTGATTTTGTACCTGATAAAAAATACCGGTTATTTATAGAACGCCTCCTGACCATCCGAGTGGAGGGCGCCATTTATATCCCTGTATCCGATCGAGTGTGGAGAAAAGTGATTATGGATTGGTTGGAAATGAACTACTTAGAAGAGAATTGGTCTGTTTCTGTGAAAGAGATGATTGAATTGCTGAGAAGGTCAGGCATTGAATTGGACTCGCAACAGTTGAAGTTTGCTGCTTATCCAGTGAAGAGCTTCCTGGGAGTCTATAAAAAAGCAGCGAGAACAGATTTAAGGTTAAAAGGAAATCTTGCTGTCATGGAATAACGGCTGATCAATGAAGACAAGGAGAACGGGTCTGCCCTAATAGCCAAGGACAACGTCATGAGAGCCTATTTGAGGCTCTTTTTTACGTTTTCCTTAAGCATCGTCACCATTATTGCAAAATGGTGTTCAATCGTTGAAAGGAACGGGTATAATAAGAACATATGTTCTTACTGAGAGAGGAGTGAAGAAATGCAGAAATCTTATACACGCTGGCATGGTCTCTTTGTATCAGAGCATCCATCACCTGCTACTGATGAACCGATTATCGACCCGCAGCCGTTGCTCAGCGCCAGTGAACGCCGCGATATTCATGAAATGTTGGCGATTGCTTTTGAACGAAAATGTCCTGTTTTTATTCAGTCTTGGCAGGACCGGCATTTCCACTACCATCGCGGAACCATCCGCCAAATTGATGAAGAGCAAGAGATCTTGATTTATTTGGATCCGTTTGGGGAATGGCCACTTTCCTTGAATACGATTACATCGGTACATATGCTTGAGTAGTTGCTAGCTGCAGGAAAACGATATCCATCCTACTGGAATTGCATGTAGCTCACGGAAATCAATTGTTGCTTTAATAGAAATTCATTGGAGGGGAAGATATGGCGGAAGAAACAACGATGAAAAAAGTGGATATCGTCGAATTATTAGAAGAGGGAAATTCTGAAAAGAACAGCGGCTACTTGTTTGGTCATTCTATGTTGCTGCGGATCATGCCTGCACACTGGCAGTGGTTTGAAGTAAGGGGGCGGAATCTTATGGATGATCTTTCTGCTGCAGGATACATCCAGTTAAGACCAGACGATGATTACGTTATTTTAGAATTCCCTGCGCTGGATATCGAGCCAGGAGAACTTGATACGATGAAGATCGCCGATTATCTAAGCTTGATCTCATTAAAAGCGAGCAGGGATATCGTATAAGTTGAGGGCAATAGGAATGGATGTCTTGTGTCATTTATTGTGTCGCGAAACCGGTAACTAATGCATCAATAAAAGAAGCAGCATCTGTATCGGTGGAGCAAGGTTAAGGAATTCAGTATGGCGGAAATAGAATCGCAAGTAAAAGGAGAATAGACGCCTAACACACGTTCTTTCTCCTTTTCAACTTACAGTTGCCTGTCGTTTTTGGGTTAATATCCCTGCGCGAATTCCCGATATAGATAACGAAGGGGGATGAAAGAATGGCGCTTGATTTATCGAAGGTGGATACCTCGGTTATAGATAGCATGGCGGTGACATTGGCAATTTTCATGTTTGGCACAGTCATCATATTGACCGTATTAGCTGGTATCATGTCCCGGCTGAGATTTCCAAGAATCATCATGCAGCCGGTCATCACGTTTGCTGCGCTTGGCTGTTTGTATTACTGGGCTAAGTATTTCCTCTAGTCACTCGGATGAGTGGCTTTTTGTTTTGTGTCATTTGTTAATTTGAGCTGGGCAGGTCTGTTTAAAGAAAAGTCAGCCCTATCCAATATACAACAATTGTTGTATATTAAATAAAACAACAATTGTTGTGGCAGGAGGTGGGACCTTGAGAAAGTACGAATTGGACGAGCTCTTTGAGGTGCTGAAACGGCACAAAATCACCACCAATAAGGAAAGCGTTAGACACTGGCTGCGCGAAGGGAAAATCACCGGTTCTAAAGGAGCAGGTCCGAAACAGAATGGCTGGTTGGTCACAGAAGCCGATTTATTGTCATTCCTGAAAGAACGGCTGCCGGAACATGTAACGCCTGAATTACCAGGAGAGGATCAAAGCACAACAACTGTTGTGTTAACGGAAGAAGAGAAGGAAGCAATTCGGGAGGAAACTCGTCAGGAATTATTGGAACAACTCGCTGCCAAGCAAATTTGGGAAGGCCGGTTTCAGCTGAAAAAATCGTTCGTGAACGCTTGTCTGGACCACCGACGGATTGAAAACAGGGAGCTCCGGACATATATCCTGAACCGGATAATGCAGTATAAAGGGGGATATGCAACACCGGGCGTGCTGTATCTGCTCGACACCTTCAATTTTGATGGCGAACGTTTGTCCTTCGATTCCAATTTCGGGTCGCTGGATGAACAGATTGTCTTTTCCTTGATTGAACACCTGAGACAGGAATACGTAAATCCGGAAAAACGAAAACAAGAATAAAAGGAAGAAGACTAGGCATCTTCTTCCTTTTATTATTGATGAATTTCTTCTCTGTTCCATTTTGATTCCGTTTAATTCTACCTTTCAGTATGGTCGAAATCGCTATTCCTTTGAAGAATCCATCCGGCGCAGCACGGCCCGTTGTTCCTCTTGTGACAGATTCGTATAGAGGGAAGAGGTCTCAATCGAATTATGGCCCAGCTGATCGCGCAGGGCAACGAGTGACCCTCCTTCATCGATAAAGCGTTTGGCGAAGGAGTGCCGCAGTTTATGAGGGCTCAGTCGCTTGCCTTTTAAATAGGCTTCTGTGTACTTGTTCACCATCTTTTCAATGCTCTCGACTGAAATGGGTTTTGCCGTCCCGCCATGCCGGGTTAAAAAAAGAAACAGATTCTTCTTATCGGGCTGGTAAACAGCTTCCCGAACTTCCAAGTAGTTCTGAATGTCCTGGAGGGCAGACTGAGTGATGCTGATGGTATCCAGCTTGTTTCCCTTCCGGAGCGCGGTTATATCAGCATGGACGAAATCAATATCCGTAATCAGGAGACCCGCGACTTCATTCACCCGGGCGCCGCTGCCGCTGAACAGGGATAGGATAGCGATATCCCGCAGCCGGTTCCGCTTAAACCAAGCAGACTGCCGGGACGTAAGAGTTGTGACGTACTCATTTCGGACAAAGTGAAGAAAGCCGTCCATCTCCGCCGCTTCGAGCATGCTGGCATTGATCCGTTTCGCACGGCGGGCCATCGATTCCTCTTTCTTCGGCGCCTGGATCTTGGCCATGACGTTCCGGTTGAAGTAGCATTCACCATCTTCCCGTTCACTTTCCCGGGTGAGGTAGTTGAACAAGGACTTTAGAGATTGGATAAAGCGGGTGGTGCTGTCGGAAGAGCGCTTGACGAAGACGTTCTGCTGCTTCTCGATCTTCTCTTCCATCAACCGTTCAAAGAAGTACTCCATATCGCTTTTTCGCATATTCTCTAAAACGGTGTAGGGGATGTCTTTGTTCGTTTTAGCCTCGGTGAATCCTTCTTCCCGCAGCCAATCGAAAAAGCGCTTGTAGTCCCATAAATAACCGCTCAGCGTACGTGGGGACAGGGAAGACCGCTTCTTTGCCCGGATATAATCTGCCACATAGAAGGGCATGTTCTGGACGGCTCGCTCGATGTGCTGTTCTGCTAAGATGGTTTTTTGTGTCGGAGCCGGCATCATTCAGCCTCCTTGGTCAATTTTAGTCAAACATTACGCTAAATCCAATTTTAGCTTATAGTTACAGATATTTAAAAATAGGACCATGAAAAATTAAATCGGGATCATAAGAGATAAATTTACCTCTAGGAGAATTCTTTATGTTTTGCTGTAACGCTTCTGATAGAGCGAGGTGATTGTCTTCTATAGCAAGATAGAGATCCCCGAAATTTTGAAATTCATTTTTCTCCAACCTATGAATGAACTCATGGACAGTAGACATTATATAAAAATTTAAGTGATTTATTAGAAGGGCAGTATCTTTTTCGGATATGGCTGCATGCACAAGCTTATTCCGAGCTCTATAGAGTCTTTGAAGATGCCAACTAACAGTATCAAAGTGGTTCGAGATTAAGTCATGATATGTTTTACTATTAGAAAAATCATTGGAAAGCTCGATAAATCTTTGCTCCAAAAGAGTATAGTCATTTAAGCTGGATTGAAAGGCATTCCTTGAAGGTCCGTTTTCTGTTACCAGTTTAAGCAGTAATTCCACTGCGTCTTGATCTGATGTTTCTATGATTCTATCATTATATTTTGGTCTTACATCCGCACGAGAACAATCTTGCAAAAAGTTAACGAGAAGGCGATAAGCATAGTTGCTACACAATATGGCAGGAACAATTTTTTTGATGTGCTCTATTTTAGAGTTGTGATGACCACTCACTAGAAGCGATTCAAGTGAGCTCCAAAGATTGGTATACCGAGTCTCTAGAGAAGTAGCTTGAATCGATAAGTCGTACTGCCTAAAAAAATTGATAAGGCGTTGCTTGTCTTCCAACGAGAAATAGCCTTTGTTTAGCACTGTCATTACTGTTCTAATATCTTGGTCAATAGATTCTTCTTGTAAGTCATGTTCATTCCTTAGTTCATAATTTGTCATCCTTTGATTAGGGAAACCTACTAAAACATATGCGAAATTTTCTAAAGGAATATCGAAGTATGATAGGACCGACTGCTTAATTGCAAGTTGATGCCTGGCTTCCTCTACAGCCATATGTATGTCTTCTGAGAAAGCCTTTGTTTCTTCTAGTAAATAGTAGGCGTCAGCTTGTACATGTCGCCTAGCATTGGAGAACTCTTCTATTATTTTGTTTCCCAACACGATTTTTAGTTCAGAGGCTTCTAGGCTACCAGTGTGTTCTAACTCGCTGCTACTTAATTTGAAATAGCACTTGAAATTTTTTGGTTCTTTATTTAATTCAGCAATAAAGTTAGACCATTTCTCTTCAAAGGGAGGAAGACGATTAATCCCCAAAAAATGGATTTGCAACAATCTAGACAAGCTCCGAGGAGACCACCCGCTGCTTATCAATTCACTTGCTAATAACTCCGAGAGTTGTTCCACTTTTTTTAAGTCGCTTTGTTCAATTGCTACTTCTAAATCTTCAATAACATGGACTTTGTAGCTTGTTGATATGGAGCTTAAAGCATTATTTAATCGATGTTCTAAGTGTACAAGTTCACTTTTGTTATCTGATTTGTACTTCAGTTCTTTCAACAAAACAGTATGTAAATGTGGATAATGCTGTTTGAAACATATGTCTTTTTCTAGATACTTCCTACACTCAAGAATTAAATCATGGAGATTGCTTGCTTTGACGACTCCTTGTTTTACCTCCACTAAGGTGTCTTTCGCCTCTTTGATCATCGTACGGGTATTTCGAAGCCTAAAGGTGTAAGTATTTATAGTCTGGTGATGAAACATTTCACTCCATTTCTGTACAAAAAGGCATTTTCCTGGAGTTGAAATATTATAGACTTCCTCTAAAATAGAGTTGTTAAGTTTCGCTTTCATAATCATACTCCTTGATATTAGTCTTATATTCTGTTATCATACAAATATAATATAAGTGATCGAGAGAAGGAAAGTGGTGCTGAGCGAATGCCTGCCCATTTTCCTTCTTTCATTTTATTATACATATTTTTATAAAACTTTAAACTAAATTAGAATTTAGCGTAATCTTATTTTTTTAGAAGTATAATGGTCTCGTCCTCTTTTCCCTCATTTTTCGTTAAAATTTACATTTTGCGAACAATAAGGAATGAACGAATTAACAAGAAATGGAGCTATTGCTCGTTGACACCTGAGGAATTACGCATTTCGCAGCGAATCGAGCCACAGTTGGAGCCGATTCCCTTCTATGTCGTGGAATAATAGCCGCAATTAAAAGCATCGCTATATTCATTACTGTGTTAGTTTGCCCCATCTGCTTTTCAGCATGGGAAGCGGTAAAGCCACGGTTCCGCTTCAAAATGGCACAGGTTTCTATCTTTAGCAAATGGGATGTATGCCACTAAAGATCGCCTTATCAAGGGGGTTGAACGCTGTTTCATTTCATTCACTTATTTTTTCGGCCGGTATCAATAAAACTATGGGTATATTCCTCAAAAGTTCTTGAGTTAATGAGAGTAACGGTTAAAAGGAGACCGATTGTTGTTTCCGAAAAGCAGTAATCCTTTAATTGATGCGGTATTCTCGCATTTTTCTTTGAAAGATGCGGAGCCAAGCTTGTATACTGTCGCTGTCCAGTTAGAAAGTGATTGGTAAAAAAAGAGTCGACAGTGTTTTTTTCGAGTATCATACCATCCCGCCTTTATGTAATATTTCCCTTTGTTATCAGGCATTTAATCTTGCTTTTTAAGGGCCCTGCGTTGATATTCGATTTTGTCTTCTGGTTGCCTCGAAATTAAGGTATTTAGGAGTTTTCTGGTTGTCTCCAGATCATTTCTGCAGAAAAAAACCGGAAGTATTTTTTGCGATTATCCCCTTCTTAACGAAGACCCTAACAGTAAAATTCGGTTTTCAGAGATATTTCCGTTTATTATGTTGGCGCTTGTCATTTTATTCCTTCAGTAATTCTCCTCGGTTATCATGGAAAGAGTAAAAAGTAACTGACCTAATCATTTTATAATATTTTTACAGTTAAGTGGGTCTAAAAGATAAAATATGATAAAATTCAAAAAGGTTCTTTTTCACTAAATTACTGATGAGTCCTAAGAGGTGAGAAAATGGAAACAGCAGGAAAACAGATAAAGAAATTAAGGGAACAGCAAAACCAGTCGGTAAAAGACATGGCAGAGGCCCTTGGTGTGCCGCTTGATACCTTGGAAGCATGGGAACGAGGCAAAAAAGTGCTAGTGGCACCTGACCTGGCGAGAATCGCCGATTATTTCAATGTGTCAACCGATTTTCTTCTGGACCGCCGGAAGGAGGACATGGAATTCCATCTGCAAAATCCTTATTCGCTGGCCGGGTATATATTTCACCTCGATCACCAGCGAGTGGAGAAAGAGGAAATGGCGGACATGGTCTCGTATATCCAAGCAAGGCGGCGGATTAAGCAATTTCTCGGCGAATAGTAATGTTCGCGAAAAGGGCTTGCTACGCACCGGCGACTAGTAGCGTAAATGGCCATAGCCAAAAGCACTCCCCGCCGCGGAGCCGGTACCCGCTGCCAGAAGTGCTTTTTCTTACGTGCCCAGAACCGGAATGCCGCTCCCTCCTTTTCTTGATTGATTTCGTAACAAATGGAACTTCTTCTTCCTCTTTGCAGTAATCCTATTGGCTTTTGGCAGACCGGATGGTTCCATCAGGATCAGCCGAAACTTCCAGTGGGCTTTTCCCCTAAATACATTTTCTCGAAATCGCATATCCCCATCGGTTTGGCGTAGTAATATCCTTGATGGATTGTACATCCCATACGGTTTAAGAATGCCCTTTCGCGTTCATGTTCCACCCCTTCCGCCAGGATCTCACAATCCAGGGTTTTAACGAAGCGGATCAGCGACTCAAGCACAACTTCCGCTTTCCGGTCCATCCCGATTTTCTGGACAAAGAACCGGTCAAGCTTAATCTTATCGACAGGGAAATCGATCAACGTCGTCAGCCTGGAAAAACCGGTCCCAAAGTCATCGATTGCAATGGAAATTCCTTTCGCCTGGCATTCCATCAAATGACCAAAAGCCAAGCTTGAATACGTGAAATCCATGCTTTCTGTCACTTCAATTTCCAGCAATTCCGGCAGAATGCCGTATTCCTCAATCAACCGGAAAAATTCATCGAAAAATGGCTTGCTCGAAAGCAAGGTCGGCGTAATATTAATGGCCGTTCGAAGCCGGCCCTTATAAGCAGTTTCCCGTTTTTTCATGCTGTCGAACACGTCTTCGATCAAATAGTAGGTCAGCCTGGCAATGGTACCTGTCTCTTCAGCGATTTGGATAAATTCTGTCGGAGAAATAGCGCCGAATTCCGGATGCTGCCACCGTGCCAGGACCTCAACCCCTCGCAGTTCCCCGGTCACGCCATGAATCTGCGGCTGCAGGACATGATAAATGCCCGCCTCGCCGAGGTCTCCGGCTAAGTCCTGTTCGATTTTCACGCGTCTGGCCAGCTTGAACCGCATATCAGGACTGAAAACAGAACAGGATGTGGTGGTTTCTTTCTTCGCCTCAGCCATCGCCGTTCCAGCGCACGTTATCAATTCCTCCACATCCCGCGCATGATCCGGGTAAGAAGCGATGCCGATACTGGCGCCCATCTGGATGCACTGGGCATTCTCCAGTACGAATGGCTCGGCGAATGCCTGGAGAACTTCCGCTTCGAATGTTCGGTACCCTTGGCCTGTTCCGTGTTCATGGACCAGAAGAAATTCATCCCCTTCGAAACGGCTGATTGCATTATCCGACCGAGCAATGCCTTTTAACCGCTCCGCCACTTTCTTCAGCACTTCGTCGCCTGTTCTGTGGCTATGAAGATCATTGATGAATTTCAATTTATTCAAGTTGATGTAGAAAAGCGAAAACCGGCTCCCATTTTGCAGCAGCTGCTGGATGGTCTGTTCAATTTTCCAGCGGTTGGGCAGACCCGTCAGGTAGTCGTAATAAGCCTTTTCCTCTAGCAGCTGTTCCGTCGCTTTCCGTTCGCTTGCATCCCGGAAATAAATTGCCAGTCCTTTATTGGCCACCCGGTATGCCCTTACATCGAACCATTTAGCAAAGGCCTGTGCGTAAAAGTCGAATTGGACGTCAACCTGTCCCATCTTCAGTTTTCTGTAATTTGTATGGAAGACGCTGTCCTTCGCTTCCGGGAAAACCTCCCATACGTTTTTACCGATCACTTCTGTTCGGTTCAGTTGAATCAATTTTTCTGCTGCGCCATTGAGATAACGGAAATTGAGGTCACCGTCAATCAAAATGAAAGCATCCGTCATGCTTTCGAGCACTTCCCGTGTACCCAAGTACCCGTCCATTGCCAAATCGACGGGCTGCTTGTAAAGAACAACGCCGGTTTCGCTGTTTGCGAGCGGGAATGGGCGGGCTTGAAGCGAAAACCAATGGGTTTCCCCCGAAACTTGAAGCGGAATCAGCCGGACATATTCAGGTTCATGTCCCCGTCTGACCCGTTCGATGTTTTCTGCTTCCGCCTGCCTTTCCCTTTCTTGGAGTGCCGTCAGATAATTCGATTCGCATTTCCATAGGGATTCAGGCAACCCGTTCCTGCAGCAGTATTCAATCCAATTGTCGTTGGCGTGAACTATTTCCCCTTGTTTTCCGAGGATGACAATATGGTCTTTTCGTGACGTCAGCAGTGCCGCTGCCTGTTTTTCAAGCTGTTCCATTGATTTCTCCTTTATGGTTCTTATCCGATTTTTCTTCCCAGGGCATCTAATTAACAGGGCGGGATTTTAAATTTTCCCATGCCTACAGATACAGTTATTGTCGTTCTTACAGTTAATTTCGGATTTTCAGGAGAGAAAGTTAAGTGTTTTGGATTTTTCTTTACAATTACCCGCTAATTTTTTACCAGTATTCCGCAGCTCGAAGTAATGGATGCGCAGCTGCTGCTCGCTCTCGAAATTAACGGGGGTCTTAAGTATCTTTACGAATTCTTCCGCCAACGAATCCAGAAACAGGGCGGTATCTTTCACACGCCATTTCTCCATTTTCAAGTCTTCGGCCTGCTCCTGCATTTCTGCCCGCAATGCTCTTTCTTGCTGCTTGAGGTTGTAAATTTGTTTGTTCAGCTGCTGAATTTCCAGGATTGCACCCTCTACCGCCCGCTGTTCTTTTTCATCCAGCTCCGGAATCAGGCGCTTCAGCTCCGCTTCCTGATAGCTCGCACTTTTTATCTGGTCTTCAGGTTCCAGCCGCCGCTTCGTATGGACTCTTGCTTTTCCTTCTGTGGTATTCATGAACAGACTCCTTTCCGCTTACTTGTTAGCTTGCGCTGCAATACCCCAAGTGAGGTTATTCTTCAGCTTACGCTATTCCACAGGTGCCCTTCTTTCTTCTAAATTGCTAAAAAGTGTATTCTATTTTGTTTTCCTACAAAGATCGAGAAGCTAAACATAATTAGCCAATGTAGGTTCTTATGTCTTAATTAATTTTCTATAACTTTATTAGTTAAAAACGACTAATTAAGCTACTTCGAGGATAAATGTCTTTGTTTGAGTTCTTTCTAATGGAAATCCCGTCTTTGGAGCGGACAAACAAAATCCCCTGGCACTTTAATCTAAAATGGCAGGGGATTCTTTCATATGTGTTTTTCCAGTTCATCCGTCGCTTTTTCGGCCTGTTTCGGCAGTTCTTGCGTTTCTTCAAAAAGTGGCATGATCGTAACGGTCTCTTTATCAGAAGTGACTTGCAGGACCAATCCCTCTGGCGCGGCAGCAGGAAATGCAGAAGCGGGCAATTGTTCTTCGATGGATTCATCTTCCACCAACAGAATTTTCACGATTCCTTGTTCGACGGAGCCGACTTTGTACTTTCCATCCTTCATTGGCTTCCTTCCTTTCGAATCCTCCGTCATCTTAAAAGGGCATGGCCCTTTCACGAAGGTCTCCGGATTTCATTTACCTCAACCTCTATAGAATAAAGCCTGACTCATGATCGGTTACACTTTATTCTCTTTTTGAATTCCCACCGTTCTACAGATTAAACTTAAAAGAGTGCTTGATAATATCCCGCACCTGCAGTTGCTATTCTTGATGAAATCCCTCTATTACTGTTTTTCTGCGATTATTAAAAACACTATTTCTCGATGTAAACCAAGCATTGCTTTTTATTCACTAGAAGATTTGGCTGTATCTGTTGTTCCTGTTCCAAAAGCGGCATATTTACTCAGCGGATCTTTTTGCGATTTCTTCCTCCCGCTCGATCCCTTCCACTTCTTTTTCTTATTTGGGGATTTTAGTACCAGTTCATTCTAGGTATAAATACTTGATGAATGATCAGGTAACCGATTGTAGTCAGAGCAACATCAATCTAAGCCTATCTTTCGAACTTTTAATTGATAGGAATTAAGGAAGTCTGTAGGATTTTATTCTTCCGTTTCCAATTCTACACTAGTCCTAGTGGAGCTGACGAGGTTCCGAAAAGGAAAGGGGAGAAGGATGAAACGGATAAAAATCATAGCAGGCGTTCTTTTTACACTGATCGTCCTAAACTTTTCACCAGCAGGAGCAGAAGCACATAATTCTGCCGATTTGTATGTGGGTTCCACCGGACAGGAGGTCAAGGAATTACAGGCATCCTTGCAGGCATTGGGTTATTTCCATGCCGATACAACCGGTTATTATGGCCCCATCACCAAGAATGCAGTCGAACGGTTTCAAGCGGATTTCAATATCACTTCCACCGGCTACACTGGTCCTCTGACGCGGAATATGATGGATCAAATCGAAATGATCGCTCACGTTGTACACGGGGAGGCACGTGGCGAAAGCTATGAGGGACAAGTTGCTGTGGCGGCTGTCATTTTGAATCGCATCGAATCTTCTGCGTTTCCAAACACTACATATGAAGTTGTTTTTCAACGCAACGCATTTACAGCGGTAAATGATGGCCAGTACTGGCTTTCACCCAGCACCACAGCGTTCCGGGCAGTGAAGGATGCTTTTTTCGGCTGGGATCCTTCTTATGGAGCCACTTATTACTATAACCCGAGCGGGGTCACCGACACGTGGATCTTCAGCCGCGACGTCATCCGGCAGATCGGCAACCATCATTTTGCCAGGTAACGGAAGACGCTGTCCTTCCTTTTAAGGACAGCGTTGTTTTTTATTTCGGCTCCTTTCCTAGAAGACGCCATTTTTTGCCTCTCGACAATTTGTAATTGAACAGTAAGTTAGCATGACTGGCAACACGACGATATAGGAAGATTTTATAAATGAAGATGAAAAGGGGCCGCCCGATGGGGTAGCGGGAGAATGATATTATGACCTTAACTGTTATGCTGGTTGATCAGAACACTCAATTTCGTGAAGGCCTTAAGCGAATTCTGGAGGCGGATGGCGCTGCAGAAGTGATTGCAGAAGGCGATACTGGAAAATCGATTCTAGGGCTGTATGAAAAACACTGCCCGGATGTGCTGCTCATAGATCTTAATTTGTCAGACGGAGAAGGGATGAGGTCGGTCAGCGGGTTAACTGCGAGGTACCCGCAAGCAAAAGTGGCGGCTATTTCGTCCTCAAGTGATCAAACTAATGTAAGCCGTGCATTGCAGGCAGGTGCTGAAGGGTATCTGTTAAAAAATATGGGAGCGGATTCTATTGTGCGAGCGGTAGAAGCTGTGGCCCATGGCGACTCCTATATCCATCCGCAGATGACGCCTTGGCTGATCGCTGAATTCTGCCGGTTAAGTGAGACCGAAGAAAGGGCCTTTTACCAGTCGGATATACGCCCTCCCTATTACCTGCTCACAAAGCGTGAAGTTGATGTCTTGGAATTACTGGCCGCCGGAAGCAGTAACCAGGAAATAGCGGCGACCCTATTCATTTCTGAAAAAACGGTGAAGGGTCATGTTTCCAGGATATTGGACAAGATGTACGCAGAAGATCGGACCCAAGCGGTGGTTGCGGCAATCAAAAATGGCTGGGTGAAAATTTAATCGAAATTTCAGTTCATCAAGAAACTGAACAATCGCCCTTTATACTTGAGTCATAACGAGAATGGGAATGAAGTTATGTTGAATTCCCCTGCTGAAAGATACCTCACTGAAAAGAACGGGAATAAGTTCTTCTGGCGTTTCGAATCTACAGCTCTCCCTTATTGTGGTCACCTAAACATTTTTAGGCTTAGTTAAGTTAAATGTATTTCTTCTAAATACTTTTTTACGAATTTTCCAGTCGGTTCAGCGCTTTCCATCTGTCGTTCGCCCATCACTTTTCGGATTTGTTCGATCATTTTGTGGCCTATTCCCTCGCTTCGATGCGAGGGGACAATTGCAAGGTGATGAATAACAAAAGTATCTTCCATAATTTCCACACCGATCACCCCAACTGTATCTTCCGCTTCCTTCCATAAATATAATTGCCAATTCGCGTTTTCCTCGTACCTATGCATCGTTTCTTGGAGTTTCTTCAGGTCTCGCGCTTCAGGAAATAACGATAACAAGCCCATTGCGATTTTTTTATACGGTTTTCTATATTTCACCAGCATTTCATCTCTCCCTTTCTGCGCACTCGCTTTCTCTTGTCAATTTCTTCACACTCTCCATGATACCTGATTTTACCCATTCTCTAAATCAGTTATTGTTCTCTGGAAATTTTTTGCGCCGTTTATCATAATGTGTTTTCGCGGTTCCACAAAAAATAGGCGATATTTAAGAGGGGAAATCCTTTATAATGGAAACAAAAATGAATGGAGCAATGACATGCCAACCCCTAATCCCATTCAAGCGATGACAAAAACTGAAGCTATGGATACCTTCCTAAACTCTGTCCGAGGGGAAATCACGTCCCTTGAGATTTGCAGAGTTGTACATCAGGTTTTCAACATTAATTTGACCATTATGCCCATCATGGACAAAGAGTTGAAGGAGCTGCTGCCCGTATCTCTATCCAACACTTCCCAATCTAAAAAAGCGATGGATGAGTACATAACCCGGCAAAGAGCAGAATTGACATGTGACGGAATCCGTCAGATGATAAATCGGATTTTCAGTATCAATTTGGATGGAATTTCGAGGTTGGAAGGGCAAAGGATTTCGCTGTATTCAAAAAGGCAGTGGGTGCTTCGGCAAGCCTGTGACTTGTTAATCGTCTATACAGGAACGGATGACAGGGATGTAAAAGTAATACCCACAAAGTATTTTTCTGAACATACCGGTTCAGACAGGTTGCCGGAAGATTTACAAAAAGCACTATCCAATCTCGGATACCGTTACGACGAAAAAATAGGTGCTTACTATTTCATCGCCACCGGCGATGACCAGGCGGTCCCGGACACGTTTAAAGGGCAGACACTAAGCGCTGTTCTGGAAGCGATCAATAAATTGCACCTAGATATATAAGAACCTTTTCCCATATGCATTTTTACTTCCATAAAAAATCCCCTTCTCAGTAAATTGAAAAGGGGATTTGTTTCTTATTTGCCAAATGACGATAAAAATTTCACGCGGTCTCCCATCGGCGGCACATTGTTATCAACTAACGCCATTTCTAAGATAGCTGGGCCATCTACGCTTGTTAACTGCACTTAAGTTACATTCAATTCGAACTAGTATTATTCTCTAATGAAGCTTCGTCTCTATATTTCAAAAAACTAAAAATTTTTGGGTCTCTTATTAGCTTTTTACCGATAGTGATTACTAATTCAATGATTTTTTGTCTTCATCTACTAAAGATTACATATACATATCTACTTCAATTGTAGTTTCTGTTAAGTAACAAAATTCTATTACTTCTTCATTAAATGCGATCCAAGGTTGTTCATCACCATATATGCTAGGGACAATCATTAGGACAAAGTTTACGTCATATTGCTCCTTTATCTGATTGAGAAGTGGAATTTTACTTTTTAACCTTTTAATAGTATCCCTGCATTGGGCTTCTACATCTAATCTATCAATATCGGATTTCTCCGCATTCCATGAAGAGAAACCATATTTAGTTCCACTCGTTCTATTTTCCCCATAGGCCCAACTACTAAAAGGCTGAATGTCCAGCAAATCAGTTATCTCTTTTGGATTGAAAATTCCTTTTTTATTAGCTTCGAACCCGCGGTCGCCCATTTCCCCATTACTGGTAATTCCAAAATACGTATAGCTATTCGTTTTTTCCATTGGATCCCCCTAATTAATTTTAAACAGTTTTCCTATGCACAATATTAATGTTCTGTTTTCATATAATCTTACAATCATATTACCAGTTGCAAGAAAATTACATATAAAAATTATTTATCCTATCGAGTTAAAAAGCGTTCGTAAAAGTACAACTTTTACGAACAAAAATGAAATTCAGGTATTTAAAAAGACCAATCATTTCGATTGGTCCCCGCTTTATTCATCCTATATAAGTAATGGCATCAATAATAGCCTTACAATCTTCAATCAAGCCTTGATCAGCTTCGTCCGTTAATCTTGCTGCTCGGGCCAATGGATCAATTGCCTTTATTTTTTCACACAATACATACCCAGTTGTCTGATTGTTTGCTCCGCTTTTCTTGCTATTCTTGGTTCTTTCATTTACTGGCACATGTGTTGGATAACCTTTATTCGTATTAGTGATTGGCAAGACCCAAATTAAATCGGTTTCTTTATGTACATTTTCTTCTGAAACTACAATCGCCGGACGATAACCTTTCTGTTCGTGTCCTTTTGCCGGGGACATATCGACTTTTATAATGTCACCAACTTTAAAAAATCTTGTCATCATTACTCCTCCAATTAAATAGTGCCTGTACTTTTCCATAAAGGACTAAGTACAGGCAAGCGATCTTTAAGCCTATTAACTGCTTACCAGTCTTCTTTTCCGACTGGTTCTACTTCATCCCAAAGAGGTTCAGGTTCAGGCTTTCCGCCACTATATCCAACAAATAGCTTTTGAAAGGGGGTTAACTTGCTTTTTCGAACCAACGAAATTCGATTGGGTTCAATCTCTACATCAAGTACAGCATCCTCAGTTTCATTGAATCCGGCTTCCTCTAAAACATCTCGCGTAAGCCGAACAGCTTTACTATTACCCCAATTCTGAAGTCTAGCCTCTCGATGACTAACTTTTTGTTTAATTTGCGCCATGTGAATCAACTCCTCAGAGTGCTATTTATAGAATAAGTATATACAATGTATCTACAATCGACAAGGGATATACCTCCTAACATTCATCGATAATTATTTTTTAATTTAAAAAAGGAAGGAACTTTTTAAAAAAACACTTTTTTCCGGTAGTTTAGCTTTAGTTTTACAGGACTACCTATAGTCCCTCATAGGTAAACCCGTAATTTGTCGAATTTCCTTTTTGCTCTCATCCTAACTGCATTTTAATGTAACTTATTTTTGACATAATCTCTAACTGTATTTAATTTCCTATGAATATAACGGAATCAAAGAACTGAAGTATCTTTTTTGTTATTAAGTTACATTAAACAAAAAGAAAGCTCCTGTGTCTGCAGGAGTCTAAAGAGCGGTCGTTGAATTGAGCTGACTCGCTATGATGTTCGCTGCATCATCTATCGATTCATAGTATTCAACGACTTGCGTTTGAATATATGTCAGTTCCAGAACTCTAGTATCCGGCAGGCACTTGACCTGAATCCAGTCCGTTCCCATCTTCGTGAAGTTCTGTGTGATATTAACCGTGTGATATTGGGAGATAGTCGTCAAAAGCTCTTTTATATGCTTTAAATCCACGGTAGGTTCCTCCTGTCCATTGCAGAAATAATTAGACTTACTACTCCTAAGAACTCCTAAGAGCTTTATTTCCCGAGTTGCAAAGATTTCCGGTGGCTCGATGGCTTCAATGTGTATGCAGACACTCCCTGCTTTCTCTTCCTGCAACTGTCGGTAATCCGTCGGCAATGGGAATTTATGATGAAGCAATTCCGTCAGAAACACCTTACATTCTTCTGCCCGCAGGTACGATTCCGCTTGGTTCTGGGCAATCCCGTTATCCTGATAGTTTTCAACTGTAACGGTCAAATTAAACAGACGCGTACAAATCAAATTCTCTTCTCTGACCTTAATGATTCTCGGTCGGCTGAAATGATGTTTCTCGCTGCCTGGTTCCTGTTACATATTCAGAAGGGTGCGATGTGCCGGGCCATGATTTCTGATGGCTTCACGTCGTTCACTCCCTCTGTCTTTCCAAGAAATTTTTATTTTTCTGTTGAAGATCCTGCAAAAAGCCACAAAGAATCCTTGGATTCTTTGTGGCTTTTTGCAGGCAGCTCTATTGTCTGCAGTATGTTACCGAATTTATATGAGAAACGTTCGCTTACTATTGTCCCAAGTTAATTACCATTATACAAGTTTTGAAATTTTTGTAAAGCAAGCATTTCCCCCTACCCTAGGTTTATACAGAATCGGATGTAACACAATTACTGATAAATTACATTAACTGCATCAAATTAGTAATGCGGGTCATCTTCATCGGTGAAGAATGCTATGGAACTATCTTGTAAAGCCAATTCGACTAACTTGTCAGCTGCCTCATTTGCAAACTTCAATACTGTAACATTGCTTCTCACATCAGGATGTACATATTCTTTCTGGACTTCGATATTCGAGGGATCATGAAAGACAGTTTTAACAGTGACTAAATCGGTAAGATCGGTAAACGCTTCGTTATTATTCCAGCCCTGGATAAACGTTTGTAAGTAGGGAAGCCCGTCTTCGGTATAGCCGAATGAAACATCCTCACTTTTTTAATGTACTTCCAAGTTAACATGCTCACACCTACTTCCGTTGCCATGCGCTTTATTTAAAGAAAGCAAATTTCACCTCATCTTGCGTAATCAGTTTAACCATAGTGTTACTGTGACAATTGTTCTCTACAAGACCTTTTACAAGAGTCGCAGAAGAAAGTTTCCCAGTAATGAATGTGCCGAAAAAGAACTCAATTAGATGATTGTTAACAGAAACTACATCTCTGCATATGTCTATGATTTCAAATCGTCCAATAAACTAATGTATCAAAAATGCCAAGGATAAGAAGGAGTATGCCAGCGGTTCGTTGGACATACAGGCCGAGCTTTTTGCCTCTTTTCATTACAGCTCCACCTGCACCATAGTACCAAATTAAAAAAATGGCGATGAACAGCGGAAGTGACGTTCCAAGTGCAAATAGTCCTGGCAGAACAACGCCGTAGGAAGTGCTAACTGCAACTGGCATGAGTGTGAAAAAGAACAGGATAAACATAGTCGGACAGAAACCGAGCGAAAAGCTTGCGCCCATCAGGAAGGAACCAGTTTCCCCGTCTTTAAATAGCCGACTTGGCAGTTGCAGAAGGGGGACCGTCCACCTGATTTTAATAAGACCGAGCATGAAGATTCCAACGATGATGAACAGGGGACCAATCATTTTCCGAATCCATGGGAAGTACGCGGTGAGTTCATTTTCAATTCCAGTGCCCAGCAGCCAGACGAGCAATCCAAGTCCGGTGAATACCGTTACTTTTCCTGCATTGAAAAACAGGATATCTTTCCATGCCACTCCTTGTTGAAGCGACTTGTTGCCATAAAACGTTACGGCGCCGATATTACCGGTAAACTGACAAGGGGTCATTGCACCGATAATTCCTAGAAGCAAAGCGAATATCACAGGGGCTCCTTCAAGTCCAGCAGTTACGTTTAGAAGCGGCTCTGACATCCAACTGCTCATTTGACTTAATAGACTATACATACTGTAACCTCTGCTTCCTGTGTAACTGCTTCTATTGTAGTAAAAAATCTTGCAGAAACTATGAAGTTTTCCTGCTTATTCTGCAACGGAATCAAGGGGCGTCAAATGAAGGGTCCACAGTAGTAGCCATTTCCATTTGATTCTTACTACGATTGTCCACTAAATTTTCATATAAAGCAGACAGTAGAACTCCATATACTTAAAAGGAAAAGGCTATCCCCAAACCGGTCACATACACCAATTTGACGGATAGCCATCTGTATTATCTGACATCATATCCTTGTTCTTCAACAGCTTCTTTCATGTTTTTCGTAGTAACTTCAGAGTTATTGTAGGTTACTTCTGCCACCCCTTTTGCTACATCCACCTGAACATTCTGCACGCCCTGCAGATTCCGTAGAGCTCCATCTACTGCTGCTTTACAATGACCACATGTCATTCCGTTGATTTGTAGTGTCGTCTGTTCCACTTTGTCTCACCTCCTTTCACTGTTGAATTAGTTCTAAACTTTATTGAGAAAAATGCCGATACTTATAACAATAGACTAATTTAAGTTTGCAGGCAGGTCGACAAGTACTCAACTTTTTTAAACTTTGAACACTTTTCTTAGAATATTTCTAGCCGATAAATGTAATCTTGACTTCTGCCACGTTAGCTACTGTATACTTTTCTAGCTGTAAGGACAAAAAGGAGTCCACTTAAAAAACAGGATTCAGATCACAAAAAGTTTACAGTTTGAAAGCAGGGGCAGGATAAACAAGACCATACAACGGAACAACTTGGTTTTCAACCAGAAAGTTCCACTTCATCAGCCATTTGTGTAAAAGAGAAGTGCTATTTTACAATTCACCCAAAAATTAATTGAATTTTGTTTATTGACTGAGGTGCTGTTTTGAAAACGTCCCATAGATTCATTCGTTTCATCCTCTTGTTTTCAATTTCCTTTTTTGCTATCGGTTATTTTTCAAAACATGTAAACGTCACAAGTGATAACTTTACACTTGAGACTCTTACATGGAGACAGTCACAAACAGCAGAATCTCCACGGATTTTTATAGTGACAAATGCTCGAAATGGCCACCCCTTATCGGATTATACGATTCAAGTACTGGATAAACGTAAAGATTCCCTTGTCGCATCAGCAAAATCCGGTGAATCAGGCCAAATGAAAGCAAAGGGACTGATAAACGGCAAAGCGTATCAAATAAAGATAACTTCTCCTGATGCAATCTCACCGGCGTTTGAAAAGGAAATAACCTACATACATGAAACGACATCTGTGTCTTTCCCGATAGAGATTGATATCGAACGAAAAGCAAACCATCTAAATGTGCCGACTGTCTTCCAAAAGCCCGAGCTTCCGAATGGATGCGAAATCACTGCCCTGACAGCCCTTCTTAACTATCACGGAATAGAAGTTTCAAAAACAACAATGGCTGACGATTACTTGCCTCAAGAATCACTGGACTACCATAAGAATGTTAAAACCGGTCCGAACCCTTATCAAGCCTATGCGGGGAACCCTCGCAACTCAGATGGATGGTATGTTTTTGCCGATCCAATTGTTAAAGCGGCTAATAGTATCATTGCTGTAAAAGGAAAAGGACTGAGAGCGGAAAACGTAAGTGAAAGTACGCGCGAGGAAATTCTGTCCTATATTGACCAGGATATTCCCGTAGCTGTTTGGGTGACGCTTGATTTATCGCCCCCTGTTACGCGTGGGGGCTGGTATATTAAAGAAACGAATGAGTTTCACCCTTCGTTTATCAACCTGCACACCGTAGTCTTGGATGGCTGGGAAGATGGGAAGGTTTACGTAATGGATCCGCTCAAAGGCCGAATCAGTTACCCGGAAGATGTGTTTTTCGAAAGCTACAAAGCGCTTGGAAGTCAAGCTGTTATCATCAAATAATTGGTCTGTTCTCCAATACGGTGCTTTCTTTTCCTTGATGAGGGTTAAAGAGGTCGTTGGATGGTTGAAGTATAGAAGAAGATTACCTCATCAGATGGTGGTTTTCACTGAAGTGAGACAACCTTCTTCTTGTGTTTTAAAACTAAGTTACAAAAGAGAAGCAGCGCAAGTAGAGGGTTAGACTCATTTGTCATGCTGTCGAATCGATTAATTCAGCGACCAATACATATCGTTTAGGAGCGTCTCCAATAAAATTGAAAGGATAACAGGTGATGAGTGTCAGCCTCGCTTCTTCCGTTGGCACAATGACCGTTTTATCCATGTCATCAACGATCCTTACCTTGTTTACTTGATAAGTGAACTTCCCTGCCGCTGTCTTTACAATTAGATAATCTCCTTCTCCAACCTCACCTAACTTGCGAAATACTGTGTCCCGGTGGCCCGCCAACACACTGTTGTTGTTCATTCCGGGGAGAACGCTTTTTGAGTAGTGGCCGACTCCTTCCGCTAGCTCTTCTGGATCAGCCCCTGCATAGACAGGATAAGCAGTATCCAGTTTAGGAATTAGCAATTCACCAAACTTCTCCCCTTCTTCTGGATATGACGAATATAACGGATCCAGATCGATTTCACTTCTAGTTTCGGGACTTTTTTGTGCTACTACCGGTTCTGTACTGCTTGGGCCTGAAGATCGCGGGATTTGCGTGTTAACTTCTATATCTACTTCTTCCCCTGCGAAGTAGCCTGTGGCAAAAGCAAACGTGTTATAGCCAGCGAATGCCACTCCGAAAAAAACAAGGAGAATGGACAGCAAAGAAAGTGCGATTCTCCCTGTTGGTTTTCGTCTTCTTCCCACTTGTTTTCACCTCTCCTTCTGTCCGATATTCAAGAGTAAAGAAAAGAGTTTCCTTACTTCTCGGATAGGTTTTCGCATGCTTCTAATAGGCGCTTATAGTCCTCCGGGTTGCTGGCACTGAAATTTGTGTTTTGATAAGCAATCTGTCCTTGTTTATCAATCAAAAAACAGGAACGGATGGCAATTTCATTTTCTTCGTCAAAAACCCCGTAGTCTTTCACTGTTGTCTTATGCCAATCGGACAGTAATGGATAAGGCAGCGTGCCAAGACTAGCGGAAAATACATTATGTGAATGGATTTGATCAACGCTTATCGCCAATATTTCGGTCTCTGTTTGTGTGACTTTCTTATAATCCTCTTTCCAAGAGAGAAGTTCCTGTATTCAGCCAGGGGTAAAATTAAGTGGAAAGAACGCAATCAAAACATTTTTCTTGCCCTTGAAATCGGAAAGAGAAGTTTTCTTTCCACTGGTAGAAGACAAAGTGAAATTGGGTGCAGTATCGCCAGTTTGTAGATTCATCTTCCTAACTCCTTTCATCCTCCTCACTTTATAGGGAAAACGCAGCTAAAGTGGAATAGGGAATTCATTAGTTTCCTTGTGATCTGTAATTCTTTTGAGATTTCCTCTTTAGTCTATTTTTTTAACCTGTGAATAGGAAAGCTAACATTTCGTCTTGTTGCTCTTTTAGTAAACGTACAAAGTACCCTTTTATCGTTTTCACTTTTATCGCTTCATTCTCGAGATTGTTTCTTCATTGTTTTAACAGCAGCTGTTAATCGACTTGCCCAAATCATGGTCCATCCCTCCTTCATCCATACTTTAAATCTCTTCAGTTAGGGTAAACAGAGGCGCTGTCGACAAGATTTCCCCAATCTTTTGGGTGAATAGTTATTCCTTTCCCCTTAACTGTGTAGTTTTTGTGCAGATTGTTTATCTTTTTTAAAAACTTTTATTGTATTTGCTTATATGTCCTGACTGCTCATAGTTACTACAGTGATTTTAAATTGCCTTGTCTTTAAGAATGGGATTCCCGGTAAGTATATAATTCTCATTGTAAAGCTAGGGCTTTCACTTTTGGTATTGACGCAATGAAATTGATTTTATTCCAGTAATCAGGTACTTCTCAGATCAATTAAAAAAGTTTCACTTGTGTTTTTGTTCTTCCCTTGTAAACTAACATTTGTTAATAAAACGTAATAATTACGGTTTGGAGGCGGCAAATGAAAATTCCTTCACTTCTTCTCATTCTTGTTCTCTTTTTAGGAGCTTGTGGGCAGTCAAGCACCAATAGTTTAACAGACCCAGATTCTGCTAGTGTAGACGATAACTCGAATGAATCTGTTCTCGATATTTTTACAACTGCATACCCTCTTGCTTATTTCACAGAGCGGATTGGGCAGGACCTGGTGAACGTCGCCTCGATTTATCCGCCAGGAGCAAATGAGCATACATTTGAACCGACACAGCAAGATATGATTGCGCTGGCAGAAGCGGATCTGCTTTTTTATGTCGGCCTTGGTCTCGAGGGATTTATATCTGATGCACAACAATCGCTAAATAATGAAAATGTGAAATTTGTTTCCACTGCTAGTGCCATTTCAGAACAAGAATTAGTTACAGAAGATACTCCTGAAGGAGAAGCTGACGATCATGGACAGGATGAGGAGGAGCATGAAGCAGAACAGCAGAGTGGTGATGCATCCAGCGCCGTAGACCCGCATGTATGGATTTCTCCTGTGTTGAGCCAGAAGCTCGCTCAATCTATAAAAGATTCTCTTATAAAAATAGATCCAGAAGGTGCTATGTTATATGAAACTAATTACGCTTCACTTATTAACGAGCTAGAACAACTTGATCAATCTTTCATTGATTTGGCAAACCAGATTGAAAATAAAACGTTCTTTGTTTCCCATGCCGCATTTGGTTATATTGCTGAAACCTATGGTTTCGAACAAGTCGCAGTTGCTGGGCTAAACAGCCAGGATGAACCTTCTCAGAAAGAACTAACAGCAATCGTTGAGCTAGCCAAAGAAAAAGGAATCAACCACATTGTTTTTGAGCAGAATGTTTCTTCTGAGTTAGCAGAAATAGTCCAGCAGGAAATTGGGGCTGAAGCAGTTGAAATGCATAACTTAGGAGTTTTGACAGAAGAGGACATTGAAAACGGTGAAACCTACTTCACGTTAATGGAAAAAAATCGTGATGTTTTAAAAACTATTCTGCAATGACATGAGTGTACTAATAGATGGAAGTAACTTTTAATAACAATTCCGTCTTTTAAAACGACAGAAAAACAGCACAAGAGCCCTTACTTCGCTCTTGTGCTGTTTTTTTGATTAGGTTCCAAGTTAAGCCATTTATAACCAACGCTCCAAACTGTAACGATACAGTCATCAATAGGAAAACCGGTTTGGCGGATTTTTTCCCTCATATTCCGAATGTGGGAGTCGATTGTACGTCCATCTGTTTCTGCATCATACCCCCAAATTAAATCCAGCAACTGCTCACGGCTAAAGACGCGATTAGGGTGTTGCATTAACAATCCAAGAATAGCGAATTCCTTCGGGGTTAACTTGATTGTGTTTTTATCATATATCACTTCAAACTGGTCCTTATCCCAAGACAATCCGTTCAGTTCCAATGTCTGTTTCGGGCTCACTCGTCGCAGTAATGCGGTCATACGAGCGATGAGTTCCTTTTCGTAAAACGGTTTTGTGATATAATCGTCCGCTCCTACATTGAGCCCTTTTACGACATCCTGATGCTGATCCCTAGCTGTCAGCATAATGATCGGCACGTTTGAAACCTCTCTTATTTTTTCACACAATTCAAAGCCGTTCATCTCTGGCATCATGATGTCCAACAGTATAATATCAAATGTCTCCTTAGCTAAATATGTGAGTGCCTCACCGGGACTTTGCGCTTTCCTGCACGTGTAGCTGTGCGGCTCCAGATACAGAGTCAGCAGATCAAGCATCCTTTTTTCGTCGTCAATTAATAGAGCTTTGGTCATCCGGTACACCTCGCTTTAATTGAATCTGTATCCGAGTTCCTTCCTGCACTTTACTTTGAATTTCTATATTTCCGCCATGGGACTCCACAATTTCTTTAGCAATGGATAGTCCGAGTCCAGTGCCCCCATTTTTCCTTGATCGGGATTTCTCTACACGGTACAATCGGTCAAAAATGTAAGGAAGATCTTCCGCGGGGATTCCTTCTCCTTCGTCTGTAACTGTAATGGTAACTGCCTGCTCCGTCTGTACTGCCTCTATGCGAACACAATCTCCTGAAGCAGACGTTTTTTTAGCATTATCCACGAGATTTAAAAGGACCTGTTGAAAACGCTCCGGATCAATATGGAGAGTAATGCTGCTGTCGCATGTAACCTGAAGGTTCACATTTTTCTCAGTAAAGGCAGGCCTTGTCATGTCTATTACAGAATGAATTAACTTGGTTAGATTTACTGGCCTTTTGTTGATTACAAACTGATTTCGGTCTACTTTTGCTAATTCAAACAAGTTCTTAATTAGACCAGTCAATTGTTCAGTCTCTTGCTGAATGATACTGATATATTCGTTTTTAGCTGTGTCAGCAAGACCCTCCCGACTTAAAATGTCGGTATACCCTTTTATATATGTGAGTGGTGTTCTCAACTCATGTGAGATGCTTGCTAAAAATTCATTTCGCTCATTTTTTAGCCGTTCGAGATCGAAAGATAGTCGGGTAATCGATTTTGCTAGATCGCCTAATTCATCCTTCCGTTCAGTATCCAGCTCTATATTGTTTATTCCTGTGCTAAGTTGCTCGGTTGCTTTTTTCATTTTGATGAGTGGCAGTGTAATGAATCTGGACAGTAAAAGTACCGTAACGATAGTACCTAAAACTGTGAAGAGACCCATGATGAAAAACTGACTGCTTAAATAGTTGATGGTGTTTCTGACAGTACTCGTATTTGCAAACATGAAGACATGTCCTTGATGTGCCCCGTCGATTGTAATCGGGCTATCTGTCGCAATGTAAGGCATCTCTTCCCATCGGTCTTCTATTATGCCCCCTTCTGCAGGCACTGAGCGATAATCCGTATGTGCTACTAGTTGCGCCATCTCCGGTTCGATGGGATCCGAATTCACAATGACGTTACCAGATGTATCTGTAATAATCACGATGAAATCCGAAGCAGATTCCATCATACCTACGTGCGTCAATGTGGATTCATTAAAATTATCTTCCAAAACACTGCTGTGGGTATTTCCTCTTGCCAGTAAATTATCCATAATTTCATCCACTCGTTCATGGGCTAAATTATTGTATAACACAAAGAACAAAAGGGCTTCACTAATCAAAAGGAAAACAAAAAACAGCAGCCCGATTTTCAGAGAAAGCTTATTCACTGTGAAGAACTCCTTGCTGATGCGATTTTAAAGCGCTTAACTTTAAATAACTCATACTTAAATTTACTGTTGGCATGATACTGCTATCGTTGTGAAAACTCGATCTGGTTCTACTTGCTACCTATCCCGGTACCAGTCCATCCTTTAACACGTCAGGCTTAGCATCGGTTACCTATCTGGGAAGGACTTAGTTTTATAGTGTAATGGAACAAGCTCTAAATTTTTGTTCTGCATCTCGCTAACCAGATTTGTAGGTCAGACTACAGAAATAGCTATAAGAAGTTTTTTAAAATGGCCTTTTAGTTTGGATAATTCCTTCTTCTACGCTTTACCTATAACTAACCATGTGTCCCTTCCACGCTTTTCCTTTTGTTATCGTGTCAGAAAGGGTGAATGAAAATAGCGTTTATGGCAGTATAACAAAAAAGTCCTTACTGGTCCTGCCTCTTATCCTGTAGACAAGCTGGATAGCATGAGCATAGTGTACAGCAAAAATGTTTACTT
The DNA here is from genome assembly GCF_001999905.1 of Planococcus lenghuensis. Taxonomy (NCBI): domain Bacteria; kingdom Bacillati; phylum Bacillota; class Bacilli; order Caryophanales; family Caryophanaceae; genus Planococcus; species Planococcus lenghuensis. The sequence goes on from NZ_CP019641.1 coordinate 87,499, forward strand.
TTTGTGCAGAAGAAGCAGAGAAACTACTCAGTTAATAAGTATAGTCAGCGAGTAGTGCTCCTTACCAGTCCGATTCTAATTCCAAATAAATGCCCCCATTTTCTTGCCAAGTCACCGTAAAACCAATGTGAAGTCACAGAGTGATAAAAAAAGAATCATTGGTGTGAAATTATGCAGTTTCTATGGAGTTTTCTGTTTTTCGTTTAACAGAAACAACAGTGGGAATTAGTAAAATGTAGGAATGCAAGCAAAAGCAACAGACATTAAACTTGGGAGGTGAACACTAATGGCAGACATGAAGACTGAACTCCAGGTTTGTATTGATGAATGTGAAACCGCCTTGCGCCACCTAAACAACGCACTAGAAAGTGGTCATTCGCACGCAAAACCAAAGTTAGAACAGGCAAAAAGCAGCTTAGAAGAATGTATCGCTGAATGCCGATCTGCTCTGTAAGTTGACTTGATCCATTGATCCCCAAAATCCGCCTCCTCATAATACTGTGAGGAGGCGGATTTATCACTTAATATGAGCGTTTTATATGCCCAACACTTTATGCTTCCTGACAAACAGCGACTGCATTATCTTCACGCAGTAAAGGGACAAGAAAGAATCATTAGACTTTTCTATCTAGCTTTGGGAACTCTGTTGCAAAGTCGGACCATCAGTACAATTGCTTTGCCCGGAATTTTTATAGGCACGAGAATGAGTAGTTAGTGACTCCATCTATATAACTCGCAAGATATTGTTGGCGGGGGTCTCTGAATCTTAGCGATTTTTTAGTCTTCTTGTCAGAATCCAGATAATTCCGCCACCCCCGATTACGAGTAACAGTAATTTTCCTTCTATCGTCCAGTTTACCAGATGATAAATCGAGTAGGCTTCAAGCAATAAAGCCGGTATCTTCCCTAATGAACTGGCGACAGCAAAGGTTTGCCATGACACTTTTCCAATTGATGCAAAATACGTCACAATACTGGAAGGGGTAAAAGGGGTCAAACGAAGAGCGAAGATAAGGAAAAAGGCTTCCTTTCCCTGAACATCAACCAGCCTCTGTAAAGATGAAAAACGGTGAAGATAGTGGCGGGAAATGTTTCTCAATCCAAATTGATACAGAAGAAAGGCCACCACAGCCCCAATCGCTTCCCCTAAAAAGGATAGAAACGCCCCTTCCCAAAATCCAAAAACGAGAATGTTAGCAGAAGTGACGAATACCGAGGGAATAACTGCCAAGATTGCAACAACAATGCCGACAAAAATACTCAAAATGACAGCAGTGTATTCTGAACCGCTTAATTGCTCCACCAGCCATGTTTCCGCGATGACTACCTCCTTCCCTACCTGTCTTTTCTATCAATGGCGTCCACTTATCGTAAAGCAGTGCTTTCTTCCATGGCACCAATTTTTTCATAAGCATAATTAATAAGCCCGTGTTCGATCATGAAGGCTTGAGTCGGACAAAAGCATTTGTTCGTCCTGTCTCTTTTTGTCGTTAACCCAGGGCAACATCCAAAATCATCATGACCGTAAATCCAGTCATCAATGTAAGAGACGCCAAATCTTTATTACCCTCTTCCTGAGAACCCGGGATTACTTCTTCCGCTACTACAAAAATCATCGCTCCTGCAGCAAAACTTAACGCAAAGGGAAGTATTGGTTGTATCAGTGTAACTGCAAGCACACCAATAATGGCCGCGATGGGTTCAACCATCCCTGAAAATTGGCCGTACATAAAACTTTTCTTCCGGGACATACCCTCCCGTCTAAGCGGCATGGCCACTGCAACACCTTCCGGGAAATTTTGAATGCCGATCCCGATTGCCAATGCTAAGGCACTGGTAATCGTCGATGAGTCCAGTCCGGCTGCGACAGCACCAAATGCAACGCCAACTGCCAGACCTTCAGGAATGTTATGCAGCGTGATGGCGAGGACCAAGAGAGTACTGCGTTTTTTCTTTTTCGGGTTGATTCCTTCCGCAGTATCCATTGATGAACCAGGGTGCAGGTGTGGCAGTATCTTATCTACTCCCCATAGAAATAACCCGCCCAGCATAAATCCAACAGCTGCTGGTACCCATTTCGGTAAGAAGCCGCTCTCCGCCATATCGATTGCCGGAGAAAGCAGTGACCAAAAACTGGCGGCAATCATGACACCGCCCGCAAAACCAAGCATGCCATCCAAAAATTTCTGATTCACGTTTTTCTGTGTAAATACAAGCGCAGCTCCGAGCGCGGTCATCCCCCATGTAAACAGGGTTGCAAGTATGGCGAGAGTGACTGGATTTAAATCTTTTAAGTAATCCAACATGCTATTCATCTACTCCATTTCAGTCAAAAGTACTTTTTTCGCCATCTATCATAAAGTGATTTTCGAAAATTAATGGGTTCTGCTTGCGAGAGATCGTTGTAATTGAATCAAGAGCTTACCAGTCGGATCCATAAATCAGGATGCAATTTAAAATAACCCTTTGAAGAGGAAAAATCGCTGAAACTTAAATATGATGCAGCTGAGCAATCAATATTGCTGCCGTGTCTTCGCTGACGAAAAATAAGTCATTATCGCTTGAAGAATATGCATAATTTCTCGACATAGAACTTGTAAGATAGGCAAGATGAGGCATGAATTAAAAGGAGTTAATCAGGCAATGAATTTAACAGATATTCTCTATAAAGTAGCTACAACACTTCCCTTAACGAGCGAACAAGCCAATCTCTTCGTTAGTGGTATAACAGATAACTCCTCAGAAGTAACAGATGGCGATTTATTTATTGCCATAAAAGGAGTGAATCAGGACGGGCATGACCACATTCAGACAGCGATTCAAAAAGGCGCCGCTGCAATCATCGGCGAACAAATCGCTCCCCTGCTGTCCATCCCATACATTCAAGTCGAAAATAGCCGAAAAACATTGGCTTGGGCTGCCAAGAATTTTTATGGCGATCCTTCGCAACGTAAAACGGTCATTGGCATTACAGGAACAAATGGTAAAACAACAACCAGCTTTCTGCTAAAGCACTTGTTTGAAGAAAACGGCCAGTCCTGTTCGTTAATCGGAACAATTCAGAATGTGATCAATGATGAAGTCATCCCAAGCAGAAACACAACGCCAAGTGCGCTAACACTTTATAAGTTGCTGGCCAAGAGCAAGGATGATGTTGTGGTCATGGAAGTCTCGTCACATGGCATTGACCAGTACCGGATTGAAGGAATTGAATTTGACTGTTGTCTGTTTACCAACCTTCACCACGAGCATCTCGATTACCATGGCACCATGGAAGCGTATTTTGAAAAAAAGGCGGTTTTGTTTAATCAACTGAAGGAAAATGGAGTAGCCATTATAAACACAGAAGACGACTGGGGTGAGAAATTAGCAATGGATCTTAAACATAAAGGCACAACAGTGATCACAGTCGGGTCTAATAAAGAAAACGTATTATGTCTTAAAGATTTCCAAGCGCAGAATCCAAGTGTAACAGTTATAGAAAGTGGAGAAGAAGCAACGGTCACTTCCCCTATGGTTGGGATTCATAATTTGTACAACACCGTAATGGCATATGCAACAGCCTACCGGTTTGGTGTCACGAAACAACAGATCACTCATACCCTCCCTTTATTTGCAGGTGTCGGCGGAAGGTTTGAAATGACTAAGCTGCCAAACGGGGTAACAGTAGTAATTGACTATGCCCATACCTCCGATGCCCTCTACTACTGCTTGACGGCAGCTAGAAGTCAAGGTGCGACTAAGCTAATCCATGTCTTCGGCTTTAGGGGTGACCGGGATGAAAGTAAAAGAACTGATATGCTGCGGGTTTCCTCAATAATCAGTGACCGCTATATTTTAACGCACGATGATTTAAATTCTGTCTCCCCAAGTGAGATGACCCATACACTTGAAAAACTGAATCAGTCATTCGGCAATGAAAAGGGCATAGTGGTCCCTGATCGCAGTCTGGCCATCCAGCACGCCATCCATTCCAGCAGCTCTGGTGACTGGGTTATCATTACTGGCAAAGGAATTGAATCTTATAAGCAAGTTGTTCAATTAGAAACGAATTCTGACAAAGAAACTGTACAGCTTATCACTCACCACCAAGAACTTAGACCTAATCTCTAAACTAGCTGGCTTGATTAGAACGATCACTGCTGTATCTATCAGCATCCCATCTGCTGTTTCACACCTCGTTGTTAACAGTGTGTGTTGGCAGGGTCTTTCATTTTATCACTCTGTTTTATGTAAATGAGCTCACCAGATATTGGGTGAGCTCTTTGTCTGTTAGCTTTATCAAGTAATCTTTCTTATCTCTTATTCAGCAGCAACCAGTTCATCTTCCGTTACCCACATATGATTTACCACTTCTTCACCGGTTGGAGTCGTATAGTCAATCATATAAACGGTTGTTTCCTCGGCAGTATCGATGGTAATAGGCGTCCCTGCCATGCCAGTCAGATGGGCTGCAGTCACAATCGCTTCTTCGCCTGACTCCAACGGCTCATCCCCTGGATTCTCGAGTTCTTCATGGACGACCCATTTATGACCTTCTACCAGTTCCCCATTTTCTGGCGTATAGGAAATTGAATAGACAGTAGTATCAAAAGCACCAGAGACGGTTGCTTCTGCCCCTTGCATTCCGTCCATATGGTCAGCCTCTACGATCACTTGGCTGCCCACTTCAAATGTCGGGTTTTCAGCCGCCATTAATCCTTCAGGCACTTCCCCTGACCCGGAATGGTCCATTCCTTCCTCCATTTCCATCTCATCCTCTGTGCTATCATCCATTTCCATTTCCATTTCTTCTTGGTTATCATCCACTACTTCTTCTTCTGGTATTGCCGTCTCCTCTGCACTATCTGAACAAGCGGCTAATGTGAAGGCAAATGCCAGTGATGCAGTTCCAACTAAAATTTTTCGTTTAATCATGCTAATCCCTCTTTCTGTTTAACTTAAAACTAGTATATGCCATGCCTATGCATTTCCTGTGCAGAAAACACGGCAATATACTGAGACAACCTGTATAAATTTTCCTGATCATTCAGTTAGGTGTTTGACTTAGCGATTTGTTACACCAACAGTTACCATGTTACTTCCTTTCCAGACTCTTTCACATAAAACTAACTTAGTACAGAAGAATAAGCTAAACAAGCACGAAAAATAAGGCGGTGCCATCCGACACCGCTAACATGTTCGATTCTTGTTCTTTTCCCTTTTCTCAGTTTATTCAGCTTCTTCCAGTTTTTTTAACGGTTGGGTTGCAGGTCCTTCCAACACATCTCCCCTGTAGGAAAACCGGGAGCCATGGCACGGACAATCCCATGTTCGTTCCGCTTCATTCCAATGCGTTTCACACCCCATATGTGTGCAGGTTGTATCAACGACATGAAGATTGCTTTGCTGGTCCCGATATGCACCCGCCCGTTGTTCGTTTAGTTTCATTGCTTTTCCTTCGTCTGGTCTTAGGTCTGTAAACTGCCCCTTTGGAATTTCTGCTTTGTCTCTGGCAAACATTTTTCCCGCATGGAAACTAGTTTCAGCAAGCTGTTTCATATTCGGCTCTGTAATCGGCCGTAAAGGAGAGAACATATCCTCGTACTTAGACGGTTTTCCGCTGATCAAGTCCGTCAGTAATAAGCCAGCTAACACGCCAGAACTCATCCCCCACTTCCGGTATCCGGTTGCAACGAACACGTTATCCATTTCTGTGGAATACTTGCCGATATATGGAATTTGATCAAGTGTATACGGATCTTGGGCTGACCAGCGATATGGTACTTGTTCAACGCCGAAAACTCTATCTGTAAATTGATACAACTTACTATAGTTTTCCTCTGTGTCCTGTTTATGTCCTACAGGATGGCCATAGCCGCCTGCCAATACCAGCTTTTTTCCGTCTACATGGATAGAACGGAGGGAATGGGCAGGTTCGCCAGCATTCACATACATGCCACCTGGATAGTCCTTTGTTGTTTCTGCTGCAATGCTGTATGATCGGCTCGGTTTCAAGCGTGTATAGTAATAGCCTTCCTTATCGTAAAATGGATAGTGGGAACAGACAACCAAGCAGTCCCCTTCCACTTTATGTCCTTCTTGTGAAACGGCAGCTGGCCGTGGATTCGATTCAATATCGGTCACCCTTGTATTTTCAACAATCAGCCCCCCTTGTGCGACGATTTCTTCAACTAAGGGCTTTAGGAATTTAACCGGATTGAATTGTACCTGTTGGTTCATGATGACGGCCCCTAAGTGCTCAATTTCAAGTGGAATCGTATGTACAAAGCCCCCGTCGATTCCAACTTCCTCGTATGCTTTCCCTTCCCTTAGAACCTTTTTCTGTTGTTCTTCATTTTCTGCAAAAACGTATGATGGTTCCTCGAAAAAGTCGCAGTCGATCCCTTTTTCATGAATGAGCGTTTTAACACATTGAATCGCTTCAGTATTGGCTTCATAGTAACGCCGAGCTGTATCCTTCCCGTTATGTTGAAGAAGGTGATCGTAAATAAGGCCATGCTGAGCAGTTAATTTTGCCGTCGTATAGCCTGTCGTTCCATTCAGGAGTCGACCTGCTTCCATAAGGATGATGCGATAGCCTTTCTTGGTGAGCTGATAAGCGGTCATAATGCCGGAAATGCCCCCGCCTATAATAACAACATCGGTTTCCAGATTGCCTTCTAAGGAAGTAAAGGTAGGGAGTTCAGTGGATTTTAACCAGTAAGATTCTGAAACACTTGGCATCTTATCAATACGGTTTCTGTTCATAGAAGCTCCTCCTTATAACTATTGTTTTAATCTCCATGTCTATCTGCTTTCCCTTAGAACAAGAACAAAAGTGGTTACTACCTTACCTGCAATACCAAATAAGGAGGGAAGAAATATAAAAAGCTTGATTGGTCACCGTATTACCATGTTACCCGGCTTACTTACACACAAACAGTTAGGTGTAAATATGCATTTTTTATGGAGTTTGTCGAGGATTATCGAGTGGTAAAAGTTAAAGTGTCAGTAAAGTTAATAAATTAAAACGCGTAGAAAGGATGAGGAATAATGCTTTTACCAGCTACAGATTTAGGATTGATTAACTCTCACTTGTCTTCTCATGATGGACTCATCAAAAAAGTGGAAAAACAACTGGAACAAGTAGAACACCCCGTTCTGACAGAGTTGCTAAAAGGAAAGCTGGAACTGCTGCATAACCATGTCAAAGTCATGATGGAAATAATCGATCCAAATAAGACGGATTATACGGAAGTCCCTCCTGTTAAGGTATTGAATGAAAGCTTAAAGGAGAAGGACCTTAAAACAAAAAGTGACTTGGAAATCCATTTAGCACTTGAGGTTAAAACATCCACTCAATCAATGTCCATAGATAACTTTTTTTCCGCCTTAAAAATGAAAACACCGAAAGTTAAACAAACGCATATAGAAATGGCGCTTCAACAGGTAAAACTTACGAATTCCTTGATTGAGTTCCTCAAAGAAAACAAAGCTGAAGTCATGCCTTTTAGCAGTCAAGAAGAGCAACAGAAAGTGCTTGATCACTTTGCGCATATGAGAAACGAATAATCACCGTCCATAACTGATATACCGCGAAAGTTCAGTGAAACAGTCTCTATTCGGCAAGAACCTAAGGCTAATGTTTACAGGTCTTAGGTTCTTAGTCTTCATACGTCTTTTCTTCGTGTGGAGTAAACGAAAGCAAGCAGGTGAAACAAGTGGACTTTTCCATCTTAATTAATCTTGTGCAGGATTATGGCTATTTTGCCATGTTTCTGTTTAACTGGATCCTACTGCTAGGTGTTCCGTTGCCAAACGAAGCAGTTGCCATGTTATCAGGGGTCGGTACAGAAGCAGGGTCCTATTATTTTTCCTGAGTGCCTATGGCGGCCTTATGACGAGTAATATATTTACGTATGGCGTCCGGCCGCATCTTGACCGGAAGAGTGATGGACCGGCTGCATAAATCCAAGATGAGCAAAAACGTTAGCCGTTTTCAGCAGGCATTCGATCAATACGGCGGGTGGGCTATCGTCCTCAGCTTCTTTTTTCCTGGTATTCGAATGGTCATGCCATATGTGACAGGTGCGAGCCAATATCCATTTCCACGTTACTTGCTATATGCCAGTGTGGCAGGTTTTGCTTGGCTAATGATTTACTTTAACCTCGGCCGGGCATTCCCCGAAGCATATGAAGAAATTCTTCCGGCATTGCAACAGTACTTAGTTGTTTTAACAATTGCAGTTGCTACTATCGTCGCTGTTGTTATACTCGTGTATCGCAAATACTTATCCCGGTGAACCACCTGGCACTTAACGTTTTTGCATGCCTCCTTGCCGTTGGACTTCGCTCGTTATATGCTTGAAGAGGGAGACTCCTTTTAGGAAATGTTAAAGTAAGTATCTATGATGTGATCTTGAATTGACTTTCCTCTCCTTAATAACTGCTATAACTTTTACGGTTACTCTACATTCTTCTTTAAGAGCTTCTTCTTTATATAGGTTGAACTAATTATCTTTTACTGCCAGTAGTTCGCTGAATAGCTACGTTTTCCAGTGAGCAAATTAAACAAGATAGGCGTACTCGTCTTTGCACTCCTTGAGTGACGGAAGTGTTATGTATTCCTTCTTTAGTCCAGTTTCTTTATTAATAGATCTCCTTACCTGCTACTTCTATATTAACGCTCCTTTCTATTACCGACTTCATTTTTACAACGCAGTAGTAACACAGGTATTTTTTAAACAACCTATGATTTCTTTTAGCTAGTTACATTAAACCAAATAAGAGCTAATTTTAAAGCATCCCTCCTGTTTCCTCCCCCTTGTTCAACTTCATCCCATCAAATTAAAGCTTCTTAGACCTGAAATACTTTATCCATTTTTCTGTAAAAAATATTATCAGTGCTCTGATAATAAAAAATCCTTTTTTATCTTGCCTAAATCTTAGAAGCCTTTAGTGGTAGGATTTCTGAGTAAGTTTTAAAGGATGATGGCAAAAAACATTAGCTATATAAAGTAAAAAGTGCAGCTGTAAAAGAAAAAGTACAATGTATCAATAACATATCTATATATTTAAATGTATTTACAAAATCATTACATCGGTTTATTTCGTAAAAAACCATGCTACACTGAGCCAGGCTTCATAAGAAATTGATATTAAGTGTTAGATAATTGATACACCCAACTAGATATTAAAACTTGAAACTTAAAATACGAGAATCGCTATTCAAGTATGAATACAGTGAATTCCAGATAACCAAGGAGCAGAAAATGAGAAAAACGAAGAAAGCATTATTAGCCTTTACTGTAACTGTTGCCCTTTCATCTGCCATTGCTGCACCTGCAAGTGCAGCTTCCTACGAAGTGCATTCTGGAGATACCCTCTGGAAAATTGCTCAAGACTATGGCACATCGGTTTCCAGCTTGCAGAGCATTAACGGTATTTCAGGTCACTTGATTTATCCGGGACAGACAATTGAAACAAGCCGCAGTTCATCTGCTGCTTCAAGCAACACAGTAGCACCACAAGTAAAAGCACAATATGAAAGTAATTCCTCTTCCGAACTCGTTTCTATAGCGAAGCAGTATACAGGTGTGCCATACGTATGGGGCGGCTCTTCACCAGCAGGATTTGACTGCAGCGGATACATCTACTATGTCCTGAATAAAGCTGGATATGATGTGGGACGCACGAACGCAGCTGGATATTACAACATGGCAACAAAAGTAAGCAACCCGCAACCAGGTGATCTTGTCTTCTTCTCTGGCACGTACAAGCCAGGAATCTCCCACATGGGAGTTTACATCGGCAACGGAAAGATGATTTCTGCTAATGGTGGCGGCGTAGGCATTGACAGCATTTATGGTCCTTACTGGGGCGATTACTTTACTGGTTTCGGAAGACTGTAAGTTAACAATAACGAACAGATCGGGATGTATTCCTTGGTCTGTTTTTTTGTTTTCTAAGATGTAAGCTTTATAAAATAAGTTCAAAGCCATAAACCAATTTAACTGAGTCTACTAATCACCACTGTCATTCGTAACCTATCGGTGTTGCACTTGTCCGCAGGAGGAGTCCAAAAGTAACTACTCGTTTTTAAAGCCAAAGTTCAGAAGGAGACAGTCTAGTAGCAATTCTAATGCATTTTAGATCATTCACAGTATCGACAGATTTACCGCTATAACTCTTCGTAAAATCTACACACTTCCCCGGTATAGTTGTCTCCAAGGCGGAGATCGAGCATGCTGTGTAGTGCAAAATAAAAGTACATAGTATTGCAATCAAATATCGCGTTGCAACTTTACATGGAGTGGCAAGCATGATAGCCTCGTTCAGGCCAGCCAGCCCCTGCTACGGCTGGTTTCCTGGCATGATAGTCATGCTTGTAGAGGCTCCATGTCAAGTTGCAACATTGTGTATTTTGATTTTGCAAAATACACATGCAACGCAACCAAACAGGACTAGTGTTAGTATCTGCTATTTTTTTAACTGTCTATTCCCAACTATCCACAAAGGAATCTTTTCTGAAATAGAAAAAAATTACTTATATTTCTGCTACCCGCTCAGCTTGCTCGTTAAAAGAGATAGTATGGTTTTGACTTTCGCTTCTATAACAGAAGTGGCATTTCTATGTTTGGGTGCCTTACCGGACTAATAGTCGGGTTCGACTGTTTCCCATCAATTCGCCATTGCTTTTGTATGAAGATTCCTTTCGAAGTGACGAAAAGCTGGAATGTTAAAGAGAGATATAAATGAATTTTTTATACTTCCCTCTTTCCTCGCTTACTTTCTGAAACAACGGGTAAAGAAAATGGATGGCAGATTTTGTATTTATGGCGATAGTTTTGAGCTCGCAACTTTTACTGTCTGCCAACTTTTCTTGATTAGCAAATGATTAGGAGGTTACCGACTTGTATGTTCTGTATTTTATTATTGGATTGCTAATCCTTATTGCGACAATTCTCGATTTTCTGTGGACGACTTTATGGGTAAATGGCGGTGCTGGTCCCATTTCCAAGCGAGTAGTCCAAGGCACATGGAAAGGACTGAACGCAATCGGAAGTTCCCGTCCCACCATTCTCGGGATTTCCGGCCCACTCAGTCTGACACTTACGTTACTGATGTGGATTTTGCTGCTATGGATTGGCTGGACATTCATCTTTGCCGGAGGGGAAACTGTGCTTACTGACACCCGGAATAATGCTCCAATCTCATGGGTGGAACGGGCGTATTATGCCGGATACCTTATCTTCACATTAGGTAATGGCGACTTCAGTCCACACGGTGGATTTTGGCAAATCATGACAGCTATCGCTACAGCCAACGGTATGCTGTTTCTTACACTTGGCGCTACTTACGTACTATCCGTGTTAAACGCGGTCACTCTGCAGCGAGCATTTGCAGACAGCATCACTGGTATGGGCATGACAAGTGATGCCCTTGTCCAGAAAGCGTGGAACGGAAAGGACTTACATGAAATCGACTTTTTCTTAAACACGACTTCTTCTATGCTTGGACAGCTGACAGCCCAACATAAGGCCTATCCAGTTCTCCATTTTTATCATACAGAAAGCAAAGAGAAGGCAGCTCCTTTTGCGATTGCCGTACTGGACGATGCTTTGACCATCCTGGAAGACGGTGTAGAAGAACAGGTCCGTCCAAATCGTTTTTTAGTAGAAGAAGCGCAATCCAGTGTCAAAAGCTACTTGAGCACAGTCGTTCCTTCTGTTGTTAAACCAGCTTCAACCGTTCCACCTTCACCTGCCTTTGAAAAGTTACGGACAAAAGGCATACCGGTTGTATCAGACGAAATGTTTGCTGATGTAATGCAAGCTAAAACGGAACATCGAAAAAAACTGCTCGGCGTTGTCGAATCGGATAAAAGGGAGTGGCCAATATAAGTTTCCTTCAGTTTCATGTTTTACAGTGGAGCTATAGGGAAAAATTATAACTGTAGCCGCAATGGAACAATGGAATTTTACAACCCAGAAAGGAGTGAACTATAATGGCAGACGCAAAAACAGAACTGCAGGTTTGCTTGGAAGAGTGTGAAAATGCCTTAACCCACTTAAACAATGCACTGGAAAGCGGTCACACGCATGCCCGGCCAAAAATCGAGAAAGCGAAAAGCAGCCTCGAGGAGTGCATCGCTGAGTGCCGTCAAGCCCTCTAATAGTCACACAGTAACGAAAACCGACCATCAGTCAACGCTGATGGTCGGTTTTTTGTATTTGATCAATAACACTATAGATACCATGTTCAAGCTGAGTCTACCTTTCTCCCTGGACATGGATGACGAACGGAAAGGCGAAAACTCCCTGATCTGAAAACTTGAATTCTGCCCACAGTTTATAAAATCCTGGGAACGGAAATTGGGCTTCAAACGTTGATTCATCCTTAGATGACGGGTGGACATGAATAAATTTCTGGCCCTGTTCATCAATGACCACCACGTGCCCCAACGCGCCAAGGTAAGGTAAAGGCGTTTCACCGTGCAAGTTGAAAGAAAGTGTGACCGGATGTTCAGTTGTTAATTCACTGTGATGAAAGTTGACGACCTTCCCGGCTACCACCTGTTGGGTGTTATCTTCTATGGCAGCGGGGCTTAGGTTTGCTGATTGTACCGACTGTGGCTGTCCAACAGTCAGATGGTTGGGGGTAATGGTATACATTTGACCGGTTGGATTGATATCTGCAAATGCCAAGTAATGACCCGATTGCAAATCTACAGCCGCTTTAAAGTCCCCTGGTGCCTCTTCTATCGGATGTAAATGAAAAAGTTGAGTTAAATCCTTACTCACGACAATCAAATGCATTCGCTTTTCATGTGTATCCGCCAATTCGACAAGATCCCCATGCCGATCTCGTACAGTTGCAGTCAACGTACCAGATTCATACGTTATCCCCACGCGAATATCTGCTTGTTCCAAACTGGTTTCGGGCTGGTGATGCACGCCATGCCCATGCTGATTATGGTTCTCCATGAATATCGCCTCCTCTTTTAATAATTGTTAGCGTTAGTCGACATATTTTCCTTTGTCGTTTGTGGATGGCATTCAGATTGCGGTTCCGGTGCTTTTTCAAGGGCCATCCAGTTACCTCGCCAAAACTTGACTGCCAATACTACAGCACGAAAAGCAATATCTATACCAATTGCCACCCATACGCCGGCCAGCCCCCAGTCCAACTGAATAGCGAGCACATAAACCAACAGCGTCCGAACGGCCCACATACCAATTGCTGTAAGATACATGGGGAATCGAGTGTTATTAGCTCCCTGGTATGCCCCAGTCAGTACCATCAGGACGGCTAGGAATGGCTGGAATACCCCTGAAATCTTCAACGCTGTCCCAATGGCTTCGATGACATCCGGATCATCCGTGAAGAAGGTAGCGACCCAGTCCCCAAAGAAAAAGAGCATAGCTCCTAAAACTGTCATGGAGACGACTGTGAATTGAGCAGACAGTTTTGCATACTTTCGGGCTTCTTCCAAAGAGCCTGCTCCAATCTGTTGACCCACTAAGATAGTGGCCGCCGTTGCAAAACCATACCCAACCATATAGGAAAATATCTCAATATTGCCTGCAATCTGATGTGCAGCAAATGCATGGGTCCCTAGTGCGACAATAAAGCCGAAGTACACAATCTGGCCGGCCCGCATGACAAGCCGCTCCCCCGCTGCTGGTGCACCTAGTGTGGTGAGTTCCATGACATGTCCCTTCTCCAACTTCCAGTAGTCCCGTCTGAATTTCAAGACTTTTTCCTTATTAATGTAATAGAAGAGGGCAATACTGCCAACCAACCGGGAGAACACGGTAGCAAGGGCAGCGCCGACAATGCCAAGCTCCGGGATAAACAGGAATCCGAAAATCAACACGTAATCGAGCACAGCATTTACTGCATTAATCACAAGACTGATATACATGGGCGTACGTGTATCCCCCGCCCCACGTAAAATAGCGCTTAACACAAACATCAGCGACATGACGACGGAAGGAATACCGACAATCCGGAAGTAAAGAACGCCCAGTTCCAGTACTTCCTCGTCAATTCCCATTAAGCGGAGTAACTGTTCAGCAAACAGCCAGGTAACGATACCCGTAATGATGCCAAAGATCACCGCAAGAACAATCGACTGTTGGGAGATGTGCCTTGCTTTTCCTGGTTGTTCTGCTCCTAAAAAATTAGCAATCCGCACATTAGCAGCGACCCCGATCGCCATGAATAAGGCAAAGTAAATCGCAAGTACCGCGTTCGTAATACCGACTGCCGAGACAGCAGCCAGACTAATCTTAGAAACGAAATATGTATCTACGAACCCAAGCAACGTCTGAAAGAAATTTTCCAGTACTGCTGGAATCGCAAGTACAAGGATGATTTTCAGCCTTTCCCTGTCTGTTTTAGGGTGCAGCGGCTTTTCTACTGTGTCCAAGCTAGCCACATAAATACATCCTTTCTTCCACCAACTTATTTAACCGGCCTACTTAATTGCAATCCACATACCCATCTAGGGTATTATAAACCTGTGGTTTAACAACACCTAAAGTTGGTAATTACGACAGCCATAAACATAAAGGGGCTTTGCTGATTTATGCAAGCCCCTCTCCTGATGCTGTTTTACTTACCCTTGTTGTTTCTGCTTATCTTTACTTAATCCTCTTCTTCTTCAAGGTCATCAATGAGCATTTTCATCTCCTCAATTTCCTTGCGCTGCGCTTTAATAATATCTTGGGCGAGCTGTTCCACACGAGGGTCTGTAATTTCTGCCCGCTCACTGGTTAGAATGGCAATGGAATGGTGGGGAATCATGGCCTGCATGTAATCCACATCATCAATCGTTTCCTGGCTTCGTGCCAGCCAAAGCGGCCCAATAATAAGTAATGCACTAACTGCAAAAATAGCAATGTTGAACTTTTTATTTTTGTACATGTTTTTCATGAACAGCAACATGACAATAGCCATGACGGCTCCCATATAAATAGCTTGATATGCTCGTTTTTCACTGAAGAAAATGTGATCCCAACGGTAAACGGTAGAGTACATGAGACCGAACATAATTAAAGTGGCCGTTAAGACCATTAGAAAAAAACGAATATACACTTTATCCATATCCTCTCTCCCTTCCTGTAAATTGTTGTTGTGTTGTTCTGTTGTTGTGTTTTTGTTTCCCTACTTCCAGCCGTTACAAACAGCAACAACAAAACTCCATAGAATCTGCACAAACACCATGTAGAATCTTACTAGTCCCTTCTCAATAATTAGGGACGACTGATACATCATTTGTTGTGTTGTGCGATATTTCTCTAAACCAGCCGGTTCTGCTTATTCGATTATGACGCAATATTGGTGTTCTATCTTTAGCCTTAGTTAAGAGAGTCGGCAAAGAAGTTAGAGCACGGCTTCAATGACAGTGACAGCAAATCTTTCTTAACACTCTACAGCTAGCAAAATAAAACAACCTTCGATGTGGACGTTATAGCGTGTCATTACTTAAGTTGCAGTCTGAGTTAAGTCAGTTATCCAGAATTCTTTTAAATCATAATATGGTTTGCAGGAGAATGACGATAATGAGAAGCCCTCCAATAAAAGATGGAAAGTTATTGTTTTTGTGATCTGGCAATTCGTTATTCATAATGTTCAATATAACTCCCCCTATTAAAAAAGAAGCGGCAAAAGCAATAATCAGTTCGTTTGACTGCGTAAGTTGCGTCAACAGCCAGCCGAGGAAGACAGAAACGGCAAGGATCCACCGGCCGGCTTTCGTGTAAAGTTCTTCATGCGTCAAGTGCAAAACTTGATTATTAGCAATGAAGTGAAACGAAAACACAATCAGATATACGATGTAGGCCGGGATATTCCCTCCACTTAGTTCCGGCAGGAGATAGCCGATCAGTCCGTTATATAACGCAAACGCTAGGATATGGAGGGTGAATACCCGGTGGCTTGGCCGGGTTCGGTTCTCTTCCTTTTCGTTTTTATCTTGAGATTTGACGTTTAATTTATCAATACCATAGAAAATGGCGATGCCAAAGAGGGCAATCAAGTATGCAGCAAAATCCAATCTTTCAATTCCAAAAGGCAAACTGGCTTTTCTGATTACTTCCTCATAATGATTCAGTTCTGGAACCAAATGCAGGAATACATAAGCGACTGATCCGCCGGAAAAAACAGACCTAAGAATATTTTGGGACTGCGAACCCAAAAAGCTGACATGCCGTGTAACTATATGGACAATCATGAACCCAACGATTACGAGTAGACTGGGGATAAACAAATACAACACGCCTTCCCTTTTCTCTTATTTGAAATAATAGCTCTCATTATAACCTTTTGACCCATAAGTAGGGCTATTACTGCATTAGCGTTGTTTTAGTGAAAAGGAGGACCCAAGGCAAGAGCAGGACAACAATGGGGACAATAGCAGAACAAGTGATAATCTAAATATTCATAGGCTTCGTTAGACCGGGTAGCTACTTTTCTCAAAATGTAAGGCAAAAATGTATAAGTGAAACACGAAAATTTAACGTACATAGAAGTAAAGGAGTGGTGATCTTGCTGGAAGTATTGCTTTATGATGATTGGTCATTCATAAGCCGAGTTATTCTTATATCCCTGCTCTCTATTCCGTTTCTTCTTATAGTCAAGCAACTCGGAAAAGCCTCAGTTGCTAAGATGAACATAGTTAATGCTATCTCTGGGACTATATATGGGATTGTACTAGCCAGAATGTTTATTACTCCTGATATCTCTATCGCTGCTACAGTCCTGTTATTGTTAGCATTAACCTTACTCCTGTTTGTAGGTGTAAAGTTTAAACGGCACCCTGTTCCACTGCAGTCCTTAGCCAAAGCTGATCCCTCTTTCCTTTATCTTGAGGGAGAATTCAACGAACTGCTTTTGAACCAGAATCAGTTAAAGAAAGAGGATCTTAGACGTGCTATGTACTTACAAGGCCTGGAGTCATTTGAGCAAGTACAGGCTATTTTGCTGGATCCGGATGGCTCAATTTCTGTCGTCAAAAAAGATGCCACCCAAGCATCCGTCCTTTCAAATAAAGTACAAAGAAAGAACCGATAAAAGTGAAATTGTTTATGGTAGCACATATTTTTTCCAAAGCTGCGTTCTGTGCCTTTCAAGAGGCGATTAGTTAGGTCAAGGGAAGTGAATAACGTTGATATACTGCTAATACGAGTTAGAGCCAGTGTGTCCACCTGGTCTCCTCTCCTTCTCTCCTTCCGACTTCTACTACAGATAAAGAATGGACATAAAGCAAGTACTCGTGTGGTAGATTTAAGCAGGAATGACAGCATAGTGCTGCTTGTCTTTTAGATTTTATCGTCCCTTGATAAAAAGATGTCTCGCTAAACCGTAATTAACGTATACAAATTGTGTGAAATATCGATCTCTGTAACCAAAAGACACATTTATTTATAGCAGTTTATTACTTAGATGTTTACTCGGGATTATTCACTTGGAACTCTTGATTACTAAAGTCTCTATGACGTGTTTGACTCTTAAAGCAAAAAGGGATAATAAAGCGTCACAGAGGAGAGGAGATTATATGTCTGTAGTTGCCATTTTGATCGATCGTCATCCCGTATTTAGAACTGCCCTTAAACACCTCCTCCAAACAGATTCCTTCATAAAAGTAGTAGCAGAAGGAGCGACAGAAGATGAAATTCTTGAGCTATATGAAGAGTATCAACCTGATATAGCGATTATAGAACCTGGTTTAATCCAAGAGGGTGGCTTTGCACCAATCAAGGATTTGCTGAAGATGTATCCAAATGCACGAGTTGTTGTGCTAACCACGCGCATAGACCCTGAAGCAGTTAAAAAAGCACTACAAGCTGGAGCAGTTGGTTATCTACTAAAAGATATGAATGCAGGAAGTATCCGCCAAGCATTGGGGGCCATCATTCAGGGCCACTCTTACATCCATCCAATCGTTTTGCCCTGCTTGCTTGCAGAATATCGGCGATTAAGTACAACTGAACAACAGAGTTCGTTTTACCAACCGTTTATCAGACGGCCCTATCACCTGCTCACTAAGCGGGAAATTGAAATTCTGCAGTTACTCGCTGAAGGTCTCAGTAACCAAGCAATCGCAGATCAGCTGTTTATCTCTGAAAAGACAGTCAAAAATCATGTATCCCGCGTCTTGGATGGATTACATGTGCGGGATCGTACCCAAGCAGTCGTAGCAGCTATCAAGAATGGATGGGTAGAAATTTAATCACTTGTTTTCAGGCTTTAATTAACAGTGGTGGCTCTCACGCTTCCATACCCAATAATTAAAGGGGGATAGAGAATGGAAGCTATCGGAAAAAAAATTAGAGCACTCCGAGGACAGCAGAACTTATCTGATGAGGAATTTGCTGAAAAAATCGGTATTGCAAAAAGTGCTGTTTGGGCATACGAAGGCGGAAAAAAGTTAATCACAGTACCACATCTCACAAAGATAGCAGATTTTTTCGGTGTTTCCACTGACTTCCTGCTTAACCGTTCAACGAGTAAAGTAAAGCTTGATCTACAAAATAAGAAAGGGTTGAGTGGTTATATATTCGTCATCGATAACCGGCCGATGAATGAAGATGAAATAGCAGATGTAGCAGCTTATATCCGTACAAGACGGCGTATGGGCAACGACTGAAACTTGTAAATGATACCAAGCGAACGCACCAGAGCGGTTACAATCACTTGGATTAATTTTATTTGCACAATAGACGAGAATCTTTTTTTAGCGGCTAGCAGCAGATTCAGGACTAACGGGGAATGTTGTGAGCTCTTCAATTAAGCAAAAGCTAGTAAAAACAGTGATGAAATCGTATAATTCTCTTGGACTTTAAAATGTAAGTTAAAGAGTAAGCCAGAAAAGAAACATGATAAATGCAAAAACAAGTAAGCCAACAGAAGATGAAATGCAACCGCGGGAATTGTTCAGTAACGGTTCACTAACTATAGAAGCGAATGGGGTTTTAGAATTTGTGCGGATTTACAGGTTTTATTGGGAATACAGGAAACACGCCAGCTGTACTGGAGCAAATGATGGACAGAATCATACACCGCGGTCCGGATTCATCGGGCACGTTTATTGAAGATGAAGCAGCACTCGGTTTTCGCCGCCTGAGTATCATTGACCTCGAGGCAGGGCATCAACCGTTATATAATGAAGACGAATCCTCCGTCCTGATCTTCAACGGAGAAATCTACAATTTTATGCAGTTGCGGGAAGAATTGATCGGGAAAGGCCATGTTTTCACTACGCATACAGACAGTGAAGTGCTGATCCATGGCTACGAGGAGTATGGTGAAGAGCTCGTAAAGAAACTGCGGGGAATGTTTGCTTTCGTGATCTGGGACCGCAAAGAGAAGAAGCTGTTCGCGGCCCGGGATATGTTCGGCATCAAGCCGTTCTATTATGCGCAGATGAATGGAACTCTGTTGTTCGGCTCGGAGATCAAAAGCTTTTTGCCGCATCCTCATTTCATCAAAGAGCTAAACGAACAGGCCCTGAAGCCTTATTTGACGTTCCAGTTCCCAGTGCTGAACGAGACATTCTTTAAGGGTGTGTTCAAGCTCCCGGCCGCTCATTCCATGACTTATCAGAACGGTGAACTGTCGATTCAGCGCTACTGGTCGCCGGAATTCCAGCCGGAAGCACAACCATTGGAAGAGCTGGTGGAAGAGATCGATCAAGTCGTCCGTGAATCCATTCAGGCTCATCGGATCAGTGATGTAAAAGTCGGTTCCTTTTTATCAAGTGGTGTCGACTCCAGTTATGTCGCATCCGTGCTTCGTCCGAATAAAACCTTCACCGTCGGATTCAGTGACCAGAATTTCTCGGAAATCGACAATGCGAAAGCGTTATCGGATGAACTAGGGATCGAAAATGTAAATGAAGTGCTGGATCCGGATGCCTGCTTTGAAAAGCTGGATGAAATCCAGTATATGATGGATGAGCCACATTCTAATCCATCGATTGTACCATTGTATTTTCTGGCTGAGTTAGCGAGAAAAGATGTAACAGTCGTACTGTCCGGGGAAGGAGCAGATGAATTATTCGGCGGTTATGCGGAATATGATACAACGCCTGCCCTTAAAAAATACAAGCAGCTTCCGGCCATTTTCCGGAAACCGCTTGGCAGTGTGGCACGTATACTTCCGGAAGTCCGCGGGAAAAACTTTATGGTCAAAGGCGGACGCCCGGCAGAGGACTGGTTCATCGGCCAGGCAAAAATCTTCCAGGAAAGAGAAGCCGCATCGCTTCTGAAAGCGCCATATAAAAAAGGGCCTTCTGTGAAAGAAATTGTCCGTCCGTATTATGATGAAGTCAAACACGAAGATGACATCACCAAAATGCAGTACCTCGACCTGCACCTTTGGCTTGTGGACGATATCTTATTAAAAGCGGATAAAATGAGCATGGCTCATTCCATTGAATTACGGGTTCCATTTCTGGACCGGGAAGTCATGGGTGCAGCGGCGAAAGTGCCTTCAAACTACAGAGTGAATGATATTGATACAAAGTACGCGTTTCGTCTGGCTGCAGGACGGGCACTGCCGGAAGAATCCGCGAACCGGAAAAAAATTGGATTTCCTGTGCCGATCCGTCACTGGATTCGGGATGAGAAATACTATATACAAATCCGAGAAACTTTTAGTCGCCCCGAAACAGCGGAATTTTTTGATCAAAAGGAAATCCTGAAGTTACTCCAGGACCACTATGAACAAAAAGCTAACAATGCACGAAAAATATGGACAGTCTTCATGTTCCTTGTCTGGTATAAAAAGTATTTCAGTTAATAGAAGGAGCAGGTGTATCTTTCCTACACCTGCTTTTTTGCTTTTATGCAAGATACAGAGTCTAAGGAGATTAATGGGACTGATGGACATCACTAACTTAATTTATGTGACCGCTATATCTACGGTTACATGAATTAAGAACACAACTACATTTATTTTCACCTTGTTGTTACATGTCGACTCTGCAGCACTCAAATTGATTCGGTCTTTACTCTCTTTTTTATAGACTTTTAGAACAACGGAACAGCTATGGAAAGCCATAGTGTGCAGAAAAACATGTATTTATACTAATCTTCTGAGCTACCCAGCATAGCTACTGGATTCTTGACTGTATCTATGTTAATAGGTTGTTTCTGTAGAACCTGGTACCTCACCGGTTCAGTCTAAGGAAATCTAAAAATGCAAGCCAGCTCTCAAAAAACCCTAGTTAGTTTCTGTCTCTGACATATGCACATGGAGTTTTACTTTAAACTATTTATTCAGTCCCGTGACCTCTTCATGTTCCAGTGTAACTACCGTTACTTCCGGCCGATTATTGATTCGCAACGGGAAGCTACTGTTGCCCAGTCCTCGAGTGATGACAAGCCTGATATCACCAAATTCATGTACACCCTCTGTAAGTTCTGGAAAGAAGCCCTGGCCTGGTGCAAATAGTCCCCCGATGCCCGGAATACGGATTTGCCCACCATGTGCGTGACCTGCAAATACCAAATCCGCTGGTGTTTCAGCATATTCTTCAATCATTTCTGGTCGATGCGTGAGAAGGAATGTGAAATCATCCGTGAATGGGACTTCTTCGAGGGATTCTCGTGTATAATCTCTTGCCCTTTTCGAATATTCTATCTCCTGATTCCGAAAATTGACGTCGATTAAAGGATCATAGGTACTAATATCCATTAGTGGATCATGGATGCCAGCAATGTAGACTGTCTCCCCCTCCCGATTCCATTTCGCTTTTTCATTCTCTAATATCGTGATTTCAGTTCTTTTAAGTGCAGATAAGACTTCTTCAGCACGATCCTTGGAAATTTCTTGATTACCAGTCACAAAGTAGACATCTGAAATTTCACTAAGACCGTTTAATAAAGTTAAAACAGGTTCTAATTTAAACCGGTCGGCGTCCACTAAATCACCGGTTATAAAAATCGCATCTGGCTCTGCCGCTGCTACTTTTTCTAAAACCGGTAACTGTTTTTTACCAAATGACGTCCTTTGCAAATCTGAAAGATGCACGATACGCACACCATCAAACGCTGCCGGCATGTCGGAAGAATTAATTGTATATTCCGAGACAACAATCCATTTATTATTAATCCAGATAAACAAGAAGATTCCTATGAGTAAAAGTCCTAAAATGAATAACCTTTTTCGCAAAATCTTTCTCTCCTTTTGCAAGAGTATTATTCAATTAAACATAAACCCTTTAGGTTAAAATCTTGTTAAATCTTGGGCAAGTAAAGTAAAGCAGTATAAAAAGATTCTACTACCTTACTTCACACTAAACGTTCGTAAGAGTATAACTCTTACAGACAAAAAGCAAGAGAAATGCTAACGTGTTAGCGTTTCTCTCCCTCTCTATATCAAGGATAAATTATTTTTTACTTCCGATAAGTGTTGATATGTTAACTAGTTAACCCCAAACACTTCTCATATTATTTGCTCAAGATATTTTACGCTCTCTGCTTTCTTTTTGACCAACAAACTGGCCAGCCTCATATATTTAAATTTCTATAATAATTTTATTCATAGCCAATTTTAAAAGTCTGTCCGTTGTAATCTTCACAAATCCATTCCCATTGCCTTACAACTTTCTCCAGATCTAGATTAACAAGTGGATTCTGAATATATTCAAACACAAGGTTCTCGGAGTCTTCATATATAATGCAAACAAAATAATTCTCGCCGTGAATGTGTGCAGATGTATATTCATTATTTGTCATTGATATTTTTGTGCCACGAGCTTTCACAAATTTAACTTCGATATATCTCTCAATGCCCTCTGGAGTCACACTTAATACATCATATCCTAGATTTTGCTTACTCACATCTTTAGCTTCGTTCCCCTGCATCTCTTCAAATTCTATGCATTGTTTTTCCGCTGCTCTCCAGCGAGAAACTACTCGTTTTTTAGGTTCGCTGGTTAAACCTTTTTTCGAAGCATCAAATTGGCTAGTCGAATCATTCATTAAACCACTTGAAACAGATTTTATGCCTTCTTCTTGTAATTCGTTATTTTCTACACCAAAAAGCTCTTGAAGCCATTTAACTTCCCCAGAAACTAAATGCTTTTCTAACTTTCTAACAAACTCAGCTAGAGTACTTTTGTTACTATCAACCATTCGAAGCACTTTACCATCACTCTGTACTATACAGTTGTTTAAATCGAACTTTTCATGCGTAATCAAAGATTTGTTTCTAACTTGCTTTAACACATTTGCATACGTCTTCACTAAAAGTGGATCTGGCAATGCCCTCACGAAAGCTTCATTTGATAACATTTTTATCCATTCATCGATTGAATATGTCTCTTTTGCAAAATCTTTGAGATACGTATCTAACACACTTAAAGCGTTTCCATCGACTATTGGTAGTGTCTCTTTTAATGGAGTATTTTGGCGAATCCAATTCCATTCCGAATCATCAAGGAAACTAGCTTTTTTAATGTAGTCACTTGGCGCAATTAGACTTCTATTCTTCATCATAATCCAGTTAGATTTTATTAAAGCTAAAAACTGTTGCTCAAAGTAACGAGGAATTTTTGCAAATGTATTTTTCTGTCTTAAAATTTCTAAAAGATCAATTAAATTACTATCCTGATAATTAACTGCTTTCTTAAGTTTTTCAAACAATATAAATGCGCTATCTTTGATAGCATTTTCTGTTCGAATATCTAGCGTAATATGCTTTCTACTCGGATCTGTTGAGAAGTCACTATTTATCTTGAACAAATAAGGACTCGGTTCATATGTAGGCAAATAGCAATGAAACACTGCTTGCTCTTTTAGACATGGGGTGATCTCTCCATTGGAATTTAAAGCAAAGGCAATTTGTGCATTTTCTCCCTCTACTACTTGCCATAAATAACGTTTCCCATTAAATTGAATCGATACATTTTCTTTAACCTTTTCTATTTCGCTGTTCATCTTATAATTAGCTACATCGATATTTACATTTCTAATATTACGCAAAAACAGAAAGTAGTCTGCATCAATTAAATCTACTTCTTGGAGTAAAATCTCTTTTCTAGCTTTATAAAAGACAAAGATTGTAGTAAATCCTTTTCTCTTGAGATCCACAAGAGTTTCTTGAATCTCATCTTCTACGGAATCTACAAGAAAAGGTATTCGGATAGTGGGGACTTGTTTTTCATCTTTAACTTCTAAGTTTATAGCAGCTAAAGATTTAGAGAATGAAAAAGTACATTCGTTCGAATGAATATAAATAGTATTCGATAAATGGGTTGTACTTTTGAACCCCACACCCCTATATCCTATCGTTTCTCCTCTTTTTTTCTCACTTGCTCCTGATCTACAAATACTTTTGACGTCAATTTCATCAAAAGGCTTTCCATTGTTGGCTATAAACACATGCCCATTTCTTTCAGTAATATAAAAGGTTGTCGCTCTTGCATCATCAGCATTTTGGAGCATTTCAATAAAGACTCGCTCTCCGTAACTTTCAGCCATATACGTTTCCATTGCAGCCATATCCGAAAAAAGTTGTGGTGAGTTCTTTGCTTCTAGAAGAAACTCATCACTAAATTTATGAATTACTTGTTCCAAAGAATTATACATAATCAATCAACGTCACATTTAAGCGCGCTTTTTGTTCTTTGTTAGTGATTGTTTTAACCCATTTTAATAATACAGAACTTCCATCACTCGCTAGTGCTACTTTCTGGTCATGTTCATCACGGTCATCCCAGTCTTCATCAAAATCATTAATATCTTTAAATTCTTCTACAAATGCTTCACAAATATCCTCAAGATAAGAGGCGAAACTATTTTCTTTATATCGATTTAAATTCAGTAATTCTAATGATTTATCTGCCATTTCAATTTCCCCGAATTTAATCATGTCGAAAATTCCATAGTAATAAATTGAATCCGATATACCGTAACATGCTTCTAAAATGTGTTGATTATCTTTTAAAATAGTATGGACTTTTTCTACTCCAACTTTTTTTTCTAAATCAAACATTAAGCCATTGGTAAAACGAAATCCTCTACTCTTCAAATTTGATTCAGGATGATTTATAAGATAGCTCCACATCTCGACAGCCAAATCTAAGTTCTTCGCTGCAATTTTAACTACTATTTCCGCTAATTTTGATCTATTGTTTTCTATGTTTTCTTTTAGAACTTCAAAACTTTCCACTAAGATCATTTCCTTACTATTGTTGGTGTTGTATGCCATCTAAATCCTCACCTTTTCCAATGAATTTATTTGTATTAAGCCCAGACTGCTTTACTACATACTAGTGTTCAATTTAATTTTAATAAAAATTCCAAAGTTGTTATATGTAAACTTGCGAAGAAGAGTGACGGTCTAAAAATTCGTTGCTATTCCTAAGAACCAGATTTTCGACCCCTGTTTTAATAAAATCCAAATAAATGTACTGAGTTATTTAAGTCAATTGCTTTCTCAACCTTATTTCTAAACGAACTGTCTTTAATATTTAAAGTATCGATAATTTTTAGCATATTATAAGGTTTTGCAAGACTTCTAACATAATCATCTACACTTGAACCTTTATGTGACTGATAAAAAGAAGATAAGCTACGATGTTCAACACCTATGTCTTTTGCTAATGTCCAAGCTGCTTTTTTATTTTTAGCAGAAACAAAGTAATCAAGCCAATTCTGCATGTAATACTCTTCAAAATAAGGCTTTATTTCTAAAAGTAGTTCTTTCAAACGTGCTGTATCTTCAGTTTGCTTCTTTTCCCTTGCAGCTCTAGCGACCCTTTCTTTTTCAGCGCATGTAGGACAATTTATGATTACATGTTCTCTATATCTGTTCCAGTCATCCATTTCATTTACTTCTGTATAAGTACTTTCACCGCAATTGCAAGGGTAATCTCTACGAGACATTTCTTCCCAGCTCATTTCTTTAACTCCCCTTTTTTTCGATTTATTTAATTCCCCCTTTGTCTGCTGCCAGGGGAAGACCTTACTAGAAAATTAATTTATCTACTTTTTCAGATGCAACTGCGCGTGCCGAAATGTATTTCACATAAGCCAAAAGCTTATCAACAAAGTAAATAGCTTCATCATAGCTAATTTCACTAATATCAAAATTGCCGTGCCTTATATCTTTGAACTTGTTATGAAACATTTTCCAAAGGATTAACCCATCTTTCACAATAAAACCCTGCCCCCATTTTTCATTATCAGCGCGCATTCTTTCATCTGCTTGTTCAACGTCTTTAGCGTTAGTTAAATGCTTCATCAAAGCCTCCATTGCAGATAAACAATCTCTAATAGCATCTTTTCTTGGTCTTAATTCATGCGCTCTATTTAGCTGTTCTTTTGCTTGCTTAATATGTTGAGCTGTTTGCTCGCATAATTCTGTTGTACTTAAAATAACTTCTTCAATGTCTATAGACATATCAATAGCAGGGTTTACACATCTCCAGGGTTTTTCTGGATCATTGGTCAATCGATAACCAAAGTTGTGTTCTTCAAAAATATCATTGAGGTCTTTCATAGGATTAAGAAAAAAAATTTCCAAGTCTAAAATGCAATCCATAAATTTATGAAATTTGATATCCACAAAATCAAGAATTTGTTCTTCAAAATCTCTAATAATAAAATTCCAGCCCCAATGTTTAGTTTTATCATTGTTTGTATGTCCAGACACTATATCTGCCATATTTCGTAACGTTCCATCTAAATATAATCCCTTACGAACTTGGGCGGTTTCTCTTAAAAGTTTGGGCATCTTATGAGACAATTCTTTCAATAAGTTGTAATTTGCCTTGTTCATTAAAAAATCGTTGTTTGAGAAATTTTGATAGTTTGGAAACTGATCTTTAAATTTTACGCTCATGATTTTTCTCCTTCTATACTATGTTCATTGTATTCTTGAATCTTTTCTGGAATTTTTGTTATCTTCAATTCTTTGAATCTACTATCACTCCTTCATCAAGCAGTTTCAGTTATCTTACACAGTATTATATTGATTGTACCAAAAACTTACATTTATTAAATTAAAGTAACTACTTAGGTTCTTAAAAAGAGAAACGTCCCTGGTTCACCAAAATGAGTGATTCAAGGAGGTTCTTCCCTTGTTTTCGGACAGTGGAAATGAACCCGCGTATCCGGGCGAATTGAATAGCCCCTTTTTCCGTGCGGAAAGGGCCGGAAACCTTTGATTTGACCTTCATCATCCGCACGTCCCGTTCAGCCTGGTTGTTGTCGAAAGGAACTTGCCCATCCCGAAGAAACCGCAGGATATCGGCCTTGTACAGAACGAACCGCTCGGCAAGATTCGCTGACTTGGTCTTCTTGTGCTTTCCGCGCTCACCGGGGTTTTTCGGAGGCGGCGGCACCCGCCATTCACCGGCTCCGTTTTCCAGAATCTCATCATACCTGAATTCAATCGCGCCGGCTGATTCTTCCGGGACCGGCCTTCCGGCCTCTGTGGCCTGTTTCTTCACCGCCAGTGCTTCCCGCAGGAGAGTCTGCATCTCAGCTGCCCACCGATGCCCATCGTATTCAGTGATCCCTTCACATTCCCGGATCAGATGGGAACCGCACAGGGCATGCGCTGCCTTGTAGGCCGGATTGAAGTAGGAGGCCCAGAAATCGTGGACCACCGTCCCCTTATAAGCGGTGAGGAAACCGAAATCATCGAACGCTTCTTTCCCTCTTTTGGGATGGATGTGATAAAGCGTCCAGCATGCATTCGAAATGAGATGGAGCCAGTTCCTGCGGCCGTCGGACGACATCCCGGTCTCGTCCGCATGAACGACAGGACTGTCCAGCAGGCGAACCCGGATTGTCTGCTCATGCGGTTCCAGCCGGTCCGAGAGCTTTTCGAGGCTTGCAAGGAGAGTGCCTTCGCTCGGGCGGTGGCCCGTGAGATCATTGAACAGCTGGCAGATCCGTTCCAGCGGGAGGTGCTGGTACATATTCAGGTAAGCGGTCCAGGCCTGCACGCCATCCCCATACTGGACAGGCGCTTTCACTTCCTGCGGAAACGATCCGTACTCCTCGTGCCGGCAGTTCGGACAGCGCTTGGCAGCCGCCTGATGCTCGGTATAGATTAAGCGGGGGACCGGCAGGTCCAATACTTGTCTCTTTTTGCAGCTATGGACAGGGACTTCTCCTAGCAGATAACTGCAGTGTGTACAGATTTCCGGCTCATGGACGATCACTTCGTCCGGTGTTGCACTCATCTTCAGCGTATGCCCTTTATGTCCGTTCGGGGCTCCATGTTTGCCGCCCGGCTTCCGAAGGCTTTTCGGTTTCCGGAAACCATCGGAAGATGGCGGTTTACTGCTGTTGCGGCTGTTTGTGCCAAGCTGCCGCTCGAGATCCTGTACCCGGGTTTCCAGTTGGTCGATTTTCGTCTCCAGTTTTTCAATGTATGTACAAAGACCCGTCAGGACCTTCTCGATCTCCTCGGGCGTACTGTGACTGATTGCTTTGATCTCTTCCGGGCTGAGCTTCATGATTGGCACCCCGCTTTCAATAAGTGAAATTGGGAATCGATACCCGCTGCACAGAAAGTTAAACTTGAGGCATACCTAAGTAGTTACAAATTAAAATAAATAAACTTTATAAAGTAGAACCGTTCGTAAAAGTACACGTTTACGAACGGGTTGAAAAGGACTGAAAATGACTAATAAGAGAGTTCGTAAACGTGGAAAAATAGTTTGTGAACGTTCGCAATTTTTCACCTACTTTTATGAACGGAAACGGTATAGTGAAAGGGCGAAGACGTCTCAAGTAGAATGGAAATGCCAGCTCCGACTTAGAAACCAACCATTCGCCAAACGGTTCCCTGAAGAGGGCAGCTCTCTTGTTGCCCTGCGTGATCAGCTGGGTCATAACTCGATTGAGACCTCTTCCCTCTACACGGCTATTCTTCGTAGAATGGACAGCAATGGCTCGCCAGCCGGCGAAATGAACGGGAAGGATATAGAGAGCCGGAAAGCTGATAACGCTTCAGACAGCCTTCTTAGGCGACATAGAAAGCAAGAGCACTCTCCCTTTTGGAGCGGTGCTTTTTTCAATGGAACGGATTGAATACATCAAGAACCATTGACTTGCGAAAAATGGATTGATATAATAAATATATAACGTTATATTATGAATTATAAAAAATGAGAGGTGAGGAAAATGCTACGCGATCTCCTATGGTTTGTCGAAGCGAAACAGCAGTACGAAATCCAGCGTTCATCCCGACTGGCCGGGTGCATGGGACTGGTGGTCACGTTCATCGTGGCTGCAATCTTTATTCTAAATTGGGAATTCTGGCTGAACTTTGCGGACACGACCGGATTGCGGGCATTTGCCGAGCGGGTCGGACTGATCCGGGACAACAGCTTTGAGACGTTCTGGACGATTATCTATATCACTTTCATGTTTTTCATCATCACTTGCGCGGCCATCCTGCTATTGCCCCTCATCCCGATTCTTCTCGCCTTTCCGGTGGCAATAATCTGGACGGTCTGCATCGAACCATTTTTGCCGGAGCGAAAAGGAAAGGAAAAGAAGCCGAACTACGAGGTTTCCAAACTCCGCTGGCTGTTCCTGACGAAACACGAAAAAGATTCTATCCGGCAACAGCGTTACCACAGTGAGCTCATAAAGAAACACCCGCTTTGGGGCATGGACACTTCAAATTCTGACCGAACCTATCCATACGTTGAGAACCGGGAGGAAAAATACTTAAAGACGCCGTTGGTTCCCGTTGAGGGCGAGACAAGAGGCCGAGCCATCGAAGAACTTGAATTTCTAGACAGAGTGTACAAAGTTTCCGAATTCAATAAATTTACAGTTGCGGAGGTGACGGCATTCCTGAATGCGAAAAACGACTTCACCGATTACATGAATGTTGAATCAGCGGTCCTGGCATTCGATACAGAGACAGGAAAACTGCATTACCTTCTATCCAATCTGCTGCCGGCTTCCGTCAGTCATTTCTACGATGCTGACCTGACGGACGAAGCGACATTGCTTGAAGCCTTGAAAACAGCGAGCGCTGGAAAAGGACAGGAGCAGCCGTTGGTTGTCCCTTCCTACGAATTGAAATTTGAGTACGAGCAGTACGGTTCTGACCTATTCCTCGCCGATGATGCTCAGATTAAGAACTTGTCGCTGGCTGATAGACGCTATGAATTCTATTTCAAAAAATCGGGCTACTTCTGGAACGTTTTCAGACGGTTTTTGGAAAACGACCTATTGGTCAATACGTTTCATCAAGTGAACCGCAATGCCCTTTTGTTCCATGCGGCTTCAGCAGGTTTAAACCTTAAGGAGTCCCGGAACTTCGTGGAACGGATGGGAGACGTGACCGCCTATCTCATGGATACGAACGCGGTCATTCGCCACTACAAGAATATCGGCTATACGTGGGATGAACTTACCTATCAAACAGCAGTGGAGTGAGCAGCATGACAGAGAATGAATCGAATCATTTCCAAGAACATTCGCCCAAGAGTAAACGATTGATCCAGCTGCTGAAACCGCATGTCGGGCAAATGACTTCCGTCCGGAACTGGAACGAATTCAGCAAAGCTGAAGGACTTCCCCATTCTCAGACCTTGATCCAGCACTTCGGTTCCTGGAATGCGGTAAAGGAAGTGTTCGGCGCAGAAGTGCAAGGACAGCACCGCCCTTCCGTCTACAGCGCGGAAGATGTGCGGACCATCTTGAAAACGCATGGCCATGCTCTTCAATCAGCCAGCAAATGGAACAAGTACGCCAATGACAACGGGCTTCCGAATTACCAGCTGCTCTTCACTAAACTGGACGATGAAGAAATTTCGGAGCTGACCGGCTACCGGAAAAGGACGAAGTGGACGAAAGAAAATTTGGGAGAGGTGATTCTCCGGCACTTTCCGGATGCCCCACCCTCTTCCCTGGAATGGCAGATGACGGCTTCGGCCAATAAAGGACTCCCTGCTTTCTCGACCATCATTAATAAATTTGGTTCGTGGAGTGCCATGAAGCGGCAGCTGTACCGAAATGCAAGTCGAAAAAAGTAGAATGAGTGAGAATCAAACTTGTCTGTTCCTGTCCTTTAGGAGAGGCAAGTTTTTTCGTTTGCTGCGGAAGCGGCTAACCTGTTTAATTATTCGCTATTCAGTGGTATAATCACTGTAGAACAGAAAAAACCGCCCGATGCGCGAACATCGGACGGCTGCAGGTCTAGGCATGCATGATGGCCGTTAATACAGAGGAAAAAGTAATCCCCCCACAGAGCCGCTCAAACTCGCAGGTGGATTACTTTTTTTCGTTCTTGGTCGTCAGTATTAAAACGATCAATGTGCTGAACGAAACAGCAAATGTCAGAGCTTCGTAGACTGACATACGCCTCACCCCCTTTCTTTCGGGAGTGGGCCACCACCCTTGAGTGCCATAGTTACCTGCCCCTTTATTATACCATATTCCGCACATACGTTCCCGTAAGTTCTGATAAAAACCCCCTTTTTTCAAGCGTTTTCTAGCTGAACGCTAATTAAATTCTTCATACAAAAACCGTTGCCCTCTTTTAGTGAGGGAGCGGTTTTTTCATGCTTTGTCCGTTGATCGGAGCGGTTGACTATGCCGCTAGGTCCGTCTCTAATTCGAGAAGGTACATTGGCTCGAAATCTTCTCCATACAGCACGAATTCAAATGGGATTTCAAGAGTTGAGGTTCCTGCGTAGGTCAGGGTAATGACGCCTTGCAGTGTTTCACTCCCATAAGTATCCAGTTCCATTTTATAGGTTATCTGTTGAAGTGAATCTGACGGGTTTAAGCGAACCAGGTAATCCGTCACCGCCTGCTCTCGCTTGGTGAAGTCGGTTTCATCCCCCCAAATTCCCTGGTAGGTTTCCGGAGTCAGTGATCCGGACAAGAGATGCGGATTGCCTGTTTCGATGGCTGCGTAAAAGGTATGGATCGCTGATGCTTTTAAATCATCGGTAGTAGATTGATCGGTCCCGTGTTCGCTATGGAGATGCTTCACAAATACGTCTTCTTCGGGGACTTTCGCCAAAATGAACGACTGCATCTTATGGTAATTCTCGACCGACCGGTTGATTGTTTCATCTGGCTGTTCTTCGCTCGATTTCTCTTCACTGTATTCGGTTTGAGTGCCAAATCCCAAGGAAAGCAACACACCGGCAGTAAGAATAATTCCGATAAGAGGAACACCCAACAGGAGCCATTTATTCGACCGTTTCATCGCTTGTTCCCCCTTCTACATCGGAATATATAGTGTCGGATTCAAAACGTTCCGATAACCGGATCTCACTGGGGAATGAAGTTCAAAATGCAAGTGTACTCCTGTTGAACTGCCGCTTGTCCCCATGCCGCCCAGGAATTGGCCTTGCTTTATAATCTGGCCTTGAACGACTCCGATTCTTGCAAAGTGACCGTATACCGCTTCAAAGCTGGCACCGCCGACTGTGTGCTTGACCCACACATGATTCCCCCAGCCGCCGCCGCAGTTGCTGCCATAATACCCTTTGGGCGGACAGCCTGATACTGCTCTCGAGACGACACCATCAGCGACCGCTACAATCGGAGTCCCTTGTCCGCTGGCAATATCGACCCCGTAATGATAACTGTACTCGCCATCTATGTATCGTCCGCCGTATCCGGAAGTATTTCGTCCGACAGCTGGCCGCATAAACGAGCCCGGAGCCAATGCTGGAATATCGCCGCCGCCAGGCATATAGGTCGCTTCTGTCTTAAATCTAGCGGCAGCTGCTTTTACATCTCTTACATAGATATCGGAGTGGTTATAGGCTCGAATCGACTTATCGATGTTTTTGGAAAAGCCATTTGCATTCAAGTAGGAAGCGGTCGCAAAAATAGCATCCTTGATATCCCATGGTGAAGCTTTTCCATTCTTATCGGCATCGATTCCGAAACCGCCGTATTTGTCGATGGTTATTGGGTTATATTTAACCGATTCAGAAACACTTACATATCCATTTGAACCCTTACAGCCCAGGTAACTCCAGCCCATCCATGTGCAGGGCATGAATTGTGTATGGCCCTCTGCTCCGACTGACGAGATCATCGTCGGATGGGTACTGAATCCGGTTTCTACATAGTGAATTGCGGCGATATAGTACCAGTCCACTCGGTACGCCTTTTCTGCGGCGAGATAGATTTCCATGTACTGCGAAGGGACACTCGAACCTGGCGTCACGGTTCCGTTGAAGCCGATCAGCGAGTTTCCGGTCAGCCATTCCTTATAATGGATTTCGCCGCCAGTGACTGCATAAAGCGCTTCTACAAACAGTTTATCCTGCTGGCCGTAATTAAATGGCTCTCCGGACAACACCATGTCGTAATGGGAATAATCCATCGTTTCAATCGTATCCGAAACAAAAGTTTCTGCTCTTGTTTTCGTTTTGGTGGTCACCTTAATATCCCGATACACGAATTGACCCGGAATTATTTTTCCGAATTCGTCCCGTTTCGGTTCCTTGACTTGTTCGTAATGAACGCGAGTAGTAGTTACCCACTCGGTGAAGTAAGGCTCATAGGTATTTACCAGCGACCGATCCCAAGCCTGAACACTTTCGAATACGTCAATTTCAAATGGAGTTGTAGATTCAGTGGTCTTGCAGCCTTCATCTTCCCGACAGACTGTTTGCTTTGTTTCGATGCTCCCTTGCCGGGTGGAGTAAGTAAATTCCGGCTTTAGTGCATTGGCAACGATATCCACTGTCTCTTTTTCTGTCATCTCTCCGGTTTCCACGTCATAAAGCTCCATTGCCACAATAATTAACGCAGGCGGTACCTTATAGGGAATTTGTTCCGGTTTACTCATATCCACTGTGCTATCTGCAGCAGCAGCGATGTATTGTTTTAGTTCATACGCTTCTTCATTAAGCTCTTCTTCTACGCCAATGGAAAACAGTAAAGCCACGGCCACAAATATTAGGATCAGAGCCGCAAGAACAATTAGCGCACCGATAATGAAAGGACCGCCGACAAAGCCGACGAGTCCTGCCACCGCTTTTCCAATTAAGGAAAGTCCCGTTTTCAATGCTACTTTTGCAGCCGCTTTAGCGCCTGCTTTTGTCGCTGCTTTTTTCAACGCTTTCTTAGCCGCACGTTTTGCCAGTTTTTTACCGGCGGTCTTTACTGCTTTACCGCCGGCTGATTGTTCGTTTTGCTGTTTTTCATGCAACATTTACGTCACCCCAGCAATCCTTGTTTCCGTCTTACTGCATCAATATCCGCCCGTTTGTTAAGCGAGCGGTTAACACGTTGCGTATGTTTAGTCGGCATCAAGTTCTCGAAATTTTTGTCGGGCATCATGCCGCTAAGGCTTTGCGTTGAATAGTGATCATGTGCTTCTCCATTCAACTGCGACTCCACCGCAACAGCTGAACCTTGTTTCACAGAAGGAGAAATGGTGTTATTTCTTACATTCATCGGCACATTGATGGTCTGTTCGTTTCCGAGCCTCGAATCTCCTGAGTAAACAGGGGATACCCGGTAAGTAACACCCTCTTTTTGGGCAGTAACAAACTGACGGTCTTTCTCGACCACGACTTGCACATTTTGCATACCTTCTCTGTTCAGATCTTCAACATAGAATGAGCCATGATTCACTGACTGGCTGAAAACAGGCATCTGTTGTCGTGCAATCTGCTGATGCGGGGATTTCGCTTTCGATTGTCCGAGCAAGGCGTTTGGATTTTGTTCGACCACCACATTTGATGGCATCCGCCCACCTGCGCTATCCATTCGGTAAGTCGTCGTTCCGGAATTTTTAGCTTTCGAGACCACGAGCATATCGTCTTGCATTTCGAGTTCCTGATAAACCGTCTCGCCCTGTTTCAAGCCGGAATGGCCTGCGCCTTTACGGGAAACGATGCGTTTCTCCCCGCTCTTTGTCATAACTTCAACATAGGATTCGGTTGGCGTAATGACCTGTCGGACAGCCCCTTTCGCCAATTGAACGTTTCCACGGTCATCCATTGTGGTTTGAGCCATCTGCAAGACCTCTCCAGGCGATGAGATTGCTTCTTGAACCTGGGTGCCGAGCGGCGTAAGTTTTTGCGTTAGGTTTTTGCTAACCTGGTAACCTTTTAGTCCGCCAACAAGCCCGCCTGCATATCCAATCCGCCCTGCGAGCGCTTGTTGTCCTTCGACCACGCCGCCATTTCGATTAGCGAATGAACCAGCCGCTGTTTCCGTTCCAAAACGGACGGACGGAACGACCGCTTTTGCTCCCCGACTAATCATGTTGCCTTCATCGGAACCGTATACGGATGAAAGGAAATTCACCTGTCCTGCTTGTACGCCCTTGCCTAAATCCTTAATGCCGTCAACAAACCCGATATTGGATGCACCGGCAATAAATGTGCCGACGTTCCCAGCCGCTTGCTTGAGTTTGTATGATTTGCTCATATGCTCGGTTAGCGGTTTGTCTGGAATGGCACCTTTGAAGGTATTGTTGTATTGATCAAGTGATTGCTGATAGGCCGGTTTCTGATGATTCTTTTCCCAATCTTTCGTGGCTACATCTTGCGGAACCCCTTGTTTCACCTGATCGGCGATAAATTCTTGACCCAGTCTATCCGTTTTCATATTGGCCATAGCGTTTGAAAGGTAAGTGACATTCACTTTCCCGTCCTTGCCAAGCAATGGGGTGGCAGGAACACCTTTCACTGCCGCTTCCACTGAATCGGCATAGCCCGAACCGTCGCCAAGACCCTCAATGTTATTCAGGCGGACTGCTAGCTTTTCACCAAATCCTTCTTTCTTTATCGGTGCGCTTAGGTCATCCGTTTTCATTGTGGCAAGTGCTTCATCATAGACCTTATTCCGCATTCCCAATTTCTTTTCTTGGAAAGCGGTCGCCCGCCGACTTCGGAAAGCTTTGTCAGATTCGTTTTCCCGTTGCGGTTCTGTAGCGTCATAGCTTCTATTGAAGGATTCTTCATTGTTGGCAGCCCATTGGTCAGCCACACTGTCCGCTGAAGCGGATGCCATGTTTTGAGCCAATCCCATTTTCTTCGCTTCTTCCGGAGCTTTAGCCAATTCAAGCTTCGCTTGCTTGTAATACCCGGCGCGTTTTTCCGCTTTGAGCGCATCGTATTTACTTTCCAGTTCACCACTGGATGCATCCGGGAAACGTTCTTTCAGGTCCGACATGACAGCGTCCTTATTCTGGCTTGCCCAATTCGTTGTCTCTTCGTCAGCCATTGCTGCGGCGTAACCTTCCGTGTCTGTTTCTTTATTCTTCTCGCGCACGGCTTCGAGTCCTTTGCCGACTCGGTTGCCGACACCCTGAACCACGCCGGCGCCAAGGCGACCTGTTAACCCGCCTGCCTTTTCACCTAGCGCAGCACCGCCTGCAGCACCGGCCATTGCACCGACCGGTCCAAGTGGCGATCCAGCCAGTGAACCTGCCATACCGAGTACGGCTTTTCCGGCTCTGGAGGTAATATCTCCGGAACGGAGCATTTTTTCAGCTTTTGGTGATGTTCCATCGTCACTTCCGGCTTTCGCCCCAAGTTTGGATTTAATATCATCTCCGCCTTCACCGCCTGCACCACTCTTGCCTTTCATGGAATCTCTTGCGCCATGGGTAGCTTCTCGCAATGCACCCATGACCGACTGATCTTTCACAGCTCCCTTAACTGAGCCATACATACCCGCAAGTGCCGCCATGCCAAGCATAGAACCTGCCTTATTCAGACCGCCCTGCATGTCCCCTCCCATGGTCAGCAACCGACGAATCGACTCACTGATTGGTATGAAAATCATGTAGAGAATGACAGAAGCAATGAAGCTGGATTCAGCTGCAGCAATCGTAGCGACTGTCCAAAAGACAAAGGCATGGATACACTGAACAAAAATGGAACCAACCAATTCTCTAAACCATGCAGCTGTCACACTTTTGAACTGCGGCAACAGCCAGAGGACCATCATTAACGGGCCAATGGCCATTAGGATGATTAGGGTTATCTTTCGCATGAGGTAATAGAAATTCGCCCAAAGCGTGAGCCCCAAGATGACAAGCAAAATCGCAATCGTCCCGATGACGCCCATCGTTTGGGCAGGCCCGGGAAGAGCAGACTGGAATTTTTCAACTGTGCTCTCAAAGCGAATGATGGATTGATCATCATAAGCCGTTGCAAAAATGCTGACAATATCCATATTGATGGCGAACAACAAATCATATAAAAGCGGCAGATTCACCAAGACAATCCCGACAATCAGCAAGTCTTTCAAGAATTCCATCAAAACAGACCGGCTATTCGGATTGATGCCTGCAGAACTGATCCGCATTCCGTTAATGACGATGAGCGCCAACAGAAAGACTCCAGCGAGTCCCATCATGGTGTAGTACAGCGGACTGAAAGCATCGCTCAGTTCTTCGGGTTTGAATGTTCCCCAGACGGTGCTGAACGTCTCGTCTGTGCCGAAAATTAATGTCTGCAGGGAGCGCAGCCCCGTAAAAGGCGTAATTAAACTGTCCATGAACCACACAAACATATTTTCGAAGATTTCGAGTAAGTTCTCTGTCACATTCCCAAACAATCAGGCCGCCTCCTTACTCTAAGTAGCGATCGTTTTGGAATCGCTGCCGTTTCCGGTGCTCTTCCAAATGCGCCGTGTTGCTTTCGATGAAGATCAGTTCTTCTTTAGAAGGATCGGTCTTCAGCCAAATAGAGGAACGGCCAGCCCGGAGTATGCCTTCCCCTTTATCCGGATTCTGGAACAGGGTATCGAGTTCCCCCTGCGACAAATCGAAGTTTTCCTCAATGAGCTTCAGGTCAATTCGGTTTTGCTTCAAGAAGAACACCGTATGCGCGTTTTGGATAACCGCCCGTGCCTTTTTCGATTCCAGTATGCGCTGTACGTCCTGGGAAGCGATGCGGAGACCGGCGTTCCGTTTCCGCGCCCGTCGTGCGACTTTCTCCGCGAAGGAGACGGTCTGCTCATTGTCCACGAGTGTCCAGAATTCATCGGCATATACGATTTTCTTCTTTTTCTCGTTGTCCACGTTCTTGATGAAGTATTCCCATACATAGTTGAGAATGACATGGTAAGCGATCGGCCGAAGGAATCCTTCTTCCATCTGTGAAATGTTGAAACTCACCAGCCTTGCCGAATGAAGATCCACATCTTCTTCCCCTAGATATGTCTGACCATCGAATATTGGTTTCGAGCCGTCCCGGAGGAACGGACGAATGGCAGCCAGGAGACGTTCGCAATTGGTCTCTTCCCCGAAATGCTTTTTCAGGTAGTTGTATACGTCCGTCAACGTCGGTTCTGCTTTCCGGGCGCGGGACTGGACGATCATTCCGTTTACTTCTTTTGCTTTGTCTTCAAAGAGCGAAGATGGGTGTGTCGTAAATCCGAATTCCTCGAATATGTCTTTTAAGGCAATCTCGACAAAATTCCGTTCAAAGACGGTCAGTCCTTCTTCTTCCTGGTTCTTCCCGCGGCAGATAATATCGAAGAAGCCTAGAACTTCATTGATTTTCTCCCGTATCGGCACGAAGGATATGTAGCGTTTCCCGTTTTTTTCAACGATTTCGCGCTGGTCTTCATTGTCGAGCATTTCCAATTCTTCATCGTCCGTGCTGTCATCGATCGGGATATTCGTCACGTTCATGGCAAGCGGGTTAATCCGAGTCGAACTTTCCTCTGCCAATGTGACGACTGTGCCGCCGAGCCGTTTAACGATTCGGGTGAATTCTCCCTCTACATCGATCAGCCGCGAGTGTACGGCTAAACCGGTTGTTTCCCGGGAGAGCAGAAGTTTCAAGGCAAGGGACTTACCGGAACCGGATACGCCGAATATGGCCATGTTATAGTTTTCCGGGCGGTTTTCAGCCGTACCAAAGGCGTTATAAAACTCCTTCTGGCCCGTGATGAGATTCTTGCCGAGCGGTATGCCGCCGTTGAATTTCCCGCTGCCGCTGATGAATGGAGAGAATGTGGTAAGTGACCGTCTGTCCAAGTTGCGCGGAGAGTCACTGATTTCATTCATACTGAGAGGTGTGACGCTCCGGAGTCCTCGCTTCACCCGACCCCAAGTGGAGGCGACCGTGAAAAATTTAGAAGCCAACTCGTCTTCGATGTACTCGCTGTATTTGTCCAGTTCACGTTCC
This sequence comes from Planococcus lenghuensis, assembly GCF_001999905.1. Taxonomy (NCBI): domain Bacteria; kingdom Bacillati; phylum Bacillota; class Bacilli; order Caryophanales; family Caryophanaceae; genus Planococcus; species Planococcus lenghuensis. Next base: position 126,605 of record NZ_CP019641.1, read on the forward strand.
GAGTCGGCATACAGGGCAAAATTGATTCCGACATTGAAGGCATCATTATCGCTGAACTGGATTTCTTCCATAAGCACTTCCGTGTCTGCGATTTTCGTCTTGATATCGAGAATCTGATCCTGATTGCCCCGTTTCGCCTGGTAAGCCAGGTTTGAGTGGAGAATCGTATTTTGTTTCTGCAGCATTCGAATTGCTTCATTTTTCTTGATTTTATTTACATGAACCATGAGATCCATTTCACCGCTCGAAGTCAGGGAATACAGCCAGTTGGTCTGCATTTTCCGGGGAAACCCTTCTCGCGTCACATAGTAAGGACGGAAAAACGTCTTCGTTCCGAGTGACTGTTTCATGACCCCGTAATCATCCGATACCTTGTCGATCCGGAGACCGTCAGGAGAGATAATATCCCATATGTCGGCCACCATGTTCATCGGGAGTTTCGATTCGTCTATCGGCAGCTCCACAACTGAATCAGCTTGCTGTTTCTTGCGGCTTTTCTTTTTCAGCACTCTCAATTTCCCCTTTCACACGCAGAATCTGCGCTGCCGTCTGGTCAGCGGTGACGAACATGGCCAATTTCTCTTGCTCCTCAAAATCGCGGTACTGGCTCTTTAAAGCACGGCGTCGATTGAATTGGTAGTAAAGCGTTTCAGAGATTCCATCTGTTGTCAGCATGTGAACTTCGATATCCGCTTTCTTCAACTGCATCTTGGCAGCAGTCAGGCGGCGGTGCAGTTCATTGAATGCCTTATCGATGATTTTTTCTTCCAATTCTTCGTCCGTTTCTGCCCGGATTTCCTTCTCATCGACACGATAGTCGAATACCATGAACCGTTTCGTTTCATACCGTGGCGTGGACGATTGCCAGTTTTTCAGCTCTTCGATCAGGTTCACCCCGTACTCAATGGCATTCGGATGAAGGTCGTCCTCGGAATCCATCGTTCTTTGGATTTCTTTAATCGGTTCCGTTAAATCCACGAAGCGATTCTGCAAGTACCAGCGGACATCCTCAACCTGGGCGAGCCATGTTTCGAATATCGCATCGACCGCATCTTGTTCCGATGGATTCATAAGAAAGTAATTCACCGGATACACTTCAGCCATCAGCGAAAATGTATTGTTGCTGTGGCGGATCATATGGTTTTCAATACCGACGACATTTGGAAAGAGTTCCTGGAAAGGTCGGGCTTCTTCTTCCTCTGTCTCAGTATTGGTCGTTTTCTTGGTTTTGCTCGTTTTCGTTTTCACTTTCGGTGTTTGCGGTTTCTTCTCTTTCCATGGCAGTATCGGTTCTTTCAACATGATGCGGTAAAAGACATAAACTGCACTTACCAGAACTGCAATAAACAGCAAATCCTTCATTCTTATTCTCGCCCCTTTCGCCAGCTGCCATATTGAGTCTTACGCTGGAACTTGATCCAATAGAAGTAATCGCGGTTCATGTTGTACTTCTCTACTTTGAAAAATGCGAAGAAGATGACGGCGAAGACGACGGGCAATGCGCTGATGAGGGCGACACTCGCACCAACAATCCAGCCGAATACATTAAAGAGGGTAAATACCGGAGGAATATAGGTGTAGAGCAAAATTCCGCTCACAAGAAGGTACGTCAGCTGCCGTTTGGAAACCACGCCCATAATTTCTTTTTGCTCACTGGACATATCAATGGGTACTTTAGAGACGCGCATAGATTGCGAACTCCTTTCTGAAATCAGCAGTGAATGAAGAACACCCTCATTTAAAGGAAAATGAAGGTGTGCTCCACTGTCAGTACATATGAGTGCTTAGTTAGCAATGCCTGTTGCCCAGCCGGCGATATCGTAGGCTTTGTAAATAACGAAGATTCCAGCAGATGCCGTAGCGAGTGCTGCAATCCCCTGTCCGCGCTTTTGCGGATTCCCTGAGCTACCTGCCAGAAGCATGCCGCCGATTACAACGAAGGCAACCGCCCAAATCCCGCCGACTCCCATGAGGAGATATACGACATTCGTAAGATCTTCAAAGAGACCATCCGTTTGTCCTGTACCAGTGATGCCTGCATTTGTCATCGCGTCCTGCACATTCGCAGATGCGGCCGATGCCATAGCGAACATGGACACAGCTGCAAGGCTGTAGGCGATTGTTGATTTTGCCTTTGAAATCATTTCTTTCACGATCTACACCTCCATTTTTAGTGAGGAGTCCGCTTTAAAACGCGAAAAACCCCACTTCAAGCACGACAACGCTACACTGTGTGTAGGTCGTGATCAAAGTGGGGTGCTCCCAGTTTAGTATTCGGTTACCCTTATATTATACAATGGACAAATTTGTTGCAACAGTTTTTAAAGTTTTTTCCTGTTTTCTATGCTTATCTATCCACGTTTACTTTCTCATAATTTCTACTCCTATATGCCCTCATAGAAAAAAGCTTTCTGCATCTTGGCAGAAAGCTTCCGGAACGGTTCAGTTAAACAGCTTTTCTAATTCGCACAGCGTCTCTTACGACATCATAATTCTGGATAAAGACGACCGTTTCTTTCAACAAGTACCAGAAACCTTTAAGAGCGTTCCAAGTCAGTATAAAAGCGAAAATCACCGCTGCTCCGAACAAAGCACCCATCGTCAGTGACCCTCTTGTGTCCCGGCTTGAGAAGAAGTAGTCGAAGATGGAAACGAACCCAGCTACCGAAACTCCTGCTGCGCCTACCCGCAGAACCGGACCGAGCAATGAATAGCGAGCGGCAAAGTAAAAAAGCACAATGAAGATGCCCGGTCCCGCTATACTGTCAGCCGTCTCGGCGATCAGCCCTGTGAAATTCAAGGCAACCGTCATCGGCAAGAGTGCCGTGAAGAATAGAACAGACCAGCCGGTTACCACTGAGATGAATAACCGTCTTTCCGGAGAAAAGAAATCCCCGACCCGTTTTTTGTACCCTTGAATTGTTTCTTGAATTGCATTCATGCTCAATTCCTCCCTAATTCTATTTATTATGTATAGAAAAAGGGAGCCGGTAATTTCGACTCCCCTCTTTTCATACTGCTTGATTGATTCTCTCATCACACTTGCTTGATCTGCGGGAATTTCCCTTGGAGAAAAACATCATCAATGCCTTTTCCATCTTCCTCACTCCACATGGACAAGTTCACTTTATACCCCTCTTCCTTCAGTTTGATAAGCATTTGCTTCGTTGCCCTCAACACATCCGGATTCGACAGCATATCCATATCGAAGTAAATGGTGACTTCTTCCGTCCCCATCGTCTCAAGCATCGGAAGTATATTCATCCAAGTATTCACGCCGGGCAGTGCCAGCATGGTCGGTGATTCCTCCGTCAGTTCCAGTTTACCGGCACGGTGCAGGCGGGCCATATGCTCAACCGCGATATCCGCTTTCAGCGCGCCTTCCGTAATACCGACGGATTTTGCCCGGTGCGGCGTCCCCTCCTGCCAGTCTTTCAGTTTGGCAACGGGAACGGCCACATGAACGGGCATCGGATTGCCAGCGCCGGTTCCGTTCTCTTTATTTGCACTGGAGACCCAGAAGTACCGCTGTCCTTTTTTCAATGTAACCACGCCGTAGTTGCGAAGCTCCTGAATATCCAGCCTTTCACCTTCTTCAAGGCAAGTTTCTTTGTAGACCTCACCGTTGATCTTCACCTGCACCCGGTTCGGACGTTCAATGATTTCGGCGGTCACTTTATCTTTAAAGCTCCCAGCCAGTACCGCTTTCAAGCCTGGTTCATCCACACGTACCTGAAAGCCGCCAATTTGGTTTCGTTCATTTCGGTACGGAATCAGAAGCCCTTGCATACCGGCGATCGTCCAGCCATAGCGGTTAGTGTAAAACCCAGGAGTCCCATGAAATGCTTCCGCATCCACATAATGTTCCAGCTGTTTCGTAACTACCCATGGTTTCCTGGGAAAACTCCTGTATTCACGAATCGCCACTTCCGAATCTGTCAGCCCCCGGCTTTCGCCTGTTAACTGAGCATAATGGTTTTCTTCGAGCCTGATATTATCCAGCAGGGCGGAATAGACCGCATTCAGCTGCGTAATGGGCGCCTTTGGCTGTGCCGGCAAATAGTCTTCCATGTCCTCGGTGTTCACACGAACCGGCTCTTTCAGGAAATGGAGCCATGATGTAAATTGCTTCGAGAAGACTTTTTTGCTCTCTATCCGAATACAGACCACACGGTTGCCGTCTGCATGGATCATACAGCCCCCCGACTTGTGGCAGATTGGACAAGCTTCTTTTGTCACTTCATACCAGTCTTTCAATCTTGTTCGTCTGAGTGTCCCTCTCATGTCCTTCCCTCCAGTCTTAAATGACCCGTTTGAATTTGTCAGCAATCGGCGGCATGGCCGTGATGATTTTCATCGTTCCTTTGATTTTGCCAAAGCCCACAATGACGACCATCGGTGAATCATCCGCATCAAACCCTTCAATCACGAAGCCAAATCGCCGGTTATAGTATTGCGTTTCGGTCAATTCGCCCTGGAGAATGCAGCTGATGAGATCTTTTCGGGTATAGCCGCGTTTCGCCATTCGTTCGCCCACATGGTCGGACATCATCATTTTGCCCTGCATGAGTCTTTTTTTGATTATCTTCATCTCCATCGTCCTTCACCCCTTTTCATTTTCGACATGAAAAAAAGCCCCCGGACTGATTGATAGGCACAGTAAAAACTGTGTGTCAAATCAGCCCAGAGGCTTGTTTTGGTCGTGTCCGTCAGAGCACATTACGCTCGACAAATAATACTAAACAAAAGTTATGTTTAGACTATACCACGAGCTGAAAGACGGGACAAGGGTTACCGGGGGAGAAGCCAGCGGACGAAAGAGCGTTTTCTTCCCTTCGTTTCAAATGCTTTTCCGAATAAGTGACCCGTCAGAACACCAAAGGGCTGACTGAGCTGTTCGTGTACGCCACGCTGGATGTAAAAGGGTTCAGCGCGATAAATGCTCTTTTTCGCTTCGTCTCTTAAGTCCGGCAAGGAAGTTAATAATTTTAACTTCAGGCGATCCGCTGTCTGTTCGGGTTTTGAAACAGGGCGGACTTTATTTGCAATCAGATAAACGGCAGACCCTCCTTCTTTTTGCAGTTGGCGGAAGTAATTCTCATGAACATCCCGCATAACCAGGAAATCATCGACCAGCACCCAAAGTTCGTCGAGATGATTCAATGTATGTTGGGTAATCAAGTTCATTTCTCCGCTTGGCAGGTCTACAAGGGTAACTTCCGCAATATTAGTAGTACGGATATAAGAAGTTAAAGCGCTTGGATCCCAGTCAAGCAGGTGATCCCCGTAGCCTAACGGAAGGAAGTTCACATCTCGGTATGTCCATGCCGGTGTCTTTCCCGTTTGTGGGGCATGAAGGAAACTTGCAAGACTTTGCCAGTCCTTTGGCGGCTCGCTGTATTTTTTCAGGAGATCCAGAATGAGGTAATCTGATTTGACTCCTTCTAATACAGCGGTGTGGACGCCCTTTTCACCTAGGTAGAAAGCGAGATTCATAACGAATGAAGTGACACCGAATTGAGGAATCAATGACCAGACACCAATTGTCTTTTTCCCTTCCCGTTTTCGGTGGGAAAGGGAGAGTTCTTGAGCAAGTAGCTCGTTCTTCCGGTATAGTGCGATTCTTTCCGCATCCGATAGATCATAATTCAGCTCGTCGGTAGGTTTTTTGTTGTTTTCACTTATTTCATCCGCGTTTATATTCGCCTCTCCTTTCTTTGATTCTCTGAGGTCAGAATCCACATCGCTATCCAGTGAAGGAGTCTTCGGTATATTTTCAGGCAAGCCATCCCCTTCTCCTACTATCGGTTCTTTAGAATCTTTCTCTTTATCGACTTCTTCTTGGGCAGCACCTTCGATTGCTTTCCTTTTTTCCGAAAGCAACAATCGATTTCGCTTCACCGCATTCTGAACAAATACTTGAAATGCCGGTTTTACTGTAAAGATATTCACTTTATTTGCGGTCTCTTCTAAGGGGGTACTGCTGGAATAGTCTATATGGAGGCGGGTTTTCAGGTTCGGAATTTGGTTTTGAACATTGGAACCAAATAAAAATGCGAAAATATCGCCAGTTTTCCGGAGTGACGGCCAAAACGCTTCATTATTCAGCACAGAGTCAGCCAGAAGAATAAAAGGCGACCCTTCTTGAGTTAGGAGGAAATCATTAAATTTCTTTCCGTCCGTGAATACTTCCACTCTTATATTTTCCTGTTTATTTAAGAATTTCTTTAAAAGATTCGTTAATCGTTGGTCTTTGTCCCGCTCCATATAGATAGCAGCAATGCAGGCTGTCTTGCTCACACTCACCAATTCCTTTCTTCTGATAAAATAAAAAATGCTCATATCCCCGTTCCGGAATACCGGACGAGTGGATAAGAGCAGTGCTTGCTGTTGGTATGTAATTGTCCCTACTATAACATGGTCCTGCAAAAGATTCATCTTCTTATTTTCATTTAATCATAAGTCATGTATAATGGCAGTATATTCTTTAATTTTCTTATTTGTCGAGCGTAATGTGCTCCGACGGACGCGACTAATTCAAGCCTCTGGGCTGATTTGACACATAGCATTTTTGCTATGCCTGAAAAATCTGCCCAGGGGCTTTTTTGCGTTCTCAGAAGATTGGGAATAAAAAACGTCTTAGGAAGGGGTATGCAACATGGAAGAAAGAACAATTATGGAGACACTGAAAGCACCATTTCAGCCTAGCGAGATCGAGTGGCGCGTGCAGTCCGCTACAAGGAATCAAAACGGAGTCAGGCTTCTGGTGGTCCCGTACATTACTGCAAGAGGGATTATGGACCGTCTGGATGCCATACTTGGCGCCCAATGGACTTCAACCTTCCAGCAGATGAAAATCGCCGGAAAAGAAGGGTTCGGTTGTAGCCTGTCCATCAAGATTGGGGACGAATGGATTACCCGGACAGATGGCGCGGAAGTATCGGATATCGAAAGCATCAAAGGCGGACACAGCAATGCGCTCAAGCGTGCAGCTGTTCAGTGGGGAGTCGGCCGTTATCTTTACGACCTCCCGAAATTCTGGGTTCCGCTGAAAGACAGAGGAAATAACTACGTCAACGGTAAATTTAAGATCAGCGGAAAAGACGAGTACCTAAAAGGGGGCTTTGATGACCCGCAACTGCCGAAAGAGTTTTTGCCGGCGGATTTCAAGTACAGCAATTCACAGGGAAATTCACAGCAACAACAGTCACAGCAACCGCCGCAGCGACCGTCACAGGGTAAACCTTCCGGTCAGCAGCCTTCTGCGTCGAATCAGCCGCCTGCTTCGCAAGGCACTGATCCGAAACTGGCCGTGACCCAACTGCTGACAGACCTGCAAGTGAAACGGGAACACGTGGAGCATCTGTTCCACCGAGCAATCGGTCAAAAAATGACAGTCGGCCAGGCAACCACAGAACAGCTCCGCGAGTTATACAAAGCCCTCTATCCAGTACGGACCTACCTCAACTTCTGCCATCAGGCGGGATTGAGCATGGAAAAAGCTTTGTATTTCGCCCAAATCACCGTGAGAGAGCCGCTCAATGAGCCGCATAACCTTTTCTTCAAAATGAACAAGAGCATAGCGGACAGAACAATCGAGATGATCAAAGAGGATATGGCGCAGCAACAGCCAGCCTAAGAGAGACCTGAACACATACACGGGAAGGAAACCCCCTTCCCTTTCGTATGTGTTTTTATTTTTCAGCATATAAGCCTGCACCTAATGGGCAGCATTGCGAAGGGAGAAACCAACGATGAAATTCACCGTTAAAAAAGAAGTCCTTGTTGACGCATTCGCCAAAATCGGAAAAGTTCTTAGCAACAAAACCACAATTCCGGTATTGCGTGGTGTGAAAGTCGAAGCGAGAGCGGATTGTATTCTACTGACGGCGAGTGATGCTTCCGAAAGCATCATCCACCGCATTCCTGCAGATCCGGGCAAGGCGGTTATCGAATTGGAAGGTGAAGCTGTTTTCAAACGTGAAGCCCTTGAAGTGGCGTCCAAGCTCAGTGGTGATATTACATACGAACTGGAAGAGGACACCCTTCATGTGACACAGGCGAAGACGAAGTTGGACTTCTCCACGATGCCGGCAACGGACTTTCCGAAAATCCCGACGACGAACAGCAAGCCGATTTCACTTACCGGCCAGCAGTTTTCTGACCTGATTGCCCGTACAGTTTATGCGGTATCAAAAAGCGAAGTGCGCCCAGTGCTGACAGGTGTGAACCTGAGCTTCGGCAAAGAGCTCCAGGCGGTATCGACGGATAGCCACCGGCTGTCGAAAGTCACCATTCCGCTTGAAACCGAGATGGAGGAAATCTGCATCACGGTTCCTGGAAAAATGCTCGAGCACGCGCTAAAAGCGTTCGACTTGTCGCAAAACGTCTTCTTGACCGCGGAACAGAACCAGATCGCCATGGTTAACGGCAACACCATCTACTTATCACGACTCATTGATGGCCAGTACCCGGCAACCGACCGACTGATTCCGACCGATTTCAAACACGAGATGACGGCGAGCACAGAAGAACTGAAAGACACATTGACCCTGCTTGCTACCCTGTCCAAAGAAGGCGTAGTGAAAATGGAAGTGGACGGCATGTTTGTTAAATTCCAATCCCGAAGTGAAACATCCAAGGGGGAGCGGGAAATTGCCTACCACGAATACACAGGAGAGGAAGGGTTTGCGATTTCCTATTCAACGGTTTTCCTGCTGGATGCGCTGAAGCGTGTCGAAAGCGATTCCGTGAAACTGAAATTCGTTGACCCGATGCGGCCATTCATTGTGGAAGGCTTAGACGGAACGGATCAGACGCAATTGATCCTGCCTGTCCGCACATACTAATAAACAAGAAAGAAACGGAGACTGCCTGAATTGGCAAGCTCCGTTTTTTCTTGAAAGGAGCCTTATATGATTGATTTCAATCGACTTCAAGAGGAATTCAATACGAGGAGCATTCCGGAAAGCTCGGTTCTGCCGAGGGAGGATGAGGGAGCGATTTATGTGCTTTATAGCATCTTCCATCGTCTTGATTGCGAAAGCATAGACTTTTCCAGATTTACCGATGCGGATTGCGAGAATGCCAAGGAAAGTTTCAACGACTCTGTCTGCTTCGAAGATGAAGATGAATTTGTCCATTTTGACAGAGATTCTTCTTGGGCTGCTGTCTCCTTTATCGCGAATATCACATGGAATTACAACAAATCACTTCCAAACATGAAACGGGTTCAACCGCCGTTTCCGTTGATATGAGGTGATTTTCATGGATATGCACATTGAGCAGTTTTATCAAGCCTTGGAAGTCTTTGAAAGCCTGCACTTGGCAAAAATTGCAGCTGATTACGGAATGCCGAGAGAAAAACTAAACCAGATCGACCTCTACCCTGCTTATGAAGGTAGCTCAAATCTATTTGAGAACTTCCTTCATATTCTGAATTGGGCGTTCGACCTGGAAGACTGTAATGCCTCTAAAGCGATGGACATAAATGAAGAGATGCTCATGGGCAAGCTCAAACTCTATCCATCGCATGATGAAGGGAAAAACACGCTTGAACGATTTTACGATTGTACGATGCTCCTCTTAAAAAATTCGTACATGAGAGATATGCCAGAACATCTCGCAGATGAAATCAAAGAGGACGGCGAGAATTTCATTCTTGGGAGAACAGATGAAGGGCTTGTGGTGATCGTCGGAGATATTTATGATCCCCGAATGTTTCACGGACCCTTAAAAACACTGCTCGCTTACCAAAAGGAAGCGTTGCAAAGGAGAGAAATCGCATGAAATTGGTGTTTGAAATGGAGGACGTGCCGACAAATCCGAACTATCCGGTCAGGGGATTTCAATATTCCGATGCTGGAGTCCGGAGCGGCCCGAACCTGTTATCTATCCAACAGCTGATAGAAATGCTTGAACAGCGAGATCCACAAGCGGATGAACGGAGAGAAACTCGTAGAAAGTCACTTTCTTATACGCCAGTTCTTCCCACCGGCACGCTCATGTATGCAAGTGACGATGAAGGAACATTGGAACAACTTGTTTTCGAAATCCAAAGTTCCACATTCGATGTTCTTTACAAAGACGAGAAGATACCAATTGCCCTTCCGTTTCCACGTATGGTCGTTATCGTGGAATTGGATACAATCGGCGATCAAAAAAAAATCGACACCATGCGGGTTTTCGCAGTTGAGAATGATGGAAAGCCGATTACAGCTGATACGCCGCTGTATATGTTTCCCTATCCCAACGTGATGAAAAGTTCCGGTTCGGTTTGTTGGGGACAGAATTCCAGACTGATGGTTCAGTCGATACAGGAAGTCCGTTCCGCTTTCCTCCTGTTCTTCTCATCACCGTTCAATGAAGACCATGGTGTTCACACGACACACGGAATACAAAGCTTTCGTCAGCTGATGGGCAAGATTCAAGACCAGCCTTTCAATGATGAATGGCTGATCTCTTCAAAGCAGACGCTGGAAGAGAGCCTGAGAGACCTTTCGTACTAATAATCAACTCGAATAAGCCTATACCTTACGGATAGCATCGAGAAGGGAGAATATTTATGTCAAAGCAAACAGATATCTTCAGCAGTGCGACACGTTCCTGACTGAAAGGATCAGGCACTAACGAAACCGTTAGTAGAACTGTTATTCCAAGAAGTCAAATGACTGGGTAACGCCAGAAAGGGCTTCCCCTAATACTCCGACATGCATGGAGATTGGCAAAAATCCGATTGTATGAAGCTCGGTGAAGTCGGCCAAAGACTACCGTAACAAGTAACGGTGACGAAATCTCTCTGGAGGTGGAGAGTGTAGTTGATAGGTCGGGGGTCTATAAAAAACCTATGATTAGAATGTTCGTAATGCCTTCATGTTCGGCTTGAACTGACGAATCTCTGAATGTAAGGCTCTATAAGATAACTGGATAGAAATGTTCAGGCACTCAAACCAAGTGGCAACTGTGGGTAAGTAAAAATTGTTGATATGAAAACCCATACAGCGTTATAGGCGCAGTCAAGGTTGCAGGGTCAAAGGAGAAATCTAAGGGTTTATGGACAGATAGGAATAACGGAACGTGGTAAATCTGCTACGTGGAGGGTTTGCCCCCAATGAAACGGTTTAGGGAAAGCAATGGTGATAATAGCCATATGTATAACCCAATTAAAGCAGATGAAGGTGGTGGCACAGTACCAACGAAGCGTCTAATAAGCGCTGAGGGATAGCCACTAGTCTAAACGCAGGTTAATCTGAAAACGAAAAAGTTTTTGTTTCCAACTAAGTTGTAAGGTTCGAGTAAGACTAAAAGAGGTTTATCTCCTTAATACAAGGAGGAACCAACTTATGACTAAGGAAAAGAAAGCCAAACTAAGACACGTTGAATACTTTTCACTCCAGCCTACACTAGATGAATTGTACTCACGCAGTCAAAACGGCAATAACTTTTACAACCTTATAGAGCTAATGAAAAGCGAGGAAAACATAAGACTGGCGTACAGGAATATCAAGAAAAACAAAGGGAGTATGACAGCTGGGACAGATGGACAGACAATCACAGACATCAAAAATCTCAGCGTGGAAGAAGTAGTAAGCCAAGTACAATCCATGTTCGAATGGTATAAACCTCAATCAGTAAGAAGAGTTTTTATTCCTAAACCGAATGGAGATAAAAGGCCATTAGGAATCCCGACTATATGGGATAGAATCTTCCAACAATGCATACTACAAATCCTTGAACCCATCTGTGAGGCCAAATTTCATAAACATAATTATGGATTCAGGCCAAACCGTAGCACCCATGATGCCATCGCACGTATGAATACCCTTATAAACAAAGGAAACAAGTATTACTGCGTGGATATTGATATCAAAGGTTTCTTTGACAACGTAAATCATGAGAAACTACTAAAACAGATTTGGACTCTTGGAATAAAAGACAAAGCATTAATTTCAATAATATCTCGTTTACTAAAGGCAGAAATAGAAGGAGAAGGCAAACCCACTAAAGGGACACCTCAAGGGGGAATTCTTAGTCCCCTGCTCTCTAATATTGTGCTTAATGAATTTGATTGGTGGATCAGTAACCAATGGGAAACTTTCAAAACAAAGTTCTCATACCAAACTGATAAAAATAAGTTTGCCCCACTCAAAAAGACGAGGTTAAAAGAATGCTTTATCGTCAGGTATGCGGACGATTTCAAAATCTTATGTAGAGACTACCACACTGCTAAAAAGGTCTTCCATGCTACGAAAGATTTCCTTCAAGTTAGATTAAGGTTAGAAATTAATCCTCAAAAATCTAAAGTGATAAATTTGAAGAAGCAAGGAAGCGATTTTCTTGGAATCAAAATTAAGGCAGTAGCAAAGAAGAAAAAGTACGTCGCTCAATCTAAAATGACTGAGAAGGCGAAGAAAAATGCTAAAGCCAAAATCAAAACAGAAATCAAGAAAATCCAGAAAGACCCTACAGCAGAAAGTGTATGGAATTTTAATTCCGTAGTAATGGGAATCCACAAGTACTACTCTGTCGCCTCCCAAATCACAACCGATTTAGTAGAGATAAACCAGTCACTCAGAACCGTGCTTTACAACCGTTTAAGAGAGAATTGGACAGAAGCCTCAACAGCAGATATGACGAGAACTCTAAAAAAACGATATGGAAAATACAATCCTAAGCTATGGAAAATACAAAGGATGGTACTCGTACCTATCTACGCACAGAAAAATATACCAGCAATGAATTTCTCTCAGAACACCTCTAACTACACCATTAAAGGACGAGAAAAAATTCATTCAGGGTTAAAATGCGTAAACCAAAGAGCTCTACACCTGCTAATGAAGTCCTTCATAAAAGAGGCAAGTATTGAGTATAACGACAATAGAATCTCTAAGTATGTTGCTCAATACGGTAAATGCGCCATCTCGGGATTAGAATTAGAAATTGCTGAAATTCATTGTCATCATGTTACCCCCAAAGAATTTGGCGGAACTGATGAATATAGCAATTTAGTGATCGTTCACAAGGACATTCACAAACTAATCCATATGAAAGACAGGGAAAAAATAAAAGGACTTCTGAAAACACTCTCTCTAAACGATAAGCAAATCTTAAAGTTCAATAATTTAAGATTAAAAGCACACAGAGAAGCGATATAAGGCGGAAGATTAACTGAAATTAGATGGAACGCCGTATGCGGTGAAAATCGCACGTACGGTGTGAAGCGGGGGAAAAGCCGGAGATAGCATCAAAAGCTTACCTATCGCTACTGTTCAATCTTGTAGATGAGGCTGCAGAAAAGAGAAAAGCGGAAGAAGTCGCTAAGAAAGCAGAGCAGGAAGCGAAACAGGCGAAACTGCGGGAAGAAATGGAGAAAAAGGCAGCGGCCGCTAAAAATGCGCCTGCAAGCAAGCCGGCAGATAAGAAAGCCGATGCCTTTACCCCTGACCAGGAAACAGTGATTCGGTATCTCGGTGAGCAATTCCCGATTACGGATTTCTTTTCTCCGGAGGAAGTCGTCGAAGGCATATTGGTTCAGAAGAAAGATGAAGATCCGGTCCGTGAACCGCTCACCGCGGAAATTGTACGGAAGCGGTTGGAGAAAGAGTTCCCCGAACTCGTCAAATCCCACACCGACCTTGTTTTCATCAAGAATAAGAACCTGATTGTCCCGATTCTGAAAGCAAAAGCGAAAGGTTGTAAAGAGGAAGCGCTGCCGTATGGCAATGCTTCCTTTTTCCCTATCCCTTTCCCGGTCATGGAGCAGTTCATTACACTTGCTGCGCAATTGAAGGACCTTGAAATCCATGCGGATGTCTACTTTCATCCCGAAAAAGGGCATTTCCTTGATATTCCTGGTCAAGAGCTTTCCAGATATCAAGTGAGAGTCAAAGAAGAAGCTTGGTCCATTGCAGAGCGGGTGGAAGATGCTATCAAATTGATGGAGATTCACTCCCATCATGGTATGGCTCCCCTTCCTTCTTCATTGGATAATGAATCGGAACGGATGCCAGGAATGGTCTATGCAATCGTCGGGCGAATAACCCGCTGGCTGCCTTCCATTACTGTCCGGACATTCCATAAGACAGAACACCGCCATGTATCACTAGATCCTTCAGATATATTTGAAAGTCCTTTTCAACAACTGCCTGATTTTGATACGTCGAAAGTCGAGGTGTTTTAAGCTGATCGACTTGAAGAAGAAGGATAAGACGAGTTGGAACGACTATGAGGAAATCTTTCCTTTCATCGTTCAAATTGGAACAGGCGGGACAGGCGGTTACTTGGTTCAGCATATCGCCCAACTGTTAGGTACGACCGGACAGCCGGCTACCTATGTCGTGGCAGACCCGGATGTTATCGAGGAAAAGAATTTGGGGAACCAACTATTTCTGAAATCCGAAGTCGGCATGAAGAAAGCGGAAGTTCTTGCGCAGCGCTATTCCTATGCGTACAACTTGGACATCCGCAGCTTCACAGACCGGTACATTGAATCGGTAGAGGATATTCGTTCCCTGTTCAATCAAGACTATATGGACGTGGGCCAGGGCGGATTCAGCAATAAGCTACTCCTCCCCATCTTGATCGGCTGCGTGGATAATAACTTCTCACGGCAAATCATGCATGAATTCTTTCAGCAGTATCCAGGCATCTACATCGATGCAGGGAACGAAGCGACAGAAGTGCCTGCCGACTGGCAGACACGAGCTAAGTCTGAATGGACAGAAGCGGAATTGCAGACATTCAAGGAAAGCGGATGGAGCGGTCAGGTAGTCACAGGCGTTAACCTGAACCTGGCCAAACTTCCGGCGGTTGGCGAAGTGTATCCGGATATCCTCGAAGATAACGGCAGCATACGTCCCAGCTCCCTCTCCTGTACGCAATTGACCGCCAGTGAACCTCAACGCCTTATCGTGAATAAATTCGCGGCTACGGCGATTCTGAGCGTCCTGACAGAGATTGTGGAAGACCATACCGTAAGCCGGCATGTCACCTTCTTCCATGCGAAGAAAGGCTACATGCGTTCGACAGAGGCAGGTGTAGAGGCATGACGCAGCTCGACTTGTTTGATGCGCCCCCTACCCCGCTCAAACAGCTGGAACAGAAATTCCGGCAGTTCATCGAACAGAACGGGTTGCCGTATGATCTGGTCGCCATCAACAAATCCCATGACGAATCGGCATTGATTTTTGACCGAGAGCGTGAAAGTCTGCATTACATCAACGTCTATGGCGGGAAAATCAAGTATACCTACCATGCCCCGAATTGCGGCGAGTTCGGCACGAATTTTCATCTCCTGGATAACCGCTTCGAGAAATACGAATCGGTCAGGCTGATAAACGATAAAGGCGAGTTTATCTCCAGAGGGAAAATGTATGTAGCTGCTGAACTGGCGCGGGGCTGGCGGATTATGGACACTTTCCGTTAATCGAAAGACAGCTGGACTAAAAAAGGAGAGATTAACATGGCAATTTTTGAAGCAAACCGGATGATCGCATTGGCAAAGAAGGATAAACTGATTGCGATGATGATCAAGGATTTGGGCAAGGACGAGAGGGCGTTGAAAGCCATTTTTAACAGTGAAGTGTTTGGTGACAGTGCGATGGAGCACAGTTACCGCACTTGCATGAAGCCCATCCAGGAAGAAGCGCCCGTGAAGGAATACGAGTTCCAGACGAAGATTCAGCACGGGAATAAAGTAGAAGAAACCGTACTTTACGGTTTCGGAGCAACTGAAGAACAAGCCAGAGAGGACGCTCATCACGAGTTTTGCCATCTTCAGCAAATACCACGGAGCATGGTGACCATCGGAAAAGTCCTTTCAATCAAATGAACCGCAAAAACCGCTGCCGACAATTTAGTCGGAGCGGTTTTTTTGTTTTCGGATTCGGTTTAACTGCCTGCCGATTCGATGAATAGCGGGTCAAACGATGAGACGACGTAGAAATGAATAATTGTATTTGCGTGCTTTTCTTCAGGAATGGCCGCAATCAGGTGATTAACAATTTCGATCCGTTCGTCCTGTATCAGCTGATCGGATAATTTGATATCGAATAAGGTATGGTTGCCATCAATAGCTTGCGTTACTTGCACATCGCCCAACCAATCCAGTCCTGCAACGGTATTGACAGCTTGCAGCGTCCATTTCTGCACACTTTCCGTGACGGTCATCGGCTGCATATACACTTGCGGATTCAAGAAGGTGAAGTCAGTATAGCTGGCGATTCCGCCTGTCGGTTCTTTCAGGCCGGCCGGCTGATAGCGGTTATCCCCGATAAAAGCGTAATACGCACCGATGGCCAGTGTATCTTTCCGCATTTGGACAGTCGCTTCATAAGCCGGATAAATTTCATCCAGGATATGTCGGGTGAATTTTTTCTCTCCGTCCGACCGCTGCCACTCACTCTCCGTTTCGCTCATCACATTTTCAAGAAGGTCAAAGACTTCATTGCGGATGACGCCCTTGCTGAGCGTCCACGTTGCGCTCTCCAACACGAATTCGGGATCTGCGAGTATTTCTGTCATCAGAAAGTAACCGAGCGTGAATTGGCTGCTGACGGCTTTGGAAAGCTCGTCCTCGATGTACTTCTTCTTGGTATCGCTATCGGCTAGGGGCAGAAGTTTCCGGGCGTAGTAGCGGATAATTTCATCTGTTTCCTGTTTAAAGTCTTCATCGGTCCGGTACCGTTCTTCTAAGACGTTACTGACTGCGTTTATATCCGATTTTGATTTAATCATTTGCTGTATCATCCTCTTTCTCTAAGTCCGCTTCTATAACGGGCGTGATTTCGACAGGAGGAGCCGGGCTGTCATCAAAGAGCAGCCATTGCGAACCTTCCTGAATCAAAACAGTTTGATAATAGATCGGCTGCTGGTCATTCGCCAGTTCATATTTCCGATAGAACATGGCTTCTCCAGCTCGTTCCGAATATGTACTCGAAGTTAGCTGATACGACTCTATCGGCTCTTTTAAATGCTGCCGGAAAACCGCTTGCAGGTTCTCAAACGTCTCACGTTGAAGCTCTTCCCCATCTGGCAGCATGGAGAGGAAATTCTCATGAAGGTGAGGACGGATCCGGTCATAGAATTTATCGGCTCCTAAGTCCCCTTTGTGATAGAGAAAGAAGAGATGGGAAACGTATTGGGCCAATTTCTCACTGGAATCAAAAGTATCTTGCTGCGCTAGCAGTTTAATTGCAACTTCCTCTTTCGTTTCCGACAGTTTCCCCGCGGCTTCTTCCGGTGTGACAGCTTCTGTCTCGGTTAAGACTTCTTTTTGTTCTTCGCTTAGTTCCACATCTTCCGGATCTGTTTCAGTATCTTCCTGTTGTTCGACAAGCTGTTCATTTTCTTGTTCCGCCTTTTCTACTTCCTCGGCTATCGGTTTCGGCAGGCAACCAGTCAACAACAGAATCGAACAAAGCGGAATGGCCATCATGGATTTACGCATTCCGTATCTCTCCCTCTTCCTCCAATTTCAGCATGATTTTTCGAACTCTTCTCTTGTCGCTGTCACTAAGCATGTATGAAAATTCCCCGGTTTCCATGACAGGACGCTTATGAATGATCGACAACAGGAATACTTCAAGAAATGGCTGAATCTGAAAGGCTTTCCCATTACTGACCAACTTTGCTGATTCAATGTATTTGCTGAAAAGCACTTCAAATGTAATCTGCAGTTTTGGTGACAAGCCGGTCGGTACCACCACTCCAAACTCCCGCCTCTGCGCAAATAACGCAGTCCAGACAAACAATGTACTCATTCGGATATCAGCAGGATTGAGGGCGTTGACATTGCCATTTACCGTCCATTCTCTCAGCTTCTGTTCAAGCATTAGATTCGGACGGATTAAAAAAGTTTTGTCTTCTGCATTGAGTTCAACAAGTCCAGTTAGTGCATGGTGTTCAAGATAATCTGTTAAGTATTGCATTTTGTCTTCGACTATCGGGACACGCATGCCCCATTGGTTATTTAATTTAGTTAGCTCATACGAATTCAGGAAACTCGCAACGATTAAGTCATCCATTCCTTTTATTTGTAGTGTAGACAATCGTTTCTTACATCACATGGGCGATGTAAGTTCCCCCCTTCCACTCCAAAAAAAGAGCACCCCATATAAGACAGGCCGAAGCCTGGCATATAAGTGGGGTGCTCCCAGTTAGTATTTTGTTAGTTAGTAACAACAGTATAGTCGATGTTTTTATAGAGTTCAAGAACTGTTTGCAAAGAACGGGTAAACCCAGCGGGTGTAAGCCCTAGAATCGCAGCCATTTCTTCAACGGTATGCTCCCCTTTTTTATACAGGTGGAAGATATAAGCATTCCGCACTTCCTCTGTCCGAAATTTTTGCGGAAGAACGCTGTTCAACTTTCCGAATAGATCTTGGGAATTCATTTTTACATAGGCAGGACCGTGTTTTTTCGTACTGGAGATGATATAGTCATGCTCCCGGAACAGCGCCCGCTCGATAACCTGAAGCAACAGGGCGACTTCCTCACTCTCTTGGAATACGGTACGGAATATGACACCGCTCTCCATTTCATAACGGAGTTCAACCCGATCGCTCAAATCATTTAAATGGACCGTCCGGAGCTGTTCGATATCCCGCATCTTCAAGCCACGCATGGCAAAAAGGAAATACAGCCGGTAATTAACAGGCAGGGAATCATTTCGCAGAAGCCCTGGTTGCTCAGCGAGAAACGTTTCATACAGCAGCGTCGCTTCCCGTTCATCTACTGGAACGTCAAACTGAAATTTGGGCATAAAATCCACGGGGAGTTTTCCGGTTTCCCATAGGAAGTGAAAGAACTGGCGCAGGATGGTCAGCTTCCGATTCAAGGTACTGCCATGCAATCCCTTTTCCATTTCCCGCTCCATGTATGCACGGACGTCTTTCGGACGAATTTCGAAAGGTTCCGGTTTACGGCCATATTGCAGGTTCAGGAAGTGAAGGAAGTGTTTTAGTGTATCCAGTTCCAAAACAAGTGTATTTGGATGAATCCCCTTATCCAAGCGGTACTTTTCATAAATCTTTAGCATATCCACCCCTCCTTTATCTCTTTCCATTTTACCATGCTACCGTAGTTTTTAGGTTTTAAAGCAATTAATAAATAGCGAAGCGGAGATTATTAGTGATTTATCTAAAATTACTAAAAGTATACCTTTTTGAATTCCTAAGAGAAACACCTTTAAAGAATAACTAAGGAAAAATGAAGAACCGAACGAGCGCAGGAGTATCAAGGACTTTAAGCAACAAGCCCAAAATGATTTTTTTTAGTTATCCAATCCGTTCCCTGGATAGCGGACAACTTATCCTACAATTTAATCTTCTCCCCCATTATTAGAACTTTAAAAACATATTTTACCAATTTGAGGCTTGAAGAGACGAATAAGTGGAGATTTTGAGTTTCTGCCTGGACGGTAGCTTATTAAATTCGGTATTGTCCAATACTCGAATTGATCCCCCGGTGGAACGGTATTTCCTAAACAACGACAAATAGACCTTTTCCAGTAGGGGAAAAAGCCAGAATTTCAAGATTCTCAGTTTTATTTAATTGCGGTCTTCAAGCCAGTTGTAAAAAGGAACTTTCGGCTCGGGTTTCGAGTTTTCCAGTTTCGGTTCCCACTTAGTCAGAAAGTGGATTCGCAGATGCCGCTCTACGAGTCGATTATACTCCTCTTGTTGGATGAGCAAACGTTTCTCTGCAGCTGATAACAAGAATTCTTCACATTCTTCGTCCGTCATAACGTCTCCAGATAAAGCTAGGAGATTTGCTTTTAGTTTTTCTGCTCTTATTTGAATACGGAGCCACTGTCCGGAAGTTGAAACAAGCAATTCAATTTGAATGCCGGCATCCCTTAAGGCAGCTCTAAGAAACATCTCATATTCCGGTGTGCCAATCTCCAGAAAGTAATCCAAAAGTATTTCGAAATGCCTGTGCGTAATGGTTCCATGAGAGGTTTCGTATTGAACAGATGAAACGTACCCCGACCTTTTGTTGCATTCAGCTACTTCAAGCAAAACCGATTGTATTTCTTTCAAAAGGTAGTTGTTCCGCATGACATCATAAACTTTATATTCCTGATCATCATGGTAAGAAGCCAAAAAACAATTTTCGTGGCAATAGGACTCCATGGCTTTTCTGTAAATGGACAGACCGGTTTCCCCCACTTTGTTGAATAAAGTGTTTTTGGCACCGATTAGCTGCTGAATTGTCTCCTCAGAAAGTTCCTCGATATAGAGATCATAGCGATTTAACATCATATCGAGTTCCGCTGTATTCGCAGATACGGCTACTTTTTCTGAAATGAACAAATCGGTCAGGCGGATGGATAGTACATGATTTTCCGCTTTAATGCTTGATGTGCGTGAACGTTTAGGTGATTCAGAGTCAGTCAGCCCGAGATAGCTGTATAGCGCCTTCTCTGCTTCCTCTCCGCTCCCTCTTGGAAGTAAGAGAGCATCTTGTCCGCGGCCAAGCCAAATGGAGATCACGTCGTCTTGTATAAGCTTCAGCAAGGCTGCTGCCGCTTCCTTCGCGTCGTAAAAGTAATCGATTCCTGCCAGCCCGGTATGTAATTGATTGCGATAAAGGTTTTCAAATTTCACTCTATGTACTTTGCCAGGCATTTTTGCTGATAGAAAATAGCTGATTAGCCGATTCACTCGAAGACTGTGTTTCTTCATGGAACCGTCAACGATTTTTTTATAGTTCTGAATGAATTGAGTCTCTCCACTTTTTCCAAAGGTATGCGCCAGACTGTAGTAGTGGTCCCCTCTCCGCTCAATCAGACCCTCTGTTTCCAGCCGTGTAAGCGCACATTTTAATTGCGACCGCTGAATATCCAACTTTCGGCGGACAGCTTCAAAATCAGCTTGGATCCGTCCGTCCAAATCGACAAAAGGGCTAATCATCAAAAACACATTGAAAGCCACTTTTGGGATGTTGCGATGATTCAATCCAAATTCACGGACTACCTTACTTTTCAATCGAGCTGTAATCGCCATCGGTTTTTTATGTTTCGTTGCTAATGCTGACATTATGTAATCCTCCAATCGGGTGAGCATTTCTTCATCTTGGTAGTATTTTTTTGAGGTATTTATAAATCCTTATACTTCAAAACGTATGAGGAACAAATATAAAACCTAAATTCCCAACAAGACAAAATACGAATAAAAGTCAGGGAACAATCAAAATAACTACTGAATTGAGCCTCTTGCCCCACTTATTCACCTTGCAACCATCCAATGGATTTGATAACATAAGTTTATATGTGGGATTGCCTTTTTTGGCAATAAGAAACCGGGCCTGTGAAACCTCATTTTTAAAAAGGTTTCCAAGCTGTTGCGTTTTCCCTCGGCACTTAATGCTAGGAGCTTTATTAGTGAAGCTTTGTGAGTGAAACTTAGCGAGTGCACCTTGCCTTGATGAGTGGAGTTAAGTTGCAGCCAACAACTTGATCTCCAGAACACGGATTGAAACTGAATCGCATTGCCGATCGAGTGGGGACTCGATCCAAGGAACTTGCTGCCAGGCAAGTTCTTTTTCTTTTGTCTACCGGTTAGTTTCGACCAAATAAAATACCCATTTCCCGCTGATTATTTACTTGGCAGTTACTTTTCGTAAGTGGGTACACGAAAATAAACGTTTCAATCAGCAGTTTTCAGCCTTTAAAAAAAGACAGAACATGCCCATTGATACGCCCCCGATAGCCACTTTCCATGTTAGCAAAGAAATCTAACTACGGCAAACTAATTTTTGTAAAAGAACGTTCCAGGAGGGAAATTCCGGATCTTCGCCTTTTCTATATCGGTTGAATGGCCATTATTAATTAGGCTATTTTCGCCTGAATATAACAGTTGTGTTAAGAAAAAGCACATCTCGTTGCCTTTTCCGAATTGCTATGATATGCTTTCCATACAATTAAAAAGGATTATCTTGAGAACCCTTTCACCTGATGTTCTCTTGGTATCCCCAATAGCCAAGAAAGCCCGGTGTCTTCGGACACCGGGCTTTCTGTTTGTCTTATTCAGGATTAGAGGAAGTAAAGGACACTGGCGGCAATCGCGCAGCTGCTGATGACTGCAGTAAGGGCGTATTCTAGTTTGACGAATGCGTTATGTACTCTCATCACTCTTCCCCTCCTTCTTGATTCCTTCGTTAACGTGTTCTCTAACATATTTTTTTATAAATGCATCTCGGCCAGCAAGATCTTCTTCCTTTCGCTTAAAGAGAAACCCGCCAACTTTACGATATCTCTTCTCTTCCGGAAGCTTGTTCCACTCAGCCAATGCCTCATCTTCTAGTTTAATCATGAAAGCAGAAGATTTAAGAACGCTTTGTTGATCGAGAGCCGAAGTTTCCGTAGACGATGGAGGACTTGGCAGCCGTTTCAATACATTCTGCTGTAATTCTTCATATCGCTGATCAAACCGTTCGATAAGCTTTTTCTCAAGCTCCTGATAATGCTGACGCATTTCCTGTCTTAACTGCTCTAGGTCATTTCCGCCATTATATTCTTGAGGTAAGGGAAAATCGTCGGGAAATGGCCGTGTCATTTCACTTTTCGTCATCACATTCTTGATTGCTTCCAGTGTGAACTTTTTTTCCCTTAGTTCCATCAATAGCATGGCAACAGTTAAATCTTGTTCATCGTAAACCTTTTTCTCAGCAGCTCTTTGAACATAATGCACGCTTTGGTTCTCTAAATCTGTAAACCAGCGATCAATCGTATTTTGGTGGACCGTGAATTTTTTAGTTTTGCCATCATTATATTTTTCATTAACCAGCCGCGCGAATTCGCTGATTAACCAATGTTTTTGTTCAGTTTCGATTTGTCTCCCCCTCCTTTTCTAAAATATCTACAGAAAACATTTATATTAAACATAAAGGAAATTTCAATAAGATACAAAACATTTTTTCGTATTTCCGAATGCTCTATATGTAAACTGTCGGCATCTAAAAGTATACCATTGATGATTTAATAGTAGACTACTAAAATTATACTAGTAGACCCACGACCACTAGTAGACCCTTAAATTATAAAAGGATCGCTGTTTTACAAGGTTTCGACTGATTAAAAAATTAGGCCACGATTGAGAATAACAGAACGATGCAAACGCTATTAGTAAATAAATAGTTCATTACTAATAAATTGTTATTAAATCACTAGTGTTATATTAGTAGGGTAACGGGTACTAGTAGATTACTAAAATGACTCTACTAGTAGACCCACGACCACTAGTAGACAACCAAACGGAACATGAAAGGCTCAAAGGACAAGGCATTTAGAATCCACTAGTACGAAAATGACTAGTGGATCCTATTTATCTTGATTTAGTTACCAAACATTCTTGCGAAATCATCGTCTTTAGCAGGTTTTTTATCATCTGCTGTTTTCGTTTTCTTATCTCCGAATAAATCATCAAAGCTTACGTCATCATCCTGCTGCTCATTGGAAGGAGAGAGTGACTCCATGTCAGCAAATGGATCCACTTCGTTCGACTGTTTTTCTTCTACCATCCGTGCAAGTCGTTTGCCTTCTTGAACGAGCTCACCAACACGTTTTGGTAACTTTAATCCCGCAAAAACAGCATAAAAGTATACCTCTGAAATATCTTTGTTTTGATACACATAGTGTGCGACCGGTTTTTCATTTGCAAAAGGAGCTAACTCATTCACTTCGGATTCTATTGCATTAACGAATTCGAAATTGAATAGCCGGTTTGCTGTCGGTTTATTTGCAAGAATACTTACGGCCAGGCGAGTAGCGTCTGATAGATCATAACCTTCAGACAGAACTCCTTCGTTAATTTGGTCCTTCAAACGACCTGCATGAGAGATGCTTTGTGCGGAATCGAGCTCACTTGCTTTAGAAGTAAAGCGAGCGAAGTGGAGGACGCCAGGCGTTTTAATTAAATTCTCAAATTCCGAAACGTCAAAGTGATTTTCGCCGACCGGATTGAAGCTGGAAGTCACGATATTCAACTCGTGTAAGGTTTCCGCAATAAAATTGTTTGAGTAACTCAGGTATTCAGAAACAGTAGCAGTTGGTTGATTCTTACTGAAATGAGAATAGAGTTTCTGATTATCAACAAGAATAATTGAACCTAATGCGGTCATAGCGCCGTTGATCTTCTGTAAGCGCTGCAGTGCATTGTTTAGCACTGTCTGTCCTTCGCTGGAACGTGGCAGTGTCATAATCAAACCAAATCGTTTCTTGAAGCCGTTTTCCATCATCGTTCGTATAGCTTCGATCACGGAGCCGGTTCCAGTTCCGCCGCCAAGACCCACAACTATCCATACAAAATCAGTGTTAGAGAATTGCTTTTGGACAGCTTCTCCGATTATTTCGGCATCTTCTTGATACATTTGTTCTCCTAATTTGATATTTCTGCCGGCTCCTTTACCTGAGCCAATAATCATTTTCTGTGTGTTTGGATTAATGGTGTCGATCTTATCAAGATCAATTCGGTTTGTATTAACAAGAAGAGCTGAGTAAGGAAATCGGTTATTTTGGACATTCGTTGAAATGTCAGCACATGCAGCTGCGATAGAGCTGCCGCCCATGCCAAGTCCTAGGAATCCAAATCGAAGGCTTAGTGAAATGTCTGTGTTTTTTAGAATTGAACGCTGGTTCTCCATGTATGTAAACACTCGCTTTCTATTGAGTTAAGAATTTTTTTTGCTTATTGTCCGAGCGTGCTCAAGGACTTCTTTTCCTAATGACGTCATCATGTATAACCGCGTACGTCCATGTGTACTGAGCTCAATAAGACCGGCGCCTTCACAGCGCGCTGTATGGATGTCCAGGACATAGCGAGATGAAAGAAGTTCCTTTTCCTTGCCGGTCTGTTCAAGATAATACTCATTCGCTAACTTCCAAAGCATTTCTTTATTTAGCGGTTTCTCATACAAAGACAATGTGTATAGAAGTAGCCGGCTTTCATCAGACAGGTTTCGGTTCAGCATATCTATAAACTCTTTTGGATAGGGAGAACTCATTTCTTTTTGATTCACTTGTAACACCTCCTCACCTAAAAGTAATTCAAAAATTCGTAGAGACCTTGATATATTCACAGTATTACGGTAATAATTACGGTAGTTATTACGGTAATACTGCTGTTGTTCCCTACTATACTAACAGTTTCTAAGATTTGCAACCTCTAATCCATTGAAATACAAGGGTTTTTTATTGCGGTAATAATTACGGTAATAATTACGGTAATAAAGTGAATGTTTATTACAATAATCATTACGGTAATTACTACGGTAATTGCATGGCTACATCAATTGTCGAGTAAGTAGAGCAATATCTGAAAATTAATTGCGGATTTATCGGCATAAAAGGGCAAGTCATACTTCTGGATAGGCAATCACTGAAAGAACTGGTGTGCTTGTGGACTGAAAGTAAGACAAGAACGAAGGGAGGATGTGAAAACCTTATAGAGATGCATAGCAAGATGCACAGCACTTTTTCTGGCCATATAACTGGAGGATGCTTTTTAGGCGTAAAAGCTTCCAATGCATAGCCTGCTGAGACATTTACGTTTGGCTCAATTTCTCTAAATTGAGAAAGAAAGGATAGATTGACAAATATGTTTCTATATACACATTAACACGATATGCTCCAGTAAACATTTACATTAGTATTTTAATATAATAGTTTTACCGGATATGAGTGATGGCCAGCTTAATTGGGAGCTTATAGTGAAATGACCCTCCCTTACGCGCCCCCTAAATTCATCGGCAAAAGGGGGGCGCCTAGGGAGGGGGGTCCTCTGACACCCCCCTGAATCCATTGGTAGTAAAGGGTTTTCAGCTGAAATAGAAGCCCTACAATATCCTCTATAAAGAAGTCCTAATTGACCAAAATTCCCCCTGTTGACTGCTGTGTCTATTTTTGGCTATTTCGGAGTTCTTTTTTTGAGTTTTCGTAGGCTAAAATCCATGAAAGTTAGACGCCAGCAGCGGCTTTGTAAATTTGTATTTGTTATAGCCTAATCACTGTGTTAGACTTCGAATCAAGAACTACACAACTAAAAGCAAACCAGGAGCACCCTGTTTCGGAAAGAGTCCATTTGCGACTCTTCTTCGTCCAGGGTGTTTTTTTGTTTGAGAGGAGTGATCTTGAGTGGCAACAAAACACCTCTCTGCCGATAGCCGGTATCGAGGAATTGTTTTAACCGAGCGCGAACTTTCGTTGCTCTACTTCATCCATGAAGCGAAGGTGCTCAGTTCTGCTAATATCCATCTGTATTACGAAGCAGTATCCGACCCGGTACGAACACGCCGATCGATTACCAAGCGGTTGAAAAAATTCACGGACGCAGGCGTTCTCGTGCAAATGGATGATGGAGGAAGAGGGCATGGCAAGGGATTCAAACGCTATTTTTATCGTTTGGGGATGCGGGGCTTTGACCTTCTTTATGACGAAAAACGGATCTCGCAGAAGGAGTATCAGAAAGGGAAACTTTATAGCACCACTTACAAGCTGCCGTCAGCACATAATATCGCGCTATCCAGTCTAATTACGGAGTTGGCCATCAAACTGTATTTCACTGACAAGGACTTGTTTGGTAAGCCGATATTTTCAAAACGCGGGGAACGGCACCGCCTATTCCTAATTGAGACTGGAAAAGGGAGCCCTACACAAATCGTTCCTGATTGGGTCATTGAAACGGATGAACGAATTGTCTGTGTGGAAATGGATACAGGGACGCAGCCGCTCAACACACTGACCAGTAAATTCAGCCGTTACCGGAAAGTGGCGGAAGCGGGCGATAAACCCATTCACGTTCTTTTCGTTTGCGACAATGAGCGCACAGAGAGGGGAGGACCGAGATATCGGGAAAGACGGGTTGGCAACATCAAGGAACTGATGGCCCTCGACGTAAAGTGGCCGAAGAATCTACACATTAACGTAGCGGGCGGTGAGCGGGGCGGCGAAAATCTTTACCGTCTTGTCGAAGAGTTAGCGAGAGAGAGACTTGCCATTTTTGAAGATCCGCTCGCCGTAGCGAATCATTGGCTTCAACTTGCATCTAAGGCATCAAAGAATCATCACCCGATCGAATCCTTAAATAAGCAGGAACCAACTGTACTTCTTCACGCTCAGAATATTTCCATGCTCGTGGAAGTGAGAAAGAGTGCAACGTACAAAGTTCCATTTGCGGTGATTCCAGTCATGGAGGGGTCTGTCCGTGACCATCAGAAAGTCCGTAAGGCAATGGCGCAGATTTCTGAATGGAACCGGACAAACCCGTGGGATGAACCGATATCATTACTCCTGATTTATTCGGATTCGCTCGAAATGTCATTTGATGTACTGGGGATTGCCGATGACTGTCCGATCTATCTCACGAATCTTGAATACGCCGAGTTTGCAGCAGAGAATCCCGAAGATGGCTACCCGCCGCTTCAATACGTTAAAACACCTTATACAAGGGAGGTCAGTACCCTCTTATGAAAAAGTTCATAGCGAAACTGAAGGAGTTTACCAATGCCCACAAACACCGGCTACCGCTGCTAAGCGTGAACATCGGATTTTTGGTTATACTCGCATTTTCCATTACGTTCTGGCTGAATCTTTATCAGTTATTCAGTGCAGCAAGCTTCGGAAAAGGAAATGAGCTGCTTGATCAGCTACTCGGATCAGATTACTCCCTGTCCCCATTTTTCACGCTGATCTTCGCTTTCATCGCTTTCCGGATATTCGATGTGGCTACAAGAGTAAACTTCTACAAAAAGAAATGGCCACGGTTACTAAGTTTTCAAATGGTGATGATCGGTATTGTTGGAGCCGCATGCAACAGCGCAGTCGGCACCGTCTACTACATGGTCGTGCCTTTCTTGGAAGAGAAAGTGGCGAGCATCGGCGTACCGACTTCTTATATTGCAGTTTTTGCAACGGAGCAGTCAGGCATGCTGAGTTTTTCGCTGATGGGAATTCCGGTCATTGCCTTTGCCTTTTTGGGGCTGTTTCTGAAAAACGAGTACATGAACCACGAACTTGAACTGAAAGAAGCCTTCTTTGAACAGGAGATGAAGTCGAGATGGCACCAGCCATTTACTGACCTTCAAAAGACTGGCGATAAATGGCCGGACATCAAGCTAGGCCGGGACCTGAAGACAAAGGAAATGGTGACACTGCCAGGATTCGACCGGGCGCTGAACACGGTAATCGTCGGCGGTATCGGTACGGGTAAAACCGCTGCACTCGGTCTTCCGATCACAAACCAGGACCTGCACCATATGGCAGACTTCATCAACAACTACCCAAAGCTCCGGGAACGGCCTGACTTCCGCAACAAGAACGTATTTGGCAGACACCTGAACGGGATATCTGTTATTGAACCGTCCAATGACCTTTGCCAAAAGGTGCTACAACTTGCGAAAGCGCATGGCATTCCAGACGAACTCATCACCTATATCAATCCGCTTGATCAAAACACGCATAAGATCAATCCAATGCGCGGTCCGGTTGATAAGGTAGCGGAAGTGTTCACCCAAGTAATTGCTGGACTCAACAATTCACAGGCGGCCGGGAACTTCTTCTTCGAACAATCTCAGCGTAACCATTTGAAGCAGCACATTTATTTGCTGAAACTTCATGACCCGGAGAAAAATGTAACGCTCGACATGCTTTTGGATATGTACAAGAATCCGAATCTGGTACATAAAATGCATGTGCAACTTAAGAAATCCCTTCCGAGCAACATAGATGATATTGAAGATAACGAAGAGCGGATTCACTGGAAAATCATAAAAGGCGTCGATGAATGGTTTGATTTAACGATTCTCCCGCAACGAGAACGCTCTGGTCCTGGAATGAAGGATGTGTATACGCCTAACGGAGAGCAGCAGTTCTATGATGCAAAGGCGGAATATGTACAAGGGCTACGGAATATTCTTGATGACCTCGGAGCCAACCGTCTTGTGCGGCGGGTATTGTTTGGCGACAGCCATTTCGATTTTGATGAGCATCTTGCTAAAGGCGGGGTGCTGTTAGTCAATACTGCAAAGGGGGAACTGGTCGAGCTGGCAAATGTCCTCGGTAAAATCGTTCTGATGAATCTTCAGGCAGCGACATTCCGCCGAGAACCGGACATTTCACCATTCCATTCCATTATTGTCGATGAATCACCAGACTACTTCTACGAAGGATTCAGGGAGTTTCCTGTGCAATCCCGTAAATATAAAGTTATGCTCACACCGATTATGCAGACCATTTCTCAGCTGGCAGACAAATATGGTGAATTCTATATGAATACACTAATAGCCGGTCTTCGAAACCGCATGGTCTATGCCGATGTGCCACCATATGACGCTAAGTATTTCAGCGAGCTATTCGGTGAAAGTTTGCGTTTTGAAGAAGGTCAGTCCGAAATGAGTGTCTCTCCGCTTCAGCAAGATCCGGTGGCCCGCGGCGGCAGTTCGTACACCCGTGTCCGGGAACAGACGATGACGGCTGGAGACATCATGTTTCAGAAAGCATTCGTCGCTGCCGTCAAACTTGTTGTTAACAATGAGACACAACCCGTCCGTCAGATTTCCGCTAACTTTGTACCGGCAGAGGAGTTTGAGACTGCTACGGTACAAGTCGATCCGGAAGCATTGGATGTTCTGCTGAAAGACCGTAAGGCTGGGGAAATCATAATTAACGCTCCGAAGCCTTTGCCACTGATAGTTGATGGCGAAAATCAGCTATTGGACATGGAAGAGGATAAAAAGCGGGAAGAAGAGGAACTTCTCAATACCAATAATCAGCTTCCGATTATGCCTGTCGAAAACACTTCCCACCTGTATGCGCCGAGTGATCCGTATCCTCGGGGTAAGGAAAACGAGTCCAAGTTCTTCATCGACCAACGCGTGGGGGAACAAGCGCCTGCAGCATCATTTGTAGAAGTGGAGTTGCAGGAAATGTCGGAACGGCATCAAAAAGAGCAGGCATCACCTGCACAAAGGGCTGAAGGTGATCCGCTCCCGCCGCAAGAACCCAAATTGGCAAATGAAGAAGTTGCCGCGGTAATAGAAGCGGAACCTGTAAAGGCGCATCCTGAAAAATTTCCAACGGCAAAAAAATCCTTCATGGAGACCTTCAGTAAACCCTATGTACCGGGGGAAAGCGAAGCGGTTAGAGCAGAGGATGCTCACTATGAGGAAAGCCGTCCTTCTTTGGAGGAAAAGAAGCTATTCGATGAGATGATTCAGGAAGTAAACGGGA
The DNA here is from genome assembly GCF_001999905.1 of Planococcus lenghuensis. Taxonomy (NCBI): domain Bacteria; kingdom Bacillati; phylum Bacillota; class Bacilli; order Caryophanales; family Caryophanaceae; genus Planococcus; species Planococcus lenghuensis. Next base: position 156,828 of record NZ_CP019641.1, read on the forward strand.
AAGAACAGGATAAAAAGTAAGAAAAACTAAAAAAAGACTTGCCAAATTTCCGGAATTAGGTCTAAACTAATAACAATTCAGAACTTCCACGAATTTCATACTAAACAGGGAGCACCCCTTTTCCGAAGTAGCGAAAGCTGCTTTTGAATTGGGGTGCTCTTTTTTGGCAAAGCGGGCAGGCTGGATAGATAACTAACAGGTATAAGAGACTCAGCACTCAAAGAATAACGAAAAAGAGAAGGAGAGGAAATCATGGTCGTAAAATCATGGTCGAATGATCACACATTAGAGGAACTGACAAAGGCGCACCGTACCCGTCAACTGATTACGGGGGTTATCCGGAGTATTAAAGAAATGCAACTTCCTGCACCGGCCGCTGATGGCAGCGTAAAAGTACAGAAGACCGATACGCTGGTTGTCGCGCTGCCAGGAGGTGTGACAGGATACTGTCCGTCCTTCGAGTTCCGGGAGCATAAATTCCGTAGCTATGCCCGATTTGTCGGTACAAAAGAGAGATTTGTCATTACCCGTCTGGATCTCGAGAACAAAGTGGCTTACCTATCAGGCTTAGAGGCTGATTCGCAACTTGCTGATGAGCTTTGGCAGGAACTATCTGAACGGGAAGCAGCTGGAACGCTCGCAGAAAAGGACTACCCAGCGATTGTGAATGGAATCAATGCAGCAAAAGGTATTATTCACCTTCGTTTCAGAGGCCAGGACGCGTTCATGTTCCGTTCCGAATGGTCATGGAATGACCGGGAAGCGATAGATGCAGATGTAGGGGAAACCATTTATGTGAAAATACTCAAAGTGGATACAGCGAATCGACTGGTGAAGGTTTCCCGGAAAGCCACATTGACGGACCCAATGGATTTCTTGAACCAGCTGAAGCAAAACGATATTATTGCCGGCCGAGTCACTGGTGTTTCTTCTTTGCATGGCATCTTCGTCGAAATTGAAAATGGCGTCGTATTGAAAGGTACTCTTCCACGGAGATTAGAAGACCCGGAAGAAGGCGATATCGTCACTTGCCGTGTGTCGAAAGTAGATGCCAAAAAACGGCGGGGGCGAGTCGTCATCATCGATTACCCACAAGGGAAACGAAAGAAAAAAGACGTGGGCTCGTTCTTATTCGAGGATTAAGTTATGGGTGAACCGAAAGGAGTCAATACCGCACCGCCAATCGAAGAATCAACCCAAGTGTTCCCGAAAGCGGACGGCACGATTTCCTACTGGGACCATCCCAGCTTTAAATCGGCTCACCACTTGCCGAACGGAAAATATCGCCCATTCCGTTCTTCGTTGCAGGCAAGGGAATGGTTAGAGCGATCGGGGCAATATGAGGAAATTGTGACTTTGCTCAAAGTCATCGGAGATGCGTTCTGTGTTAGCGAGGCGCAACTTAGACGATACATGCGGAAACTTCAGTCATTCTCGCAAACGAGCAAACTGCTGGAACAGCTACGGACAAATGATTTCGTGCAGCGCCACCAATGCTGGCTCATATTTAAGGAGGACGCCGGAGAGCGGAAACCTTCGAATCTGTTTGTGCTTGGAACTGCCGGCCACCTGTTCATCAAATCATCGTATCCCAGACAAGAATTCCAGAAACCTGACTACTGGCTGGAAAACAGCCTAGCTGCCCAACGATATGTAGCCGCAAATGAAATCCGGTGTACCGGTGTCGAAACGAAAAAAATCCGGCAGTGGGCATGGCATCCAGCAGTGGGCGGCCATCCGAATTACAAAAAACCGCTTGCTGTTCTGGAAACGAAAGAAAATGAGGTCACACCGGCTCTTCAATTGCTGATCGAGCGGGTACAGATGCGCCAGCCTTTCCTGGATTATCTCCGGAGACGGCTGAAGACCTATGAATACCTGCTTAATCGATACGGTCAGATTAAAGTCGAAGGATTCAGCAGGAAAGTAGCGCAAGCCGTCCTGATTCACGTTTCAAGTGTCAGCATGGCAGACTTTATCCAACAACAGCTCCGTCCACATGAATATTCCTATGATGTGATTTATATGATTGATGAATGGTTCGAAGAAACAAGGGAACTTGCTACTTCCGTTGCTGCCAGTCAGCCGGAGGGTGTCATTCGCATCAATTTCAGCGGGTTTTAATTGTGCTGATAAAAGTTTTTAAAATTCATTATAGGTCTGCTTGACTACTTATCCGCCCTATGGTAATTTGGAGATACCCTTTCTAAGAGTTTTTTTACCACTCTTGGAGAAGAATGGGGTTGGAGCGGAAACTCCAACTCCTTTCCTAATTTAGAATTTGCTACACACAGTTACATATATGAGACACCAAAGGGAGCACCCTAGTCTACCAGAAACGTTTCTAACGTTTCCCGTGGATTAGGGTGCTCTTTTTTTGTCAGAAAGTTGAGGTATCGACATTGCGCATTCTTTTGGCGATCGGTGAGAAACACTTATCTGAATTGTTGCGGCAGCATTTGACGCAGGCTTCATTCCAAGTGCTAAAAGACGAAGTGCTGCACCGGCAATTCCTAGATGAAACGATTGAAATTGAGCGACCGGATTTGCTGATCCTTCACGAAAGTCATTTGCCGGGGGAAGCGGAAACGCAGTCACCCCGGGAAGAAGGACTTTTGCGGTTGATTGAATCCTGGCGTCGGCGATACGACCGGAACCTTCGTGTCTGTATCATGTGTGAACGTGAACGGCATGATCCGTTTCTCAGCAAACTGGTTGCCCATGGCGTTTTTGATATTTTCAGCGATCGGCAGATTCCCATCATCCGCTTCATCGAGCAGCTGAGCCAGCCGCCTGTTTATGAGAACGTCTCCAAATACGGCATCGGTGAAATTGAAGCGGACGTGCTGAAAGAGGAAGAGACGGAACCGGAAACGGATGATCGGAAGAAGGAAGAGAAATGCTCCCAATTCAAACAGGTCTTTGACCGGTTGCCGAAAGCACCGCCGAAACTACAGATTCATGTTCACCGGCCAAGTATCGAAAAAGAGTCACTCGCCCTTATGCAGCGGCGCATCATATTGGTGGTGAGTCCACACCAGCGAACCGGAAGCACGTTCGTCTCCCATTTGCTCGCCCAGCAAATAGCGGAAACCGGCACGAACGTCCGGTATTTCGAAAATCCATTCAAGGAACCGTACTCCTATGACCGATTTGCCGGCCATTTGGAAGCACCGAATTATCACAGCTTCTACAATGAACTGCCGAATGATGCCGCCTATGGCAAAGCATATGAGCGGGACTGGAAGGTGGATGGGGTAAGCCTGCAGGTGTTGAATCCGAACCATGAGGAACTGGTGACAGAAGAAGAATTCTCTGCGACACGTTTCTTCCGGATGCTTTTGGCTTCCGGAGACATGCCTTATCTCATCTTGGATATCGGTTCGGACACACCAAAGACGGTCTATGACGAACTGGCGGAAATCGCAAATCAGATTCTGGTCGTATTCGACAATGACTTGGCGAAGAATGAAATATTCGAGCAGTACAAGCTGGAAAGGCGGTACAGCTGGATCCATAACATCATCCGTCAAGAAAAGACCGCCATTGTCATCAACCGCTATGTAAAAGGCGCTGAAAAACCGTTTCAACTAAAAAACTACATCGGGATTCCACCCTTTGAAGCCGGGTGGGTATTTCAAGCTCAGCTGGACGGTACAATCCAGTTCAGCTCAAAGGCGGGAAGGGAACAGCAGCAAGCAGCCGCAGCAGACCTTCTTGATTTAGTGCTTGACGAACAGACCCGAAAACTGGCCAGGAAAAACCGGAAACGGAACAAACGTTGGCTGACCAAACTCCAGCTGTCGATAAAGCCGGAGAGTGAACATGAAGTACAGAGCGAACAAGAGGAAGAGAGGATGGAAACGAATTGAAAACATTTTTACGACTATTGATGGTCGTCTTGCTCGTCGCGGCAGGCGTCGGATTCGTGTTTGCGTTTGAATTCTACATAAAGGATGAAATCGGCACCACGGAAGTGATCATCGCCAAAGAGACTATCGACTTTAAGGAACGCATAACCGCAAATAATATCGAGGTCATTCATGTTCGACAGGGAACGGAAGTGGAAAATGCTTATCCCAAAACACACTTTGAGAGCCTGATGGGGAAATACGCTTCCGTCAAAATCGAGAAAGGCGCCCAGCTCTATCCAGAACTGATCGACACCTATGATCTTGTGCCGGATGCTTCAAAGGGCGAGTTTGTGGCTCCAATACCGACCCACTGGCTTTTCGCGGTCCCGGGAAGCCTACGGCGCACCTTTGTCGCTGATATCTACGCCATCGGTACGGAAGACCAAAAAATCATTTCCAAACTGAAAGAAGATGCTGCCAAAGAAGCTGGTAAAGATCCGGAGGAAGTCGTAGTTGAACCAACTCCGACAAGTGAACCGATTCTCAAAAACCTGCGCATCACATCGGTTAAGGATTCCGGTAACCAGGAAGTCAAAGAGTCGGAAGAGACGAATGAAGCGACCGGGACGGTTGCGGCACTGGAATTCATCGGAACCGAGGAAATGCTGAATACGATGAAAGATTACACCAGCAAGGGCTTCAAGCTCTACGTGGTCTACAAATTTGAGCGGTCAGAGCAGCTGGCCGCCGAAACCGAAACAGCGAAGGCGGGTGAATCAAATGCTGAATAACACTGTCGTGACCTTCTTTTCCTCCAACGGAAACACAGGGCTCACGAACACCGTTTTCTCCGTGGGACAGGCAATTGCCAAACGGACGCACGCAAAAGTAGGTGTCCTTTGTCTGAGCGGTCTGGATGACAGCACTGACTACTTCACAGACCCGCCCGCTTACTTGGACACCCTGAAACCTCGTCTCGCGGGAAAAATGCTTGGCGACGATGCTGATTTTCTCAGTCGATTCAAGGAAGTGGAGGATGGCCAACTGTTCATCCTTGCCGGTAATTCCAGCCGGCGCCTTGATCGCGTCTATACCGTTTCTGAAATTGGGTACCTGATTGAACGGGCAAAGGAAGTCTTCGATATCGTACTGATTGATGCCGGCTCCCAACTGGATAACGCACAAAGCGTCCAAGCCATCTATGCGGCAGACTTCCGCTACGCGGTCCTGACACAGCAGCCAAAATCGATTAAACGCTACCTGCAATTGCAAGGCGACATTCTATCTGCCCTATCAATCAAAAGAGAACACGTCACATTCATCCTGAACCAATATCAGGAGAAAGCGACCCTGATGTCTGAAAAGCAAATCGCAAAAGAAGTCGATGTTCCGGAAATGTTCACCCTCCCTTATACCGACCATGGCGTGATCAGCGAAATTGAGAACCGAATCCTCTATGCCTATCAGCAACCGAAATACCAGGATGCCGTGAATCAATTAGCAGATTCCATTGCTCGCAGTGTCGCCTTGGTGTTCAAGGATATGGAATCCGGCAAACGGGGTATCGGCCGACTGTTCGGTAAGAAAACAGGTTAACTGAAACGAGGTGAAACGATATGACCACAATTATTCGTGAAGAAGAACAAGAGGAACAAAGCCGCTTCCCTATTGGTATTCAGGAACGGCTCTCCGGTGAATTTGACCTGAATCAGTTCCTTGTGGAAAAAGGCGGCGAGAAAAACCGGCTCCGGCTGCAGAACGAATCACCTTCACAGTCACGGGCAAATCACAATGATTTCCAGGGGCTGAAAGAAAGTGTCCAAAACTTTTTCCATGAGAAGATCCAGGACCAGAACATCACAGAGGAAGAACGGGATGAACGCCTGCGGATTCAGCACAGCGCGACAATCGGTGACGCAGAAGCGATGAACATGCTGGTAGATGAGATTACGACGTATCTACGCAATTCCTCACTGCAGAACATTCCGTACGATCCGATGTTCGATTCACTGGCACATGCGCTTTTTGAACACATTTTCCGTTTTAAGAACTTTTATAAGTGGCAGCTCCATCCGGAATCGCCATCCGCAAAGATTTCAGGGAAGGAAATCTGGTTTAAGATTAACGGTCAATTCGTGAAGCAGGAAGAGGAATTCGAGAGCGTTAAAGAAGTTGAGCAGCTGATCCGACTACTGCAGCAGAGCAACAAGAATTTCACCATTAACGAACAACATCCGCAAGGGGAGCTGGACTTGGAGGATGGGACACGGGTCACACTGACCATCCCGCCCCGTACGCTGTACCCGACGATTGTATTCAGACGGTTCATCGTCAACCAGTTCAGCTTTGAGGAACAGGCAAGCCGAGGAACCATCCATCCGAACGATGTGCCGCTCTTTCAGACACTTGCAAAAGTCAGACGAAATACGGTAATCGCCGGTGCAGTGGAGTCAGGGAAATCAACCATGCTGAAAACCTTCTATGCCGAGCGGCCGAGTGGTCTTGTGGCATTGATGATTGAAGAGCATCCCGAAACCTTCCTGAAAAGGGACTTTCCGGATCGGCTCGTACATGAATTCTCCATCAAGGACGGAGACATTCAACGGGTATTGCGGACGGTTCTGCGATTTGACCACGATTACGTCATCATGCAGGAAGTCCGGGGAGTGGAAGCGGATGCAGCCATGGACGGTGCGAGCCGTGGAGCAAATGGTCTTCTGATGACCTATCATGTCACCGAGCCAAGCAAGGTATGTGAACAGCTCGCCCAGCATGTGCTCGATGCCTATCCGAATCGCCGGTATATCAATGAAGTGCGGCGGGTGTCACAGACACTGGAACTCGGCGTGACGATGAAAACATTCCCCGGCAACAAGAAGCGGGTAACCAGTGTTTTTGAAGTCAACTATGATTATGACACCGATCGCGCCTGGATTTCCTATCTGATCCGCTTCAACCCGATTGTAGGGAAGTGGGAATACAATGACCACATTTCTGAGAAGTTTCAGGAACAGCTGCTGGAAATCGGAAAGGAAGAACATGATTCCTTCTGCCAGCTGTTAAGTGAGCGCACAGCCGCTTCCCCACTTTCAACCGAAGCGGTCCAACCCATTTTGTTCAAAGATGCGGGGGAAGGCGAATGATTCTGTTCGCGGAAGTGCTGTTCAAAGTCATCGGTTATCTGCTGGTCTTTGTCGGTTTGTGGAAAGCGGCATGGCCGTTCCTACGGGACGCACGACGCTTTCGGCTAAGAAAGAACCGCATCCGGAAAATACAGCGGAAAGGCCAGGCGGAAGTTTATCGGAGGAAAGAACGGCCACTGTTCGTTCATATCCGGAAACTGGTTTACGCACTTTCGAAAAAAGACGCTGATCAGCGGCTCTCGTACTTTTACGGCATGACCCTCGGCTCCTTCATCGTCACGATGACGACACTGGTGCTGTTGCTGAAGTCCTTCATGCTGCCGTTGCTTGTCGCAGTCACGGTCGCATCCTTACCGTATATCCTGCTCCGGTTCCGATTGGCAAATCTGCGGATTGAGGCATCCATCGCACTGATGAAGGAATTCCACTTGATTCTGCAAAGTTATCAGCAGAACAAGGACGTATATCACACACTGATGGCCGTATCGCCTGAACTGCGGGATAAATGGCTACGGAACGCCTTTCAGCGGTTACTTTCCAGTATGCAGAAAGACCGGTCAGATGAAGCGTTCGTTGAAGCGGTACAGCTGTTGTCCTTTACGGTTGGTTCTTCTTTCGCCGCTCGGCTCGCCAATCTGCTGATTAAGTCGTACCGGGAGCAGGTGGACATTTCAGAAGCCTTGTTCGATCTGCATATGGATCTGCAGAAACGGGAGAAGGATATGGCCGCCATGAAAACCAAACGGATGGAAACCATCGTTCTCGGTTTCCTCCCGATCGTGATTCTTCCGATTTTTGTGGTGATGGCTTACCGGATGTCGATGCAGTATTCCATGAGCTACATGCTCGATAATTCCAATGCACTTGCCACGCTTGTTCTAGCGTTTGTGCTGTCGGTGCTCAGTGCGCTGTTCGCATTCCTGTTCAGTAAACCGAAAGCCGACTTTTAAAACCAAATCATTTAAGGAGGTGGTGCGATGAGTGCGTATGGTTTGCTCCTCATCCAGTATGGCGTCTTCACAGTAATTTTGGCACTCGCTACGGGATTCGCTTATTCGGCCTTATGGACGACGGATGAACGTGTTTTCCTGCGGAACCGAATGATGCGCACATGGACCAATCAATCGAAAGCCCTTCAGGTAAAGGCGAAAGAATCCGAAGTGACGCTTCTCTTCAAGCAAGCTGGGTACAGCTGGATGACCAGTATCCGGTGGATGTTAATTCGGACGGGCGTCCTGGTGATCGGTGTTGCTTATCTGATGACCACGCAGTCCATGTCTACAACTTTGCTTTTTGTGGGCGTCTGGCTTATCGCAACGGAACCGGTACTCAAATTTTCCATGATCCGTTTGCTATTGAAGTTTCAGACGGAAGCGGTCAGACGCAAGAAGGAATCCGAGCTGTTCAGCCTGTTTGCACTGATCAAGACAGACCTGATGGCGAATCGGTCGGACCAGATTAACGTGTATCACCTGATCCGGGAGACATTGCCGTACTTTTCATCGATTAAGCCGGTTTTGTTCGCTTTCCTGGAAAAATGGTCGGAATCTCCGGAAGAAGCCGGAAAAGTGTTCGAAAAAGAGCTCGGGAGCGATACCGCCCAATTCGTCGGTGATACATTGGCACAGCTACATAAGCTTCCCCGACAGAAAGCAATTCAGCTTCTATCCGAGCAAGGTAAGGTTTTTGTGTACAAGCGTTCGGAACTTGCGATGCAGCAAGCAGAGATGCAGCGAAACTTTTTCTTCATCTTCTTCTTCCTCGCTGGATTCGGCGTCATTCTATGGTTCATGTGGTTCGCGTACTCAATGAGCATGAGTTCGATGAACTTCTGATAAAAAATAAAAAAACACATTGGAGGAACTTTCAAATGGATAAATTAATGGCAATCGTCGTTTCAATCGTAGCTGTCGTCGCAATCGCATCGGTCATTCTCTTCAACGGCCTTCTGCCGGCAATGGATGCTAAAACAGACGCATTCCAGACGCAAATGACCAACTCCAACTACACAGGTAACTAAGTTGCTTTTGAATTAGCACTGGCCGCGGTCGAAACAAAAAACTCAATAATCAGGGGGATAACAATCAAATGGATAAATTAATGGCAATCGTCGTCTCAATCGTAGCAGTCGTCGCAATCGCATCGGTCATTCTCTTCAACGGTCTTCTGCCAGCAATGGATACGAAGACAGACACGTTCCAGACGCAAATGACGAACTCGAATTACACGGGTAACTAATCTACTCTATGTGTTCCGGACAGAAAGGGGGAGGGCGTCAAACGCCTTTCCCGCTTTCTGATTTTATGTAGAAAGGAAAAATGCAATGGCTCAACTAGTCGCAACAGTTCTTACCCTCCCGCTTATTTTATGGACGGTCTTTCAGCCAATCATGTACCACAATGCTTCCATGACACAGGAAACCGTGAAATTCGCCATTTATGAAATCAGCAAAGAAGCGGCGATGCAAGGACAATTTAACACCGATCTATACGCCGAATTCAAAGACCTGCTTGTACAGAATCATGGTTATAACCCCGATTGCATTCAAATCACCGGTACGGAGACTTTGACGAACCGCGGTGGGGAACTCGCAGTGGAAGTAACCGTACCCAAACCGGTATTAAGTCCGTGGGATGCCGTATCCGTCAGCAGCTGCTCGCGTCCTGACAGCTACACGCCTTATACCATCAAGCAAGTCATCAAGAGTGAATACATTCCTTAAGGAAGGAGATTTTTATGGCAGTCATATTGCGGATGGTACTGATCGCTTTTGTCGCTGTTACTGGAATGGTCATGAATCAAGACCTGACCACGCGGGCTCAAACACTCCATTATCTGAAAGAAGATTTGGAGATAGCAGTCCACGATGCAGCGCTGGAAGTAGACGCATCTGAATTCTCAAATCAGCGGATAGTCTTCGACCAGGCAAGAGCGATGACTACCCTGCGCACGAGCTTTGAAGCCAATTCCCGTCTATCCTCGACTGAATATGAAATCGTTGATGTTCAGTTTTTCGATCATTCAACGGTACCGGCGTTTCCGGTTACATACACAGCTGCCGGTACGACATTCGATGATGTTTTTACAGGGCCCACTGTCGTGGCACTTATCAAAACCTCCTCAAATGCATACTTTACAGATAATAGTGCGAATTCCTATACGCAAGTCGCCAGCTACAGTTATCGGGAGAATACGAGAGCTGCGCCTATCATACCCGGTGAAATCATCGGTACGCCAAATTCTCAAGGATTCGTCTGGCCGGTTCCTTACACCACAAATGTGACTTCTCCTTTTGGGTACCGGACGCACCCAATCACTGGCGACTATACTCTCCATACAGGAACAGACATAACGGCGGCAGGAGCAGAAAACACCCCGATTGTCGCGGCAAAATCTGGCACGGTCATTTTTACAGGAGCGCTTGGTTCCTACGGCAATCTGGTTGTCATTGATCACGGGAGCGGCATCGAGACCCGATATGCCCATCTAAATGCGATTCAGACGGCAGTAGGAGCATCAGTCAGTGCGGGCCAAGTCATAGGGCTAATGGGGAACACGGGCGGAAGTACAGGTGCGCATCTGCACTTTGAGATTCGATATGGAGGAACACCGTATGATCCAATGCAATTCTACTAAGCTTGAACATAGCCAACGAGCAGACAGTAAAATAAATTATGTAAAATGTTTTAAAATATTCCATTCAAAGCTCGCTTTCCTGCAACTTACCCTGTACAATATAGGTATAAATACCTATGTATTTCTATAAGGGAGTTTTCAAATCCAAGAGGTAAGAAAGGGAGAGGGTTAAAATGAGTAAAAAATTTAAGAGTGGATTGGCGGCAATGGTTCTGACACTAGCAGGATTAGGGATTGCTCCTGCTGTCTCGGCAAATGAAACTTGTGCAATGACAATTGATGCCAATAAGCACACTTTCAGCAATAAGGCGCCTGCATCGGGTGTCTGTGCCGGGTGGGTCGGTGGTTATTATGTACCTGATATGAAACAGTTTAATTTTACTGGATCCAAAACTGCAAATGTTGCCTATAGCGGTGAAGTATTTACTTTTTATTTGCCTGATGTAGCAGGAGAAGTAGTCATGACGGTTTACACAGTACTACCTGCAGCACCAGCGCCGAAGCCGGAACCCGCTCCTGCACCAGCGCCAGAACCGGCTCCTGCACCAACACCTAATCCGAAGCCAGAACCAGCGCCAGAACCGGCTCCTGCACCAACACCTGATCCGAAGCCAGAACCGGCTCCTGCACCAGCACCAGCGCCGAAGCCGGAACCGACTCCTGCACCAGAACCAAAACCGGCGCCAGTGTCAGCACCTGCACCAGCACCGAAGCCGAAATCGGCTCCTGTCCCGGCTCCTGAAGTGAAGAATGATACTAAGAAGGGGACAACCCCAGCAGAAAGTAAGAAAACAGAAACCACAACAGTAGCGGTTACTGATAAAGAAAATAAAGTGGATGATATCGAAGGCGAGAAGGCCGAGGACGATAAGGAGCCGGCGACGGAGCCGAAAGAAGGCTCGGAAACTCCGCTCGAAGAAGAGCCTAAAGCTGATGACACAGAAGTCAAAGTGATAGATACGGCCGCTAAAGTTAGCCCAAAAACATCGGAAAAGGAATTTGATTATGCTGATATCGGTTATCTAATCTTGACACTCTTGCTGATCGGAGGTTTAGGATTTGGCGGATATAAACTTTATAAAAATCAGAAACAGTAAGCGGGGTGGCGTCACATGAATAGGATGCGACTGCCTTTCCTCCTGCTGCTGGCGCTAATCATCTTTCTCACATTGGGGCGAAATCCAACAGAAGTAGAAGCAGCCGGCTCGCCTTATGATGTTGAAAGCAGTGTGAAATCCGGCTGGAAAAACACCTATGGCGGCAAAGGCTACTTGATGGAATCCGGAAGGCAATTAATTTACGACATTTATTCCCATAAGTACACGTCGGGCGGTTATAACATCGCTTATAAAGATTTCGGGAATGGATATCAGCCATATGTTCGGTTCCAGGGATGGTCCATAATATTTGGTCACAAACGCCATACCTCCACCAATCATGAGACCTATATTACCGCTGTGAATACTGCTAATCCCGCAGAAGTGAAAATATACGGCACAATGCCTTACGGCAACTTATCAGCCAGTGAAGACCTGGAATACAATAAGAGTGCCTCAACATCAACATCGGTTTATAACGAGTGTTATTATACAGCCACAAACAGATCTAACGTAGACTGTAATATGACATATTCGAATGTCGGTTTTGATGCGTGGTTGCCGATTAATGAACTTTACCCTGATCAAACTGTAAGTAAAAAATGGAAATTGTACATTATGAAACGAGTAGATTCCCATATCGTTTATACTGAGTTGAATCTTCCGTTTGAATTTAGTGATTTAAAGATGGAAGGCGGAACAATCAATCTCAGTAGCGGTATTGAGGCAAAAAACCTTGTCATGAATTCTTACCCAGTAATTCGTCGTTCCTATGCGAGAAGTTCTCAGTCGGGTTATACAATGGGGTATTTTTCGCAAGGGGGCTCATATCGCTCTGTCAGTTCTGAAGAAACTGGAACAGTCGTTTGGTTTGGAGTTAGCAGTCCTCATGACGGCGGAGCAACTCGCTATGCAGCTTCGGCTTATTGGACTTTTGGTGGCGATCAGGCGGTATTGAGTTTTACTCCCAATGCCCCGCCAACTCATAAAGCGAATAGCATGTCCGCTACTTACCTGAATGGCAACGATTATTGGGTCCAGCCAGGGACAGACGTAAACATATATTTGAAACAGTATGACCTGGAAGGGGACAATTCAAGGCAATATTTGAGGCTTTACGGCAGCGGTGAGGATGTGAGACGGCAGCATCGCTTCAATGAAAGCTCCTTATACAACCATTACGAGGTCTTTGCCAATACTTCTAACGTTGCAATCAATTCGGCATATCGTTTAGAGAACACGCAATATGGCAGTGTAAGATGGAACGCAACCCCTTATACCCATGGCCATAACTACAGTGTCTTGTATTACTACGCGGACGCATTTGGAAACACGGTCGGCTATGGGGATACGGGTATGAACTTACGAGTTGACGGAGTCGCCCCAACAAATATCAGTGACACCATATCCGGTGCTCGTCATGTGACCGGCAGTACGTACTGGGCGCAATCAGAAGACTTGCTGACAGTCAATATCCGGCAGCATGATTCGGATTCGGGAAACAATGCCGTATGGCTGCGTACTCTAAACAACAGTACGGATAACCGGACTTGGGCTTCTGGCATCGTCACCCGGAACACGCACAATTTCCATAATGCATCCACTGCGCTCTCAACCGAAATCAGTAATGCGAACTTCACTGTAAATTCGGTAACCCGGACAGAAAGCACAGCTTACGGAACAACGTCGTGGAAAGTAACACCGCGCGCCCATGACAGCATTTTTAATGTCCAGACTTACTTCAGGGACAATGTGGATAATGAATCCGGGACGTACTTCAATATCGGCGCCATCCGAGTGGATGATGTGAATCCGGTTGTCGCGTACCGAAACACAGCGGATACAGCGAATTTCACATCAAACAGTCCGGATAACGCCACGAACGTATCGGTCCGACTGAAATTCTCGGATGCGGATTCCGGCTATCAGCGTTCTCGCTATGGTTGGTCAACTTCCTCGACAACCGGCCCGACTTCATGGTCTGCCTGGACAACGGATGCGGACTATACCGTAAAGCAGAACAATCCGGGCGGCTATTATTTGTGGGTACAAGCATATGACAATACGGACAATCTCGTGACAACGAAGCAGGGTCCGTTTTACGCTTACATGAACCAGCCACCGACAGCGGGGATTACGCACAGTCCTGCGACAGTTTACAATAATACGAACGTCACGCTTTACAGCAATGCGAGCGATCCGGACGGAGATGCCCTGACTTATCAGTGGGCGTATCAAGCTCCAGGGACGACAACATGGGTGAACTTCTCGACAGCTGCTAATCCTTCAAGAGTATTTAATGAGAAAGGGCAGTGGGATTTCCGCCTGACGGTTTCGGATGGACTTGAAGCGGTTTATGATTATCACACCTTCAATGTAGTGAACCGGCCGCCAGCAGGAAATATTTCTTACAGTCCAACGCCGGTCTATAACGATACCACGATTCAGTTCTACAGCAATTCGAGCGATCAGGACGGAGACGGCCTCACCTATCAGTGGGCGTATCAGACGCCGGGTTCTACGTCTTGGGTGAATTTCTCGACTGCTGCGAATCCGACACGGGTGTTCAATCAGAAAGGCACATGGAATGTGCGACTCGTTGTGTCCGATGGCATTACATCGATTACGGATATACAGGCGGTTCCAGTGGTCAACCGAGCACCGCTCGCAAGCTTCACTTGGAATCCATCTACCGTCTACAATGACACAACTGTCACATTTACAAACGGCTCGAGTGATGCGGACAGGGACGGCCTCACCTATCAGTGGGCGTATCAAGCCCCTGGTTCGACAACGTGGGTCAACTTCTCAACTGCTTTGAATCCTGCTAGGATCTTTAATCAGCAGGGGAATTGGACTATCCGTCTAATCACTTCTGATGGAACTGCAACGGATACGGAAATCAAAACGCTAGTGATCAGCAACCGAGCACCGGTCTCCGATTTCACTTGGAGCCCTTCGTCGATTTACACGGATATGACCGTCACTTTCACGAACCGGACAACAGATGCAGATGGAGATCCACTGACGTATCAGTGGGCATATCAGAAGCCGGGAACAACAACCTGGACGGATTTCTCGACTGGCCAGCATCCAAGCTCGATATTTGATGAAAAAGGCACATGGCAAATTCTTCTCACCACGTTAGATGGACGAACGACACACACAGCCACAAAGCCGCTGACCGTCCTCAATACGCCGCCGCAAGTGACACTCACTTATGCGCCGACAACTCTGTATGAGGGCGATACGGTTACGTTGACTGCAGTTCCGACCGATATTGACGGGGATGCGATGACGGTCATCTTAGAAGAAAGCATAAACGGTATATGGACCGAGCTGAAGCGACAGACAGGTGTGACGAGCAGTCAAAACGTCACCCATTCGTTCATCGTAACGCCCCGGCAGTATACCATCCGCGTTCGGGCAATCGACCCGGATAATGGAGTGGCCACTCAGCAAGTGACCTTCACGCCAACAGCGTTGGAGATCAAAGGCTTTGTAAACCATACACCTGAATGGCAGGCCGTCCATGATGAAGCAGGACACGAAAAAAATCAGTTCTGCGCGGGTGAAATTTTCCTGACAGAAGCACTGGTCACGGATTATCCGATCGATTCCGTTACCGTCACTTTCAGCGGAAAGCAGATCGATGGGCAGGAATTGATTCTGCGGCAGAACATGGCTGCCGCTCATCCGAAATATACTGCAACCGTCCATGATGACCGAATGGGAGATCCGGAAACGCATCTGCAGGAAGGGCTTGTCTACTTCCTCTTCACAGCGAAATGGTCGAATGGAGCGACGAAAGACGTTCTAGTCGGCGTGAATATCGTTGATACCATGTACGGAAGTTACGATTTCTACCGGTCAAACTAAAAAAGCACCCCTCGGGGTGTTTTTTTGTTTCACATAGAATACTTCCCGTTTTTGGGTGGGGAGTAAAAACCGGATAGACTCCACTGACCACAAATCCCCTGTTATTTGGTAAACCTTTCAATATACTTTATTGACCTAAAGTATTATACTATTAGAAATAATAATGCCTAAAGTCCTTAAAACCAGTTTTATTACACATTGCAATTTTTTGGTATAAAACGTAGTATAAAAAAATATATAGAGCGTATTCTAAAAGGAATTGGAGTGAGGGTATGCAGGAAGAGGACTATATTTATACGCGGTCAAAAGATGTATTTAAAAATGGTAATGAAAAATTGTTTTTGTTTGCTGGCCTAAGTAAAAAAGAATACCGACGAGAAGGAGAAGAACTGGTTTCCCGCTTTGTTCCGCTTGATGGAACCTACATCCGCAAACTTGTAGAGAAAGCTGACCCTGATTTTTTAGCGCTACCTGACAAAACAATAGAAATTCCAATTACATACGACGAATATCTTAGGTTGGAAACGCTGAGAATTGAAGAGAAAAAGGAGTTCTTTCTCTATCAAGGGAAATGATAATTCATTTCCTTTATTGCAGGGGGAAAGCCCTTTTGCTACTATGAATACATACCTATTTTTGAATTTCAGTTGTCGAGCGTAATGTGCTCTGACGGACATGACCAACACAAGCCTCTGGGCTGATTTGATACACAGTTTTTTTGCTGTGAAGACAAATCGCCCAGGGGCTTTTTTGCGTTCAAAAATAGCGTAAAAAAACTTAGAAAGGGTGTAAGACATGTTTGTAACTAAGAAGAAGGGGCAATCTGTTCGCTGCAATGTGGGCAGTGGAGAAAGTTGTAGAAAGAAGCGGGGTGAGCGTCATACGCTTTAAAGTCACCTGCTTCTTTAAAGAAGAACCGGAGCGCCTGTTCACCATCCTGTCGGCCAAGCATTTTCAGCGCCGCAATAAAGATACGGTGATCTGGACACACCGGAAGAATACATTGGAGATTGTGGCGTTCTCGCACCGGGGACGGGAGACGAATGGATACCGCTGCTACTTTGAAGGCAATACTGAAGTCTTCCAGTATGCGTTTGACAACCTGTCCGCCAATCTTCAACCCACCATCACTGGTATCGAATGTACGATCGAGACTGGTAAACCGCAACAAGAACTGGTACGGATGGCCGAGAAAGCCGGGTACCACCGCTGTTCCATGTACGGGCTCTATGAGAAAGATGGGGTAGGCATTGTCCTTCTGAAGAACGGCGAAGTGAATTTCCAGCTTCGGAACCGTCATTTCTCTGTTGGACGTCTCCATGAAACCATTCGATTGATCAGCAAGACGTACCAGCCGCTCGTCCGTGAAGTGCCGCAGCAGAACCAATTGGATTGGGGGCTGCTCGCATGAACGGCATGGAGCAGTTCGAATGTTTCCTATTAGACGGACACTACGGACGTATGAAAGCGACAGCCGCTTTCCTGGATGCTGCCAAGGCCGAACTTCGCCAACTCCTGGAAGGGCAGCCTGAACGCCGTATCGAATACAGTGACCTAGGCATGGTTGCAAAATTTGTGCCCAAACCTGTCAGCCAAGTCAACCAGCAGCAGCTGATTGAAGACCTGTCAGATTATTTTTGGACCACAGAACTTCATCCGCTGATTCAGTTGGATCCGAAGAAGCTGAGCGATTCACAGAAAGAGGAACTGGCAGGCTTTCTCCTGCCTGCTACATACTATGCAAAACCGTCCCTCAATAAGAAGGGGAAAGCGTATGTCCAGATTCCGGATATTCTATTTGGCGGCCAGAGTGAAGAAGAGCTTGTCGCCGAAATTCGGAATGTGACCTTTCAGAAGGAAGGCTACAGCAAACGCTATGAAGAGATCAAAGAAGCTCTGCTAAATGATTTAAGCTTGCGGCGCGAAAAGAAGATCAAACGGGACTGGTGCAGTTTTTCCTATGTGGAGCATAAGCCGGCATATGATATGGAGCGTTTATTGGCGGAATTGCCATTCGATTTCATTATCGAGCATGGGAAAGTGCAGATGACCGAATTGAAAGAATGGATTGGGCGCGGCCGGCTGAGCAAGTCGGTTTTGAAGGCGAACCAGGAACTTGTGGACCTGCAGCTCTCTTTCGTGGTCATGAGCCTGGAATCGGAAAGGAAAATGCTGAGCGGCATGGAATACAGACGAAATCAGTTGCGCATCGCGCAATGAAAGCCGTCAACAAAAGGAGAGGAATGCAATGGAAATTGTAAAGAACCGCAGACTTGCGCCCGGACAACGGGTGCAGGTCTACTATAATCTGCATCAAGGCGGCTATTCCATTAAGGATAAGGCAACGGGACTAGTCGTCGCGTATGCTGACACTGTGCTGATCACCAATTGTCGGTTCAGAGTGCAGCAGGCAGGAAGACAAAAGACCATCAACGAAAAGCGGAAACGGGTACATGCCTATGTAGAAGGAGATTTTCACGCTACAGATATCGAAAGGGAGCGCAGTCAATTGAACAAGGTTTACTATAATCCGTATACCACGGAGCAGTTTACTGACGTGAAAGACGGTTCCCCTGTTCTTGAACGGGCGCTTGTCTTTCTCGCAGATAAAGCATGCTACACAAACTGAATTACGATAGAGTCGAAGGACACAGGAAAATTCCTTGCAAATCCCTTTGACCTAGAACAAAGCTTAGGCTACAATTAGGACATACCACTTTTTTATTTTATTTGTCGAGCGTAATGTGCTCTGACGGACGCGACTAATTCAAGCCTCTGGGCTGATTTGACACATAGTGTTTTCACTATGCCGAAAAATCTGCCCAGGGGCTTTTTTGCGTTCTCTTAAAAGAGTTGGTAAAAAAACTTGGGAAAGGGTGTTGTCCACATGGACGCGAACAAAATCAGAAAAGAGGCTATCAGCAGTTTTTCAAATGCAAAACTGGCTGAACAAAACGAAGGAGATCATCTTTACCGCGCTGCCCGAAACACTGCAGACAAAGTGAACGATTATTTTCTGAAGAAACGCATCGCAAGTTGTAGCGACTTTCGAGTGGAGATCAAGACGCCTGATGGCAGAAATCTTCACTATACGCTGACTGGCGATATTGAAGAGAAAGCTCGGCAGCAAGCAGAGAATCTTGTTGATGAGCTGGCCCATTCCTACGGTTATGACCGGACGGCATGGAAGCTGAACTGCGATAACCGCTGGACATTCCAAGGGGCTTTGCAGAAGCGTCAGACATTCATCGACAAGATCCTGGATTTCTTCTTTGTTGCTGAATGACCACGGATACCCAATGAACAAGCGAGCGATAAGCCCATATCTTCGGAATGGCTCGCCGAGAGGAGACTAATCATGATTAACAGATCAATTCTTGTCGGTAGACTTACGAAAGACCCGGAACTCCGCTATACGCGTGCGTCACGTTCTGCCTAACCACGAATTTGTGGGAACAGCAGCGGATTTCTCCTACTAAGTATTATAGAAGAAATCAAGAACTCTAACATTGAATTTTCTCGTGAAAACCGAGAATCGCACAGAATCTTGCGTAAATTTAATTAACCTACCTCCTTATGGACGTTTAAGAAAATTTACGTGTGCGCAGTCTAATACCCCTACATGCGGCGACAATCTGACAATTGAAACCGTGTGAAGCTAGGTGAGGTCGTAGCCCAAGTAACCTAAGTCGTAAAAGATATGGCGAAAGTGGTGCGGGACTCCTTAAAAACTTTGTCTATGGCTACCAACTTTAGTGGGAACTCATGCAGTCTCGTTACGTAGATTTAATTCGGAAACGAGTTTGAAAGTAATCAGCGGTTTGTTGTTGTGTGTTCAACTTACTGCCCCATTCCTTGAAACAGGGTGGGAAATACAGCACTTAACTAAAGATTCAGAGCTGTATTAAGGATTACCGGGATAGGGTGAGAGTCTAAGGATAAGTAAATAAAGGGATAGATGTTAGGGAACGTGAGAGAGCCTGTCAGAAGAAGGGTGTCAGCCTTATGATAACTGATAGGAAGTCAGGTCCCTCATAGTAGTGTTGAAGCAGATGTAATGTCTGTGGAGCGAAGGGGGGAAGTCGGTTCTAAGAGATAGACTTTTTCACTTAAAAGAAAAATAAAGACTATACAAAACGTCATTTGGTTAACGTTATGGGTATTGTACAGTACTCATAATAATCGCTAATCCACCTATAACCTAGCCTCGTATTTCTCAGGAAGGTTGTGTGTACAAAGGTGGAGGTTAATTGCCAAATCAAGTCCGAAAAGGACTTGAAGCTGACTCTGGACTCCATGTATCAAGAGTCCAAAGAGGGAAAATCCCTAAATGGATTGTATGAAGTCATTATTAATGACCAAACTATCATAACTGCAATACACGACATAAAGTCGAATAAGGGCAGTATGACAGCGGGCATTGATAATAAGACCATCAACCATTTTCTACAAATGCCCAGAGAGAAACTCATTCGGACGGTACGGAGAGCGATGGAGAACTATAATCCTCAACCCGCCAGAAGAAAACATATTCCGAAAGGAAATACGGGTAAAACTAGACCCCTCGGTATTCCAACTATGTTGGATAGAATCATCCAACAGTGCATTAAAATTGTTATAGAACCCATAATAGAGGCAAAACTCTACGAGCATAGTTACGGATTTAGACCTTACAGGTCTACACACCATGCTATCGCAAGAGTTGCTCATCTAATTAACATTGGGAGATATGAATACGTCATTGAAGGAGATATAAAAGGCTACTTCGATAATATTGACCATGCTGTGCTAATGCGTAAATTGCACAAAATTGGGATTATTGATAAACGCGTTCTCGCGTTAATCAAGAAAATGCTGAAATCGGGGATTATCGAGGAAGATTTCAAATTCCACGATACCGACAAAGGTACACCGCAAGGTGGTATTATCAGCCCTATTCTCGCAAATGTGTATTTGAACGATTTTGATTGGACTGTCTCCAGCAGGTATGAAAATCCATACTTTGCGGATGAATTCTCGAACGTCAAAAATGCTCGTAGGAAATTTCGGAAGGTAGGTAGGCAACCTGTATTTCTAGTTAGATACGCAGATGACTGGGTGATCTTCACGAAAACGAAAGAACAAGCCGAAAAGCAATTGGAGTATCTGAAAAGATACTTCAAGGCGAAATTGAATCTTGAACTTTCGGAAGAAAAGACTGTCATCACTGACCTTAAAGAAAATAGAATGAAATTTCTCGGCTTCCAAGTTGAATTGGCCAAACCTCGAAAGAGCATAGGCAGAACTGGAAATGCTAAGAAACATGAGTTATATGCCAGAATTCTACCTGATATGAAAAAGGTTAGAACAAAAACGGCAGAGATTCTAAAGGACATTAAGCAGATTAGGAGAACACAATGCGACTATCAGAAAGCTGTGATAATCGAGAAAGTGAACTCTAAAATCGTTGGTTTATCTGAATATTACAAGACAGCGGTCTGGACAGAAATTTTTGACTCCTTAGACCATAAAGTCTTCGTTACCAGTCACTACACGTGGAAGAAACTCTATCGCAACCAGAACAATGGTAAAAATAAAGCTAAACTGAAAAGATATTCCGAACTTTCTAACCGACGCAAGAGACACGAAGGCTATACCGCCGAAACTCATGCAGTGGAAGTAGAAGGAGAATGGGTTGGAATTACAAAATTCCTACACACGAAATCGGAAGACCCACAGTGCTTTAATCAGAATTTAACCCCTTATACGGTTGAAGGACGAGAACTTTACTACAAGAATGCGAAAAAGAATCAGAGTCTTAACAGACTCCCACTCTATGACAAGAACGAAGACGTATTCCGAATAGCCAAACGAAACATGCTGAAATCCGATAAAAAGAATCTTAGAAAGTATAACTTTGAATTCTATATGAACAGGGAATATGCGTTCAACAGAGATAGAGGAAAATGTAAAGTATGTGCCGGCGATATTTTACCAGTGGAGCTACAATGCCACCATATCAGCCCTACCTTACCACTCGACGAAGTAAACAAAATTACTAATCTCGCTAGCCTCCACAAGAAATGTCATGAACTAGTACATGGCACTTCCGTGCCGGAGGACACAAAAATAGCGAAGAAAGTCGAGAAATACAGAGCGAAACTCATAGGTGACATTAGCTAAGACGTATAGTATGGCACTATCTCGTCTAAGGATTGATAATCCTTGGATTGAATCCCATAAAACAGGATTAATTAGAATCGATGGCGTGCCGTGTGCGGTGAAAATCGCACGCACGGTACTCAGGAGGGGAAAAGCTGGAGATTACTTCAAAAGTTTACCTATTCCTATCGAACGGCGTGGCAGCCTGTACATTCACACTTGCTGTTAACCGTACATTTACGAATGCCAGCGGTGAAAAAGAAGCGGATTTCATCAATTGTGTAACGTGGCGGAAACAGGCTGAAAACACGGCGAACTTTCTGAAAAAAGGAAGCCTTGCCGGTGTGGAAGGCCGCATTCAGACACGTTCTTACGAGAAGGATGGCCAACGCGTCTATGTGACAGAAGTTGTTGCGGACAGCGTTCAGTTCCTGGAACCGAAAAGTGCTCGAAGTGAGCAGCAAGGGAACCAAGGTGGCCAACAGAATCAAAACTCTGGTTACAATCAGGGCAATATAAACCGAAATCAGCAGAATGGGAATTCGACTCCTGCTTATTCCGGTGGCGGGTACAGCAGCGGCGGCGGACAGCAAGAACCGTTCACCGTCTCTGATGATGATTTGCCATTCTGAGAACCGAGTGCAAATGGGGCGACTGCATAAAAGCAGCCGCTCCTTTTTT
The DNA here is from genome assembly GCF_001999905.1 of Planococcus lenghuensis. NCBI lineage: Bacteria > Bacillati > Bacillota > Bacilli > Caryophanales > Caryophanaceae > Planococcus > Planococcus lenghuensis. Next base: position 179,259 of record NZ_CP019641.1, read on the forward strand.
GTTTCTGACCGACTACCAACACACGTCCTTAAAGGGACCGAGAGGAGCTTTTTCATGGAAAAGGAAAACACACATACATTTTTGGGCCGCAAACCCGGAGAATCCGGCTGGATAGAAGTGGGACTGAAAGATTTGAGCGATATGCAGGCATTTGTTGAAGGGTACATCGAACGCATTGAAATCGGGTGCGGCATCGACCTTTGGGTAAATGACAGCTTTCTTGCTCATGCTGCTTCCGATACGCTTTCGCTGATGATCAAGCGAGAGGATGCAAAATTACAAACGGTCTACGGGAACGTCTTCGTGGCCACCAGCAATGATGAGGGAGATATCGTTCCCCTGTCGAAAGACCAGATGAAGTGGTTTACATTCCGCTTCAAAGAAATCAAGCAGTTGTTCAGTGATCCATTTCTGCTGATTACTGATATTCAGTCCTTCCGGAAAGTGGGGGAACTGTTATGGCAGTAATCATGGGTTGTCGAACAGACGAACAAGCATGGAATGAACTTCCGTTCCAAACGGAGGAAGCCCTGAGTGAATACGTCAATGGCCGAGTGGATACGCTACCGGTCGGAATGGGCGTCCATCTGTTTTTCAATGATGGGCTCCTGACGCCAATGGAAGACCTGCCGTTCAACCTGGATCTCCACTTCAAATGGGGAGAGACAGGCGTGTACGGAAACATCGCCGCTGCCGCTCAGGATGAAGAGGGCCGAATACAACCGCTCACAGAGGAACAGGTGAAATTCATTCAGGCATCTTCTATTTTAGTCCCTGAATGCCGCCTTTTCCGAACAGCGCTTGTAGGAGGTGCTTCCTGATGGGTGCGTACCTTTGCAGATCCGCTGGTGATTCCGGATGGCGCAAACTGCCCCTGCTCGATGAACGGAACTATCAGCAGATTCTAGGGAAAGATACAGACCGCTCCAGCCTGACGGACGGCATCGCCCTTTGCTATGACAAGGAAGCACAGATGCCTTACCGCGATGAAAGCGTGAACCTGATATGCGACACACAATTCGGTCGGGAACACATTCGTGGCAATATCATTGTCGCTGGAGTGGACGGACAGGGAAGACTCACTCCGCTTTCAAACGAGCAGCAGCAGTCGATCATCGACTCAACGGATGAACATGACGTGGGCCGAGGGCTGACCGTCTACCATCTTGTGCTTGATGACCATAAAGCGGAACAGACAGCGTAAACAAAAATAATCTGCCGCTCCCGAATAACAGGGAGCGGTTTGGGAGGAAACCATTCATGTCTCAAATTGGGAATAAATTGCGCGCCGGCTTTTTTGCCACACCGCCGCGCCAGGGAGAATACTTACGGCAGTTGCTGCAGTTTCCGGAAGAAACAGCTGCGCTCGATCCCACTTGCGGAGAAGGGCTCATTTTAAAGCAGCTGACCGAAAATCAAACTGAAACCGTCATGACCTATGGGGTGGAACTGGATAAGCGACGGGCGCTGACAGCGGCCGAGAATCTGGATCGACTGGTGCAAGCGCCAATCGAATCCATGGTTATCTCCAATGATGCGTTTGGTTTCGTCTTTCTGAATCCACCGTATGACCACACGATGAAGGCTTACGGGGATGAGAAGTCGGAGCGGAAGGAATACACGGAACTGGTCCGCGGCACCCGTTATCTGGCGCCGGGCGGCATCATGTTGTACATCATTCCGTCTTACCGCTTCAGCGACAGACAGATTGCCCGCTTTCTTGCTACCCACTTTGAAGACGTGGCGCTGACACGATTCACCGATGAGGATTATCCGGATTTCCGGCAGTGTATTTTCATCGGGAAGAAAAAGGAATCGAAAACAAAGCGGTTCGATGAACTGCTCTATCAGAAATTCCTGGATTGTAACAGTGAACACTTCATTGAAACGGAAGTGAAACCGGCAGACCAACTGATCGGCGAGCAAACGTGGACGGTTCCAGCAGTGAAGCCGGAGGTTGCGACGTTCTACACAAGAATCGAGCAGAAAGAGGAGTTTTATTCGCTCATTCACAACAACAAAGGCTTTACCGCTTTTAAAGAGCGCACCCGGCCAAAAAGCTTGTCCATCGGCGGAGATCCGATCATCAATATTGCACAGGGTCAGATGGCCTTGCTGCTTGCTTCAGGCGCTGTAAATGGCGTCCTGGGCGAAGGTGAGCGGCTACATGTCGTGCAGGGCATGGAAGTGGTGACACAAGTGGTAACCGAAGAGAAAACGGAGCATTCCACCATTACGAAATCCCGTACGAAGCGAGAGGTGTCCGTAAAGGTCATTACGCCAAAAGGGATAGTCAAGAAACTGATGTAAGAGAATGGGCTTGCAGTATCCACGGTATGGACTGTAAGCCCGCTTTCTACTAAAAGCATGAAGCGAGGAGCCAGAAGACCATGAATGACCAAAAATGTTACTTCTGCGGAAAAAAGGCAGGTGTAGAGATTCGGCTGGGGGAAAACGTTTTGAAAATTGCATGACGACTGATATTCAATTCAGTCCTCCTGTCCGAAGCGAACTCAGTTTGAAAGAACAAGCGAAACGACTACGCATACTGATCCGGACATTTAATGACCTGTTTCAGTAGAAAGGGAGAGACGGATGTCTAACGAAGAGATGATACAGGAGTACCGAGCCTTAAAAAAAGAAGCGAAAGCGGCTTCGGAAGCTGAAGATTGGGATACTCGGGAACAACTTCTCGATCGCACTACCGAACTGGCCTATGCCATTGATTGGGGATTTCGGGTAGGTGATGTGGTGGAACGTCGCGCGAAAAAGAGATGGGTTCGCGATACCATCCTGAAAATCGAAGGCGTTACCTATACCTTCAAGACAATCATTGTGCCAATTGATTTTGTGAGGTCCGCTACCGAAAAACACGAGCAGCTGACGTTGCTATGAGAGGGGAAATAAGCATGCAGACAGAAAATGTCGGGAAGACACTGAAAACAATGGAGGAGTTACGGGATGGAAAATGTCTGATTGTGGCGACCCGGAGTGGCATCACGGCCAGATTCAATGCCCATTACGATAGAGGGCTTGAAGTCGTTTTCTGCGTCATGCCAGATACCTACCGTATTATAGGGTATGAGCAATAGAGACTGTTAATGGGGAGAGAACCAGCAATTGAAGACAAAAACGAGAAAATTTATCGAACAACCTTACTGGTTTCATGGAACTTCTTTACACGCAGTAAGAGAGATACAAAAATACGGTATTTCAGTTGATTATAATAGGGGAAATGAACTGGATTTCGGTCCTGGATTTTATTTGTCTCCCAAATTTAAATGGGCAGCTGATTTCATTATTCGAGTTTTAAATAGCAGGGCGGATGCTCTAGAATCAGTTGGTATAGAAACTAACCCAGCAATGAGATTACCAGTCGTCATTAAATATAATTTCGATGTCAGGAAATAATTGTTGGCAACAAAAACGCCACTGAGAGTCTATGAGAAATATAATGATGCATTTGCAGAATTTGTTTTTAATAATCGAGCAGAAGCAGACAAAGGATTGAATCACCCTTGTCCACTAATCTACGGAGTCGTATGTGATAGCCGCCCATCTATCTTAATGGAGAAATACCGAGAGGGCGAAATATCGAAGGAACAAGCGAAAGAGGAGATTCTTGCTGGTCCTGTAGGAGCAAGACAACTCTCTATTTATCGACAATCTATTTGTGATAAACTGATATTAGAAAAGGTTTATTCGGCTATCGATGGAAGGGAGATGAAATTATCATGATTACACTTACAGATCGTGATGCTGAACGCATGTGCGAAAGTCTACAGCAAGCATTGGTTTCCATGTCAAATGGACGTATCAAGGAATCTGAAGCAAAAGATATGGCCAGAAAAGTTTTGGACCGTATTGGTCTTGATAATGTAATCTTCGCTCATAAAGGCCCACGTTGGCTTGCACGCCAGATTATAGATCATCTTCCAAGTACATCGCAATAACGATTCGAACTTGAATTAGAGCAAAGAGCAACCAGCTAAGTCGGTTGCTCTTTTTTATTTCTCCGATTCCTTGTTTCCAGTCCCTTTCCTAACATTAAGGTATTCTCAGGAACCTTCCATTACCCTTGGAATCTGCTATAATGAAATTACTAATTAGTAGCGACGTTTTCGTTGTCCGCTGGATCGAACAAATGGAGCTCTCTGGAGCCAACGACCCTCAAGGGGGAAGTCTGGTTTCATGAGCTTTTTTTGTTGAAAGGAGAAGATCCAGCATGGACAGGGAATTGGATTATGTGAAGGTGCGGGAGATCGGTTCATTGGAATTCGGTTTTTTTACGAACTGGATTGGCCGGGAACTGGTCATTGAAGTGATTGCGGCCGACCAGAACAGAAGTACAGTCAGGAAAATCGGAGAAGCTTATACTCTCCTGGGTGCAAAGCAAGTCCTGGAACAAGAATTGACAAGAGGCTTTATGGTGTTTTCTCAAAACGCCCAACGCCTGTAGGTTCAAAGTACGAATGATTTTCACGCTTCATATGGCATTTCGAAAACCTTTCCGTTATACTGAAGGTATAACTTTTCTCTTATTTATTTGTCGAGCGTAATGTGCTCCGACGGACGCGACTAATTCAAGCCTCTGGGCTGATTTGACACATAGCATTTTTGCTATGCCGAAAAATCTGCCCAGGGGCTTTTTTGCGTTCTCTAAGAGAAAGGTGAAAAAACTTTTGGGAAAGGGTGCATCATCATGCCGAAACCGGCGAAGAAGAAGGGGTTTATAAAGAAAACCGTAGAAGAAAAAAAACAGGAAGTCGAGCAGTTATTACAGATGCTTGATGCAGGAGTAAAGGAATTTGTCGGAAATCCCGAAAAGTTCAAGGCGTTGCTTGAGATGCAGGCGATGTTTTATAACTACTCCATCCGGAACGTCATGCTTGTCATGAAGCAGTACCCAAACGCTTCGTACATCGCTTCATTCAAAAGATGGAAAGAACTGAACCGGAGCGTCAAAAAAGGCGAGAAAGCCCTTCGTATCCTCGCTCCACGAATTAAGCGAGAAGATGATGAGGTGACGGGTGAAGAGAAATCGAAAGTCGTAGGCTTTGTCACCTGTCCGGTCTTTGACCTATCACAGACAGAGGGTGAACCGCTGCCGATTGAAAAGTACCGACTGGCACTGGACGGTGAATCCGATGAAGCGGAACAGATTTTCGCTTGGGTTAAGACGCTGGCGGAAGAGGATGATTGTAGTGTGTCGATCGCATCAGCAAATGGGGCAAACGGCTATTATGCGCCGGCACTCCATCAGATTGTGATCGACCCGAAATTGTCCGTCAATCACCGCGCCAAGACCATGGTTCACGAGTACGTCCACTCCCAGCTCCATCGCTACGATAAATCGTCAGCAGAAGAAAGGGAATGCGTTGCGGAAGGTGTTGCCTTCATCGTCTGTTCCTACTTCGGCCTTGATACGTCCGAATACTCATTCGAGTATGTGAAGGGCTGGTCATCCGATGGCGGGCAGACATTGATGAAGTACGCTTCTTCCATGCAGAAAGCGGCCAATACCATCATCCAGGACGTAGAACGGATTGCAGGCGGCTTACCGACTCCTGCGCCATTAGAACAAGCAGTCTGAATCAGACTGAGAGACCGAACCGATTGATTGCTCCCTGCTTCTGCAGCGGGGCGGTCAGTCGGTTTTACTATTAGGAGGCTATTATGAATAGACCATACAAATTAGAGACAGAAGACAATCCGAAATTCATGGAGATCTATATCAATCAGGCATGGCATCAGGTGTTTTGCTATGCAATGGCGTTTGCAGACCGGGGACGCGACGATATGCTGCTGTTCACCATCGTGAGCGGCAGCGACTCGGCGCTCCAATCCCTGAAAGCCGCCATTGATATCGGTACGAGAAGCGGCCTTCGTTTTGGCTATGGCGAAAAGTCGCTGACCGGGTATGAATTTCGAAGCGAACGAACGCTCATGTCTGAGAAAGGCAAATATGTGAAGTTTCCCATGACGCTGAGCCAGAACCGGAAGGCGCTGGCCATCGTACACGAATCCGTCCTCAACAATACGGAATTTGTGCTTTCCTTCAATGCCGATCCGGCACAGGAAGTCGTACAGCTCCTTGGCGGTGGCCAGTACGGGCTTCATATTCTTCCGGAATGGCAGCGTCCCGTCCTGCAGGAACTGATGAACCAGAATTACCTGGTCAATCATGACCTCTATTATGACGAGAAGCTATTCACGGATGGATTATCCCTACTGTCGATTGACCTGGACGAAGAAGAGGCGGACCGCTTCATCGAAGAAATGGTGAAAGGCGAGAAGCTGAAGTTTCCGAAGTCAGGGGAAGGGCAGCAAGTGGAAGAAACAGCGGATCTCACCTCCTATCTTCTGAATTTCAATACCGATATGGTGGAGAAACTGTCAGAGACCGTGACACCTACTCATAACCCGATGGAAGACGAACCGCTTGAACCGTTCAATCACTATAACCGTGAACTGTTCCCGGTTCAGTCCCACGCTGCCACTGCGGTAGCCAAACGGCTGCGGGAACAGAAAGCGGTGATCCTGCAGGGAGAGATGAGCACTGGAAGTGCGGCACGTTGCACTATAAGCCAGTAAAAGGCGAAGTGTGCGGGCTTTTCTTGTAAAACAAAGAAGAGTTACAACTCTTTACATGATTTATAGGGGGAAGCTCCCTATCCAGACCAATATTCCAACGGGCTGGTCTATGAGACTCCTACATGCTGATTCATTCCATTAATGATGAGGTGTGAAGCTAGGTGAAGTCGTCCTTGAAGCGGACTCGTAAAACGTGGATTTAGGGCGGTAGGCTTTAAAAACATTCTATGATGAGCGAAAGCGAACCCTTGTATGTACGCTCCGTTACTCATTCCCTAACCTAATTACGAGATATATGGTTAGGTCTCGCGCGAAGAGGAATTTCTCTTGCCTGTGGAAATTCCCGACTGCACAAGTCTTTCCTGTGCTTGTGTAGTACCCATCAGAGTTAGGAATAGTCTCCTGATGGACAAGTACCGCCGGAGTATAAAGGGCATCTAAGGAATGTAAATAAAGGGCTAATGTAAAGGGAACGTGCGAGAGTCGATACATGGAGAGATTGGACTCAATAATGTGTATTGACAGTCAGAGACACCATAGTACCAATGATGAGCAGCCGGTTGTATTCCAGCTATAAGGTCACCGACCGAAATGCGGAAGAGGATAAAACTGCTCTAGGGAAGGGTGTTAGTCAGTAAGTGTTTCGATGAGCGGATTTGTTTAAACGAACCATGTGGGAGTTAAAGAGTTAATTCATCTGGGTTAGTCCGTTTCCTCTAATCAAGGGGGGCGAACCAATTAAATGATGAAGGATAAAAAACAAAATCCTAAAAACGAAAACGAGTTAAAGACAATTCTCGATAGTATGTATCAAATCGCCAAAGATACTGAAAAGCCATTCTTCAATTTGATTGAGCTTATGAAAAATGAGCAGACAATCATGACGGCGGTTCACAATATCAAAGGCAACAAGGGAAGCAAGACGCCTGGGATAGATGGAAAGACTATCGATGACTACTTGCAATTGAGCAGAGCAGAACTTCTTTCTTTAATAAGAAGAAGCATCAATAACTACAATCCGAGCCCGGTAAGAAGAAAATACATCCCAAAAGCAAATAAGGGTAAACGACCGCTGGGAATTCCCACAATAATGGACCGAATCATCCAAGAAATTACGAAAGTCGTACTCGAACCAATAGCAGAAGCTAAATTCTATCATTACAGTTTTGGCTTCAGACCTATGCGATCCGCTGAACAAGCAATCGCAGAAATATTGGAGCGGATACGGCGCAGTAAGACGTACTGGATAATTGAAGGAGACATCAAAGGTTTCTTCGACAACATCAACCATAACAAGCTGATAGAGATGTTATGGACAATGGGCATTCGGGACAAACGAGTGCTGATGATGATTAAGAAGATGCTGAAAGCGGGGGTCATGGAAGAAGGTAATGTTAGAGATAGCATGACCGGTACTCCACAAGGCGGCATCATTTCACCGCTCTTGGCGAATATTTACCTTAACTATTTTGATTGGGAAGTGGCAAAGATGTTCCAGGAGCATCCTGCCAGATACAAAGTGAAAGATGTATCTCGCAATGGACTACAAAGGGTTCGTCAGCGTCATGAAGATATTTTCTTGGTCCGGTACGCAGATGATTGGGTTGTACTCTGCCAAACGGAAGAAAAAGCCAAAAAGGTTCTAACGAAGATTGAAAAATATTTCTCGCATAAGCTCAGCCTTGAACTCTCTAAGGAAAAGACCGTCATCACAGACATCCGTGAGGATAGGGCCTCATTCTTAGGCTACTGGATATATGCTGAACACGACCGTCTCAATAAAGGCAAGATGCAAGGTAAGGCGATACCCAATATGGATAGAGCGAAAGAAAAAATCCGCGAAATCAACAAGGAAATCAGGCGGCTTTATACTTTTCGCGGCAATGTCCCGATTCAGGTGGAAATCATCGAAAGAATAAATGCCAAAATCGTTGGAGTATCCAATTACTACAAAATTGCCAATGTCTCCTCCATCTTTCGAGGGTTGGATAAACGTATTTTCTACAATCAATGGCGGACGTGGTTACGAATGAATAACCTTCGAGGACGATATCACTCGCTAACCACTCCCGCTAAGAACCTTGCGAATAGAAGAGACAGACATAAAGACAGGAATTGCAGACTGTTCTACGTTGAAGAGCTTGGCGTAAAAGTAGGAATCACAAAGTTCGCACATACTCCAAAACGGAATGCTATGAAAGTGAACTTGAAGCTTACTCCGTACACGAATGAAGGCCGAAGGATATACAAGCGGACTACCGGTAAAAGAGATGGGCTAGACAGACCAAATCTTTTCAATGAAGAAATGGACTTCTACTATCTTAAAAACCGATACCCGATCTATAACTTCGAATACTTCCTTAATAGGGAGTACACCTTCAACCGAGACAGAGGGAAATGTGTCTGCTGTTCTACAGCATTAAATGCAGGCAACTTACACATTCACCATAAGCAAAGAAACCTACCGCTTGTAAAAGTGAACAAAGTCAGCAATTTGGTCTCCCTATGTAAGACGTGTCATAAGTTGATTCACAACGACAATCCAGTTGATTACAAAAAGGGCAGCAAGAAGATTTTGAGACTCCGCGAACTGAACCAAATGGCTAAGAACTAGCGAAACTGACTACGAGACATTGAATAAACTCAAATTCGTTTAAACGCTTAGAGAAACGGCGGTTATATCCGTAAAGGTATAACCTGCCTGCAAAGTTAATGCTGAGATAACAGCATAACTGGCGACTTATTGATGGAAAGCCGTATGCGGTGAAAATCGCACGTACGGTTTGGGGTGGGGGAAAAGATGGAGATAACCTCAAAGTCCTACCTATCACCATAATCGGCCATGATGACCGCTATTGCGGATGGCTACCATACCATGAAGCAGAAAGACGGCTATCATGTCTGCCTGATGTGTCCTCCTTCCCTCACGAAGAAGTGGCCGCAGGAGATCCGTCAGCTGATTCCGGAAGCCGAAGTCCATGTGATTTCACACACCGACCAGCTGATCCGCTTTCACAGCGACTGGACGCAGAAAGGACGACCAAAACCGGTCAAGCCGACGTTCTTCATCATCTCCTTTACGATAATGAGAGGGGATGCGCGAACCATGCCGGCAATCGATTACCGACGCAAGGTGATGCTTCCGAAAGAGGAAGGCGCTGAGCGCGGCGGTTTCTATTGTCATTCCTGCGGAAAGGCACACCAGGTGATTGAGAACAAACAGACGGAGACGAACGAGAACGGCATCGAACGTGAGATTTTCGAAACCCGCAATATGGAATCAAGCGAGTTTGGCACCAGCCGGCGAATCCATACCGGCGTTCTGCCAGCGAACGCGTTCTGCTTCTACTGTGGTGATTCATTCTGGACCAAGCGAGTGCCGGTACGCTACGGCTCATTCAAAGCCTGGACCGCTCATGAAAAGAAGCTGGCTCACGCCATTCGTCAGGAGAGCAAGAACCACGTTCAGCATATCCAGTCCAGCCAGCCGAAACCGGCCGCTATCACAGGCATGCCGCGCCGTGTCGCTGCGATCGAATACATTCGCCGGAAGATGAAACACTTCTTCGATATGGCGATTGTTGACGAGATCCACGAGCTGAAAGCCGGTATGAGTGCTCAGGGGAACGCCCTTGGCGCTTTAGTGGAATCATCGAAAAAGGTGATCGGCGGTACCGGTACACTGTTCGGCGGAAAAGCAGAGGACGTTTACTACTTACTGTGGCGCTTGTTCCCGCAGATGATGGCGGAGAGCGGATATCGCTACGAGGAAGTCACACGTTTCAATGAGGAATACGGAAATATTGAAGAAACGACCTACGAATCCCGTTCTGAGGCGAGTGAGTATACCAATACCAATTCACGGGGCGGCGATCGTCGGACAACAAAGAAAGTCATGCCCGGCATCTCTCCCTTCATCTTCGGCAAATACCTGGTTCAGAACGTCATCAACGTCCGACTGAAGGATGTATGGCCGGATCCAGTTGAACTGGTCGATACCCCGACCATCTTTGTTCCGATGAGCGAGGAATTGAGAAAGCCGTATGATCAGATGCTTCATTCTTTCGAACGTGCCATCGACTCCTATGACGATGGGTTCAAGCTGTTCATGAAAATGACGGATTACGGGATTGCCTATCCGGACAACCCATTCAAGTTTCCGGATGCCACGCACAAGAATGCAGACGGGAAACGGGAAGTCTTCTGGGATGCGCATCACCTGAATCCGGATTGTACGCTGCCGAAAGAAGCGAAGCTGCAGGAAATCATTCAGACAGAAATGGCGGAAGGGCGAAAAGCGATTGTGTATGTTCGGGACACTGGAACATCGGTTTCCGAACGGGACTTGCGTCCGCGCCTGAAAGAGAAGCTGGAAGAGATCGGCGCCAAAGTCTGCATCCTGGATACGTCCACGACAAAGACGAATAACCGGAGTGAGTGGCTGGCCAACAAGATCGAGCAGGAGAACTACGATGTCTGCATCGTTTCCCAAGAGCTGGTCAAAGTCGGTCTGGACCTCCTCTGCACGCCGACGCTCATCTACTATCAGTTCAGCTGGTCGCTGTTCACCATTAATCAGTCTGCACGACGCGCTTGGCGTCTCGGGCAGGACAAGGAATGCCGTCTGTTCTATCTCGCTTATAAAAACAGCTTTCAGGAAAAGATGGCTGAGCTCATTGCGAAGAAGAACCGGGCGACTGCGGCCATCAACGGGGAAGTTTCCTCGGACGGTCTGTCAGCCATGCTCGGTGACGAAGGCGACCTTCAGTCCATGCTGATTGAATCGGTGAAAAACGGCGGGGCTGCGATGAAAGGTTCTGCAGAAGAATGGATTCACCAGACCTCTGACAGAGCGCGGCAGCTGCTGGCGAACATCGGGAAGAAGAAACAGCTGGCGCCGATTGAGGCATTCCGGAAATGGGTGCAGGGAGAAATTACCGGCGATGTGACACGGAACGCGTTTTTCCGGCGAGCGAAAGAGTTTACGGCACTTGTGGAATCGGGCGGATTGCCTGGCTTTGCCTTTGACGGCACTGGCCTGACCGTCGATTATACGACAGTCTTTGGTTTCGACCGTGAATACATTTCGGACGGATCGCTCCTGTATCACATGAGCAAACCGCTTGATACAGCTGATGCCAAAACAATTGAGAGAGACACCGCGGGTTCAGAGAAATTGACGCTGATCACCGTGACACAGCAAAAGACAAAATTGACGAAGAAGAAAGTGGCTGAAGACCAGCTCGCTTTCGACCTCTTCGCCTAATAAAACTAGGAGGCTTATCATGACACTGTTTATACAATCACTCGTCAGCATGGAACTATTCATACAAATAGGGTTGAGTTCATTACTGCTGCTGGAAGAAGTTTTGATCACTCACGCAAACTGGATGCGGTTGTTCCCGCTTCCAGAAGATGCGTTCCACAAGAAAACCTTGGATAAAGTGGATATTGAAACGGCATGGGGGTTGCGGTATGGAGTGCCGGAAGGAATGGCTGCGGCCGTTCTTTCTCCACTCCCAAAGGATTGTAGTCAGCCACAGGAACCGGAATATGTAGAATCCCAGTTGGACGAAGAGCACGAAGCTTTCCTGGCATCGCTTTATGAAGAACTGGCAGAGCCGGAAACATCAACTGCCCCGTCAGATTTCGATTTGCAGTTCGGTCCAATCCCTGCGGATTCCGAAGAAGAACCAGTTTACACCGAAGATTCGGAAGTGGAAGCTGCAGAACTGGAAACGAAGGAAGCAGCGGAGGTCACAGCGGCAGCCGAGGAAACGGAAGAATCCGAATACCTGTTGATGGAGGATTGGCATGTGCAGCAGAAACCGGTTGCCATCCGGCCGCAGCTTACCGCTAAATCGACTCACTCAATCCGCTCAAACCATATTGGTGAGCAAGAATGGGTGGTTGAAATTATCGGTCATGAGCAAGAATACATCCACGTCAGTGACGGAGACAGCCGTACTTGGCTCAATGTGGCAAATGACTCTCTTGGGAAAGGGGATATTCTTTCCGTACTCGTACACCGGGCAATGACCGGAAAAATCGAGGTCAAAAAAGCCGATATTCTGCAGAAAAAGTCCCTTGATTTCGCCTTAGAGCTGGAAAACGAAGAAGAATTTTATAATTTGTCGAGAAATGTCGAACAAGAATATGTGATTTAACTCAAATTTACACAGAAAAACCCATTTTCATTGGGTTTTTCCTCCTGGTTTCTGTCAGTTTACAGAAATTTGGAGGAGAAACCCATAAAAAGATATAACTTATCTCCCCTTTTTTAGGTAAAAAGGTATATACAATTGATAAACTTTTTACCTAGTTATAAAATTATAAAAGACATTCGAAGGAGGATATCACTATGTGTCATGCATTTACACTTGAAGAAAAACCACAAGATGTCGTTCGAAAAATGATTTCAGACATAAAGAATCACGGAAAATTTTTAACTGAAATAGAAGTATTGTTCAAAGGACGTCTTAAAATAAAATGTTTTGAAGTCACTTCTGACATGAAGTTGACCAACGGGTACTATAAGCAAATGGAGAGCGATTTATTAAGAATGGTATCGAATGTTCTAGAGCCAATTGTGAATTTCACCGGCTTCACAACAAAAGTAATTGTCCAAGTGCAAAACAACGGGGCGCTGGACTTCAATGATATTAATGTTTCCCTACATACCGATATGCCGGAGAAAATTACGGCTACCCGTCTATTCGAAAAACGTGTTAATCACATTTTCCCTTTTCTTGAGTTTTTGCAGGGAGTCGAAGTAAAAGGGCACCATCATCGATTGATTGCCTTGCATGCGAACATTAATTTATCAATAGAAGATATAGACTACGTCATCTTTGAGGAGAAGATTTTCCCTCCACGAGTCACGACGCAATGGATGTTGACCCTTGAACGGATGATCCTGGAGTCGGAAAAAGAGTATGCCTATCATGCGTTTATCCCTTGTTTCGACGGTGAGCTGCTTTGGGAACGAAAAGAACAGGTTTTGAGGTACACGTTCCAATGACTGTTCTTTCATATTTGAAGGGCAGCCTTATTTGGCTGATCATCCTTCTAACAGGAACGATTTCTACTCCTGTATCGGCAGCGACCCATTTTCTGCCTAAAGAAAAACCGCCAAATCAAGTGGCCCCTCAATCTGATAGCACAATTTGGTCAGATGCCGCTCAGGGCTTAATGAGTTTCTTTAGTCAGGGGCTGAATGAAGCGATTGTGTTATTTACCGGTTTGTTTTTGATCGGCACCTTTGCGATGGTCTTCTCTGTCTTGCTCCGAAATGGCCAGTGGCAGAAATTTGCGACACAAACTATGGCATGGTCCTTTCTCGCTCTGCTTCTGATCCGTCTAATTCCGTTACTTGCAATTACCATCCATTCTTGGGAAGACGTTAATGAATATTTATTGTTCGGTATAAAGCTTATTGCAACAGGTGTGTTCCTGATTGGGCTGTTAGCAATAGAACCGATTGCGGACCTTTTCCGTCGGGGAGATCAGCTAATTGCTCACCCAAAATATCGAAGATGGGCTAAAAATGCGTTGGGGATCGCCATCCTAATGATTCTGTTGAGTCAGGGATTCATGTATTTCTATTTAAAAGTGTAAAAAGTCTACCCACTGGTTTCGCGCATTTGGTATAATTAACACATAACTTAAACTAACAGGGCGCACCCCTCCTTTTGCAGCATTTGCTGTTTTGGAGGGGTGCGCTTTTTTTAGGAGTGATTGAATGAATTTAATGCTAATCGGTGATGCTGACAAACGGCGCGAGAAGTTGTTATATACGTTGATGTTGTCATTCCCTTCTCATAGAATAACAGCTTACAGCTGTGTGCCTACAATTCATCAGCTGGAGGAAATACACCTTGTCTTATTCTTGGCAAACGATGCTGAAATGGCCAAACAACTCGACTGGCTCCCGCCGGGAATGCCGATTTTTCTTATAGAGGAAAAACCGATTCCATATATTGACCGGTATATCGAAAGACGGAATGTTAAAGGTTATATCCAGAAGAATACATCTCTAAACACTCTCAATTTTGCAATCAAACTTGTGTTGGAAGGAGGCAGCTACTTTGACCCATCTCACCAACCGAACACGGGAGGGAAACGGAAAGTCGATTTACTGGAGTTTAGGGTATTTGCCATGCTCTCGAAAGGCTATCCCATTAAAGAAGTGGCAGGCCGGATGAATATCTCGGAAGAAAAAGCGGAGAAATACCGGATGAATTTTATCGATATGGGATTTCCAATGCCATCAAGGAATAAGGAGAAGGCTGTTCAAGCTTTGCGTCCCATTCGCCAATAGTATTTGCAATTTATAATATAACGTTATATTATTATAAATACAAAATAGACAGGAGTGATTCGAATGAAGAAAACCACCATTTTTATCGTTGGCGGTAGCCAGGAACAGACGTACAAGAAAATCGGGAAGAAGGCAGGGTGCGATATTTTGTTCCACAATGGCAAAGCCCGGAATGGCGGAGTCAAGAAAGCGTTCGAACCGATGGTCAAGAAAGCGGATTGTGTAGTTGTGCTGGCTGGAGCTTGTGGCCACGAAACGATGTATTCCATTAAAGAACTTTGTAAAGCAAATCAGATAGAAGTCGTCTTTCAAAAAGGATTTGGCGCGAGCGGAGCGGTTAATGCTGCCCTGGACCGCCTGAAATCCGTTGCTTGAAAGAATCAGGAGGAGGAAAAAAATGATAAAGTATGATGCAAAAATCTGTATTGGCTACGGGAACGAATTCGTGCTTCTTCGTATGAGTGATGAAATGTCCTCGTTATTCTGCACACCGGACTGTGAGTCGGAACACTCGATTTTCAACCCGGAATTGCTCAAGCCTGAAAAACAAATTCCCACAGAGGAGTGATCCCTCATGCATTCAGCAGTGTTACCGAATGGAAAAGTGATAGGCGCAGCCAGTTACGATGAACAGATCCACGGTCTGCAGATAAATTGCATGGACTCTGCTTGCGGTGCCCCCGTCATTTTCATAAAGGGCAAGACGGATATGGCTCCTCATTTCAAGACCAGTGGTCATGGTGACTCTGTCCATAAGGAAAAGTGCGGTTTCGCCCGGCAATTGTCTTTCCAGGAAACCGTATCAAAAGTGGGTGAATATCAAGCGAGCATCGCAGACAATGGTGTCCGCCAGATCGCCATTCGGCTCAACCTAAATGATGTTGATCCGGATTACGAGAAACAGGTCATCGAACGGGACGTAAAGGAGAAAGAAGAACCGAAGGAGCTGGATGAAAAGATGTTGAAGGACAAGCCAGACACGCCTGCCTCCATTAGCTCCTTGAAAACCATTAAAAAGCTCTTTACTACCGTGGGTCCGGATATCCTTGCCGGCATTCTGCTTCATGTGAAAGGGCGGAAAATTCCAGTCTCCGATATGATCCGCCATCACGAACAGGCGCACACCGCTTTATGGGAAGGCGAGACAGAAGACATTCCATATTTCATCCACGGCAAAGTGGAACGAGTCACCCGCCGCGGAAAAGTCTGGTTCATCAATTTCAGCAAAACCGATAACGGCTATTTTTCACTCGTCATCTTCGAACGGCATTTTCCTCACTTCACCTACAAGGACGAAGACCTGATTGGGAAGGAAATCCTGGCGTATGGCTACCTCCGGAAGAACGATTTCAAGGAAGGGCAGCAGTCCTCTGAAATGATCATTAAATCTAATAAATACATCGAGTTCCTGTAGGAAGAGGGAAGGTATGAACGAAATCGAACTGAAATTGCATGTGCTGGAGCGGCTCTGTGAAATGCTGCCAGCCGAAAAAGATAAATTCCATAAGATTTATGAACTCGAAGCTGAATTGAAAATGGATGGGGGCTGTTGCTTTCCAACGCTGATGCTGGCACACGCTGAAACGTGCTGCAGTCCGGATGAGCCTGTCATTCGACAGCTGCATGCCTTGCTGAAGGAGCAATATGCCCGGAATTTACGGCTGGATGAAATATCCCTGCCCGCTCAGACACCGTCGCTCGAGGAGCAGATCGACAAAAATAAAAAACTGCCAGCTGAAGAACAAATTCGCCGGTTCGGAGCATTCACCTACCAGATCCTTTCGAGGCATTATGATGCAGCTGACCGCATCGAAGCGCCGCGTGTCTTTGAGAAAATTCTTGATGAATTTGAAAAGCTTCAACCAAATTAGGAGGATGGCCATGATTCGAAAACTACTTACGCCAGTATGTTTACTCCTTCTCCTCGCATCCTGCACATTGCAGGGCCATATGTTTCGTTATGAAGGCACTCAAATAGAAGAGACGGCTGCTGAACAGCTGACCGGGACTGTCACTGAGGTCATAGACGGCGACACATTTGTTGTAAAACTTGCGACCGCTTACGTCCTCCGCGGAATGCATTTGCCAGCCGGCCAAGAGATTATTGTTCGTCTGCTGTTGGTAGATACGCCGGAAAGTGTCGGTGATAAAGCTGGAATGCCATTAGGCGAAGAAGCCAGTGCTTTTGCGAAAGAGCTGCTGGAAGGTGAGACCGTCTCTCTTGAATTCGATGAAGGCGAGATTCAGGACCATTACGATCGCTTCCTCTCCTATGCCTATGTGGACGGGGAACGAGTGCAGGACAAACTGGTTAAAGAAGGTTACGCCATGATCCGCTACATATATGAACCCAACACGAAGTACCTGGACCAGCTGCGGGCAATTGAAGAAGAAGCACGTAATTCTGAGGCAGGTATCTGGGCCATTCCGGAATATGTGGAGCTTGAGGAAGGATTCAACGAAATCACATCCAGTGAGACGCACACCGAGCTTGAAGGGCTGGTGAAGGAGAAAGCGGAAGAAGTGGGCGATAAAACTGTAGATGAAGCGATTGATTCGTTTTTCGAATCGGTGCTGAACTAAACGATGGAAAACCTATTTGTTCAGCTTTTCTTGCTGCATCTGCCGTCAATCATCTGTTTCATTCTGTGCGGCATCTAGTTCTTCAAAACCAAAGGCGAGGAAAATCCTGTGCTCGCACAGTGCCTGCCATTGCTTATCATATTTGTCGGTTTTTTCGTCTACTTTCGAATCTTTCATTGGGAAGCTCTACAAGAGCCCGGAATGGGCAGCGTCATTTCCTTCATGGTCTTCCTGCCTACCATTTGCTTGGGTGCTACATATGGTCTCATTGTCGGTATAAGCGGGCTTAACCAGCGAAACAAAGGCGAAGAAAAAGGGCTGCTTTTAACCTCTGTGTTATGTCTAACTTATTTGACGCCGCTCGTTTCTGTTATTATCGGCGTGTTCCCATTAATTGCGGCAGTTATCTTAATGAAAAAGGGATATAAGCGATTCTCTCATTCGTGAAAATGATAGATAGGCTATCGGAAAAGGACTGATAAGATGCAAATTATCCTGTATGCCTTGTTGCTGATCATTTTGGCCGTTACATGGGCTGGTTCTGTAATCGCCTATGCGAAGGAATACAATACAAAAATAAAGTGGGCAGAAAGATTACTGGTAAGCGCGATTGTCACTCTTTTGTTCTTGGTAGGTTCATCAATGACCTATTACTTCACTACACTTTAACGGACAGGTGGAATAGCAATGAATTGGGAACATTTTAAGGAATGGGTTAAAGAAAAGGGATATGAAACAGGTGCAATTTCCTGGAAAGAGACTCGAAAACTGATTAAAAAATATAGACAGACCCAAAGCTGTGAATTGAAAGTAAGAGAGGGAAATTGAATGATAACCATTCAAGTGAGAGTGAAGATAGGTGAAGATGTTTTTGTGGATCGGATAGACGGTTCTGATATTAAAAATGCAATGGAAAACGCTAAATGGAATTGGCCTGGTGCTATAATTGAATTTATCAAGGTAAGTTAATATCCATAAGGAAATTAATATAGAGTACGATGTTAAAGTAGAAGGAGTTGATGACGGACCATGAAGAAACGGCAACGGAAAAAGAATGAACAAAAGTACCTGTCCGTTTTTGCTGATGAATTCAATTTAATGACAATGACATCTGCAGAACAAGAACAGGTACTTAAAGACATGGAAGCCTTTCGAAAGCGTCAAGCATTCCGGAAGCGATACAAAGATTTAAAAGAGGGGAAGCCGCTCCGTTATTTCTTTCCTTTGGGTGACAGTTTCAAAGGAAATTTGCAGGAGATCAGTAAACTGGGAAAAAAGAAACCTTATCTTACTGTGACGCAGTCATCCGAAGATTTTGGGAACTGACACAGACTGAGAGAAGACAATCTCCATGGCGTTGACCGCGACAGAGTTTTACGTTCACTTAAGGAAACAATAATCTGTGTTTGCACACCAGTAAAAGCAAATACGCCAGAAATGAGGAGTGACCTGAATGTCTTATATTGTCCTATTCGTTCCCCTTTTGGTCATTGCTTGGTTGATCGTTATCACCATTGTTGGAGTTGATTCACCCGGGGAAAAACGAAAAATGAAAAGGTTAATTGGCTTAATGGCTGTTTTGAGCGTAGCTTATATCACGATGGATTTACTCTTGTTCTAGAAGAAAGGAATTTAAGTGTCGAAAAGCAACAAAAATACGAATGACAGAGGACATCAACCCAACAAGCATAATGACAGGTATCAACCAAATACGAACGGGCCAGTTGCTCCTCCTAAAAAAGGAACGCTAAGTATTAAGCTAACGAAATAGTTAAAGAGAAAACAAAAAGAGCCAAAGCGGCTCTTCTTTTTTATACATCCTGCTGGTTGCCATTCAGGCGGAGCCATTCCTTCCGCTCCTCGTAATTCGGCATGAGCATCCCGAGTGTCTCCCAATAGGCTTGTGTGTGGTTCATTTCCTTGAGATGGGCGACTTCGTGAGCCAGCACGTAATCTACTGTGGACACCGGACCAAGAAAGATGCGCCAGTTCAAGAGAATTCGCTGTTGCGGCGTGCAGCTACCTCACCGTTTGTCTAATTTCCGAACCTGAACCTCTTTCGGTTTCTGTCCAAGTCGCTGGGTGAATCGTTCCAAGCGCTTTTCCGCAAACTGCTGACCTTTCTTCTGCACCTAGGCAGTGTAAAGTGAATATAGATGGCTGCGTTGTTCTTCTAAGGTTAGTGAGGGCGGCATAGCGGCATGGAATTTCCCCTGCTTGAATTGCAGTGACGCTTTCAGGACGGTATCGCTCTCCACTTTCAACCGGTACTGACGGCCGAGGTAAGGGAGTTTCTCCCCTGATCGGAATTCGAGCTTTCGGCTTTCCTGCTGCATCTCTTTATGGTCGAGCAGTTGTTTGGTAATCCATAGCGCTTTTTGCTGCAGGACCGGCTGATAGACGGTTTCATCTATTCCAGCAGGGACGGTGATCGCCACTTCGCCATCCCTGACGGAGATATTCACGGTTTTTCGATTCGTTGATTCCTTTATCGTGTACGGGATAATTGTATTTCCATATTGGAGTATGGCATTCATAGCAAAAACCCTTTCGGTGCAATGAGTATAATCGTCATTTTAATAGAATACAGACTCACTTCTTTTGAAATACAAGAACAGCGATGGCGCTTACCACCCCTTGTATTTTACCGGTTGGCGGGGCTGAGAAGGAAATCCGACCATATTCGCATAGTAGAGATTTTACTGTTCTTATAACGATGACGTAATTATTTGCGTCTGTGGCTATGACGATTTTGAAGAGAGCTGGTAGCTGGCCCTGACCTTCGTCTAATGCGAGTAGGATTGAGAACCATGGCGGACAGGGAAACGAGCGTGGTATTCTATCACTAATAGCTTGCGACTAATTAGCCGAAGGTACAGTATATGAACCGAATAGAATCATTAGTTAGGACGTGAATCAGCAAATGAACGTTTCAGAAACGATATTCGAACAGCTCCGGAAACTGACCATACTGGCACTTTTCTCGGATGATGATTTGATGGAAATCCTCGTCTTAAAAGGTGGAAACGCATTGGAACTTGCCTACAAATTGCATTCCCGTGCTTCCATGGATATCGATGTTTCCATGGAAAAAGATTTTCAGGATTTTGGTCTTACGCTTGAAGAAGTAAGAGAGAAAATTGAACGGAGCCTGCAGCGTACCTTCAAAGAAGAAGGATTCTTGGCTTTCGATTTGACATTGAAAGAACGCCCAAAAATGCGTAAACAAGTAATCGACAAGCACTGGGGCGGGTATGCCGCAGAGTTCAAGGTCATTCGGTTGGCAGATGTCAAGCGGATCGGCGATGACTTAGAAAAACTTCGGCGCGAGTCGCTGCCTGTCTCCGGCGGAAAGAAAATCATCAAGGTTGATATCAGCAAATATGAATTCACCGATCCAAGTGAAGAGACGGATTTTGAGGATTACCTGATCCGTGTTTACACACCGCGGATGATTATTTTCGAAAAGCTGCGGGCAATTTGCCAGCAGATGCCTGACTATACTCGGTTGATGAATTCAAGTAGCAGTCCCCGACCACGAGACTTCTACGACATTTATATGGTCACGGAGAATTTGGAACCGAATCTTAAATTTGGCTCGCCCGAGAACCTGGAAATGATCCGTAATTTTTTTGAGGTGAAAAAAGTGCCGTTGGCGTTGCTTGGCAAGGTAAAAGAATCTGCCGTGAAAGACTTCCATGCCTCCGGATTTAGCGCGGTCAAAGACACAATCAAGGGACATATCGACGTCCAACCGTTCGATTTCTATTATGATTATGTCATTCATAAAATAGAAGAGATGGAGTCGCTCTGGGCTTAGCTGTCCATTGAAGCAGGATAATGCAATTTCCATCGTTCAGAGTAGTGGCTATCCTGAATTTGGTATGCCAGGTGAAAGTCCAAATTAATCGGAAACTTTTCCATCAAGCGAACAGTACTTTCCTTGTATCCCGCTCTTTCAAGATAGAACCCAATTGATTGGTGATAGGGATACGCATGCTCTAGTTTCTTCAGATACGAATATAGCTTGTTAACGGAGGCCTCACCCTTTGCCCGCTTGTAAATCTCCAGCACTTCGAACGCGCCACCTGCGTATTCTGGACGAACCGCTATGTCGATGAGTGTGCGTTCAATGTTGGAAAAACGAATATGCTCTTCCTGCTGGACACCTAGGTTTCCCGTGTTTTTCCCGTTCAACAGGACAATCTTTTGGTCATCGTGGACAGCTACATTGTTTGATTCCCGCATTGGTCGGGCGAACGCTTGATCAATGGCTTCCTGGGTTAGTGTCCATGGCTGTGAAGCCTTTACCGACTGTTCTTGGTTGACATATATCGTCTTCACGATGTTATCCGTTAAGTCGTGATAGAAGGCCGCGGTATAGTGAGATAGGTAAGCGGTCTTACCGAGCGAGCAGGCAAGCTCAAGCAGGCTCAAATCGGCTGGGTTCTGAGTGTAGCGGACCATCTTTTTTTTCGGAAAATCCAATGTAATCCCCTTAATTTTCCCGTGCTGCTCCAAGAAATATAAAAAATCCTCCAGTGTTGCAGAGGAGGGGAGTTTCCATTCACTTCGGTGGGCTTCCAAAATCCCCAGCATGTCCTCATTAGTAAGGATGGGGTGGTTTGCCTCATTAAGGGCGATTTCGATTTCTTCTTTAAACAATCTCATGATTTGAAACTTATTTGGTCGCCCCATGTTTCATCCCTCCGCAAGAGTTTACTACAATAAAGTATGCATACTTTATTGTAGCTTAAATTAACGTTTTGTCAAGTGCTGAAAGTCTCTTTGATTTTTCGATACTTAAAATTTAGAGGTAAAAGGGCATTTTATTCACTTATAATAAGTCATTTTACTTGACGAATTAAGTATTTCTAGTACAATGAAGTATGAATACTTCATTGTACAATATAGGATTAAATTTCTTTAGCTTCTTCCCCTGTTACTTTTAAAGCATTTTTCCCAGGATAGAAAGTAAAATAAAACAAGAGCAGTCTCGGATGTGGGACTGCTCTTGTTTTTATCTATTCGCTCCCTTTCTAAGCCTAATTACGGCTTCTATAAATCTTCAAAAAGTGAAGACTGCGAAATGAAGAGCAGCCATAAGGTTTCCAGTTTTTAAACTCCTACGGCTATTTCATATATGAGCGTTACAAGTAAATCATTTCATTCAATTCCAGACAGTTCAATATCCTTCGCTGCTCACACGCGAGCGTCGCATCTTTCTAGTCGTTTTTCGTCTCTGCAATTCTCGTCCAGCTATTTTGAGCATTTGGCATGTATCGGACTCGCCCTGATTTAAGAAATGCCATGGTCATATCGATGAAGGCGACATAATACATTCGCTTAGCAATGCCCATTCCGGCAATGAGTATTTTATTTACGACTTGAGAATTTTTTCGTTCAATTTAGAATCCAATTCGCAGCCCGCTTGGCAGCTGATTTAGAGATCAATTTATGAATTATGTTACTCGTGTCATAGCAAGAAGCCTCTTTCTGTTTCGGCCCCGTAAAGTCTTCTAAACAGGGATGCTTTCTACTAATTCTATAATAGCAGATGTTTTCCATACCATTCCTAAGTCGGATTCTCTATTTATCCTACCGCTATAAATTCCTAATAGCTTAGTAGAGGAACCAGGGTATATACCTGCACCACCGTTCCCCACAACTAGACTCCCAGCTTTCCTATATGCAACTACTGCTGAACCTGATTGGCCTTCTCTTGTTCTGCAATCCACTAAGAACAGTGGCAAATTCTTGTAATTAATAGCCGGTTCAGAAGCAACAAATCCAGTAGCCCAGATAGCAGCATTACTCCCCACTTGGAGTCCAAATGGAAAGCCAATCACGCTGACAATATCAGATACCCCGATATCCATATGTGATCCTGCATCAAGCGAGTATGCGTGAATCTCCACGTCCTTAAGATTGGTCAGCTTTAATGCGACAAGGTCTACTTTAGACCCCAAACCAGGATGTTCTATCCATAATGGCTCCTCGTTCTGATAAAGTTCTTCACTTTTGACTGTGACTGATCCTAGCTCTCTTTTTTTGTGATGAGAAATTGCAATTCTATTGGGCACAGCCTTTGTCTTTGATAAACATTCACCCGTTTCATTGTGTCTGCCGGTTACGTTATGTCTGTTTGTAATTAAGACAGGGCCACTATTAGAACGAATAAGAAATCCCGTTCCAGAAGAAAGATGCTTTTCGTTGAAATACATTTTAATTAAAAGTGACTTTAGTGACTCGTCGGTGAAGTTAACCATACAAATCCTCCTCGTATATAAGCGGATTTTCAATTTTCTACACTAGTCTTTCAATTTGCTGAAGATTACTATTGATTACATAGCAGGAAATACGCAATTTTCGCTAGATTGTATTTTGGAGTAGCGTTCATTGAATAGTATGTCGTTCTTCTGAATTCGCCAGTGGCGCTTCTCTTTATTCTAAATTCTTCGGCTTTCAATTTTCATCATTAGCTTGTCTGTCTGGTCTTTAACCATAGGATAGAAGGAAAGTTTGGCCAAGTTTATCCAAGGAATTCTCCTAATGCATCGCCTGTCCATTGATTCACCGCATGTCGCTCCTTCGCAAAGATCTTTTCCAGATAGATCATCGTCGTTTCAATCTTCTCATGACCAAGCGAGCGCATGATGTCGTAAATATCCACTTTGTTTAAATGGGAGATGATGGCGAAAGCGTGCCGGAAGACGTGTGGCGTAAGATCCACTTCGACTCCCTGCAGCCGCGGTGAAATTTTCTGCATCTCTTTTTTCATGTACTGATTCAGGTAGCTTGGCGAGAACCGGGTACCGCGGCTTGTCGTAAAGACAGGTGCATCGGGTGCTGACTGTTCCAAAAGTGGGAGCCCGCGCACTTTCCGGTATTCCTGGATTGCTGCGTATACTTCCGCTTTCAATGGGATTTGACGTCGTTTGTTCCCTTTACCGAGAACATTGAGAAAATAGCCGCCTTGAATGCGGTCCCGCTTAATATCGGACACATCCAGCCGGCAGAATTCCTCGTTCCGCAACCCGGTTGCTGTCATCGTCAGCAAAATACCGAACATCACCGTATGCTCGATCTCCCTGAACCCCCGCAGCATAATCACCACGTCCCCCGGCCCCAAATCACGGTTCGGGCGGTCATCTTTTCGGACCGTCGCTTTCCGGAGTCCCGTATGAGTTTCTTCTATTATATAGCCGACCCGATGGAGGTACTGGAAGAAGGAGCGGATGATGGTCGTTTTGCGGGTGATGGCCGTCTGGCTGTAAGCGCCCCGCTTCTTCACATAAGGACTTTCCGCAATCAGCCATTCCTGCCAGCGGCGAAGGTGGCGGGGAGAAAGTGACTTGAAGAGTGACCCCTCAACCACGTCTCCTAAATCCAAGCCGATTTCGTCCGGATACGTCAGCAGCTGCGAGATGAATTGCCTCAGTTCTTTTTCGTATTCCTTCTTCGTCCGTTCCGACCGTTCATTTGCTGCGTTCGTGTGCTGCCGTTCATGAATGTACCAATTCAAGATATCGAGGTCGTCGAAGTCAGCAAACGGATTTTCGTTCCGTTTCTCCGCTTCGTCTTTTTTCAGCTGGAGCGACGGAAGAGAAGCTGGCGAAAACGGAAGAAGTGTGTTTTTGTTGATTTTTGTCGGAAACTGCATTTTCTTTCAATCCCTCTCTATTTTAAGAATAATTGGTTTCCCTCTCTATTTCATCCGTTAATCTGCGCTATTTCATCCTAATTATACACGTTACCTAAACAAAGAGTACCTTTGTTTAGGTTATTTTTTTATATTTTAAAAAATATTTTATTATTTTCAATTGAAATGAATTTATTTTATTTACATCAGGTATAATTAAAGTAATCAATAGAGTATAAATGAAATCAAGAGATAGGAATTTAACTAATAAGAAGCGGAAGCGGCAGTTCACATGTATTTGGGAGAGTTGCTAAAAAAGGAGAGAACAGGCATGCGGGATTTTTATACGATTGGAGAAGTGGCCGACCTGTTGGGGGTCCGGGAATCCAATATCTATAACTATGAAAAGAGAGGGCTGATTGTTCGCCGATCCGACCCGCACCGGCTGTACCGGAGCGCTACTTACGAAAAGGAGAGTGTCGATCAATTAGCGGAAGAAAAACGGCGGTTCGAGGCAACCGGGCCGACGATGGTGGAGCTGTCAAAAAAACTCGGGATGTACGACCAGCAGATCAAGGCAGCAATAAGTGCATTGGCACTTGAGATCCCGGTGGTAAAGAGCAGTTTTCAGCGAACCGGCCAACGGTATGCCATTACGCCAGAACAGGAACGGCAAATCGTGGAGTATCTCCGGTATGAGAAACCGACCAGGCCAAAACGGAACCGACTCTACATTCCCCTGTTCGATTTGGCGCGTTACCAGGCCTTCACGATGTCAGGAGATCAACATGTACGGCTATTTGAGCTGCCCGACTACAGCTTCGGGTTCCGACTGCCGGATGAACAGGTTATTCCGCTCGCTGTTGCTCAGCAGCAGTACGAACTGCAGCCGAAGTATACCATTCATCAGCCGAAACAGAAAGGGCAGAACGGGTTTACGGATGTGGTGCTCCCCATCGGAAAGCCCGCTTTCTACCGGGCGGTCGATGCCTTGCTTTCGGTGTGCGGGGTGGAAAACTTCAACGCTGAACAGCAGGGGGAGGAGTTGCGGCTTGTTGTACGGAATGGGCTATATGCAAAAAATGGGTTTGCGACCGATCAAGCACTCAGTGATCTGCAGCGGCATATCCAGCAAGGGGCAGTGGAAGACATCGGCACCCACTGGCGTTTTCTCCGGAACGAGAAGAATGTCACTATTCAACTGCCCGAAACCCTCCATACGCAACTGATGCAGCAAGCAGACAGAGAAGGGGTATCCGTGAACCGGTACATTCAACAACATGTAATCGAACAAGTAACGAATAATTCATCAAAAAATGAGGAGGAGTAGATATGGCCATCATTATTCCGTTATGCATTGTAAAATGTGCTACAAGAAAGTTCGGTCGCATGGTTCCTATATAGCAAGGGAACAACACATCTGTGCCCGGATTATTTTTACCTGTATATGTATATGGAACTCGTTGAATCAATAGATTTGGTAAGTAGTCATAAAGAGGGATAGAGGCAAAATCGAAAGAATTCATTACACATTCAAATCAAATTCAAAGTATCGTAGTGGTAATATCGACTGTGATTCCCGATTTAGCAATGCAAGATTCGGGTATTCGGTCAGAAATTGCACGGCAACTATGGAGGTATCACATAATACTGCGTTAGATTATCATCGAACTCCATAAGAAGTGATGAGTTTATACGATTACAGGGAAAATCACGAACAAGATTGTTAAAGTGGGAAAGCAGGAATAAGCAAAGAAAAAATGGACAAGATTTCGGCTTACATAAATGGCGAAATTTAATTTACAAATTATAAAGGCACAAGACATTGTGAAAAAGCTGGTATAGAATGAAGGATATAATTTGGTGAAAGGCCCGTTCAATAGCAGCCCTTTCGTCATTTAGTTGGTCAATATATTTTCTCTATGGCTCATTGAGGGAAATGGAAATAAATAGGGGTGGTAAGTAGTGACACTAAGATCTAAAACTTTGAGAAATCTTGAAAAGACAAAGTGGTATCATGGCACAACGTTATCCGGCTTCAAAAGCATAATGAAGCAAGGCGTAAAATTTGATGTTTCCGTAGGATCTGAATTAGATTTCGGACCAGGTTTTTATTTAGCACCTGATAAGGAAATGGCAGAAGGCTTGGTCTTCCGTCAAGAAAGTGGACACTGCTTTTTGAACCTTTTTTCGTGGACCGGCTACCGCGCTTCGCTTGGTCGGACAGCCGGCGTCATCGGTTCATAAACGAACCGATGCCCCCAACTGTCTTATTGATCACGAAACAGCTCTTTCGATGAAGACATGTTTCTGCGTTTTCTCATATTCATCCGGCGACCGGTAATTAAGCGTGGAGTGGCGGCGTCGGGTGTTGTAGAAGCTGTCAATATACCAGCCGATGGCTGCCCGGGCCTCTGCGCGCGTCTTGTAACGAGTCCGGTAAACGAGCTCTTTCTTTAGACTGGCATGGAAGGATTCGATGCAGGCGTTGTCGTATGGATCACCTTTCCGGCTCATACTGATCTGGATCTCCTTCGCCTTCAGGACATCGACATAGTCGGCTGCACAATACTGGGATCCCCGGTCGGAATGGTGAATCAGTGTCGCATCAGGACGCCGAAGGGTAATCGCCTGCTGCAGCGCTTCAAGCGGCAGTTCGGTTTTCATGGTAACATCCAGACTCCAGCCGACGATCTTGCGGGAGAAGAGATCCATGACGCTCGCCAGATACAGCCAGCCTTCCATCGTCCAGATATAGGTGATATCGGCGACCCACGCCTTATTCGGTTCAGCGACCCGGAACTTACGCTCCAATAGGTTGGGATAGACGAACTGATCATGGGCCGAATCGGTTGTCACCTGGAATTTTTCTTCCGGTATCGCGCGCAATCCCATCTCTTTCATATAGCGGCCGACAGTCCGTTCGCAGACGGAATAGCCCCATGCTTCCAAGTCTTCGTGGACGCGTGGGCTGCCATAGATGCCGTGGCTCTCGTGATAAGAACGGGCAATTTTCTGCTTGATCTCCTCCCGTCGTTCCTGCTGTGCAGACAACTGACCACCGGTCAGGAGATCACGCCATTTATAGAAACCGCTTCTGGAGACACCGAGGACATCGCACATCTTCACCACGTGATAGTCATCCCGGTGTGCCTGGATGAAAGCGTAAATCACATGGGGTCTTTCATGAAGACACGCATAGCCTTTTTTAAAATCTCAACCTCCTCATCCCGTTCCTTCAGGCGCCGATCAGCGTCTGTGAGCCGTTTCTGCAGTTCGGATGTACTCATCAGCTGCTCGTTGGCCGGGTTCGCCAGCCGTTCCTGTCTCTCCCGGTAATCCGCTGCCCAGCGGCGGATCGTGCTGGGTTTAAGCTCCAGTTCATAAGCGACTTCGGTGGCTCTTCGGCCATCGTCCACAAGAAGTTTGGCCACATATTCCTTGTACTCCGGCGATTTGCGTTTACCCATGTTTGACACGTCCTTTAGGTTAGTAGTTTCAGTATGTCGAAACTCATTTGGTCGTGTCCACTTTTAAGTCTAAATCTAGGCTATGTCACAAGACAAGTGGAGTTTAAAAAAGGTGATGGTTTAGAAATGTTCCTTCCACCGGAAGCATTTAAACCTGTTGTTATGGAATTTGAGTTTGCTCCGTTTCCTTATTGGCAGAAAGGTGAAGTTAAAGTTTTAGATAAAAATGATGTCGAGTTTGCCACGTTTGTAACTGATAACCGAATACGAGCTCGAGAAGGACTATTACATGATTATCCCCTTATCTATGGGATTATGAGTGACAACAACCCTGCTGAATTGGTTTCAAAGTTCAGAGATGGGGAATTAGTTAAGAAAGAGGTAATTCAGGGTATTTTGGAGAAAACCATACGTACCAGACAATTATCTATCCATACGCAAGATATATGTGATACACTGAATTTAACTAAAGCCTACGAAGTAGACGGAGGAAAGGAGTTAGATATTGATGACTACCGCAACTGTTGACCGAATACGCTTAACGAAAGATTTGGAAGATTCGCTGGTATATTTTGCCCATCGTCAGAGCAAGTCTTTGTCTAGAGAAGAAGCAGCTGATATTTCTCGTCGAGTTATGGCTAATGTTGATATCAATAACTCTGCCTTCGCTCATAAAGGGCCATCCTGGATTGCGCGCGAGATTATAAATAATCGAAAATAAAAGTAAGTACGTAAAGAGTGGGTTGTTTTATACCCGCTCTTTTTATTTGTTATTCTCTTCTTCTTTGATAAAAAGTAACTAAAAAACGTGTTTAGACACCTATATTATAAACTCTTGTAAACGCAATCAGAGATGATTCTTACACTCTTTTGGGGCGTTGCTTTTCGGGTATAAGGATATCAAAATGAAAAGAGCGTCGAACGAGATGACAGCAAGTGCGACGAAAGAATAGCTTTTCCAGTTGAATTGGAACTTTCGGTTACTTTATCAAGAGTAGATGGTGGATGAATTAGTTTTCATTGTCGAGCGTTTACCCTTTTATTCACTACAGTAAGGAGATTCCTCTTAACTCCTTGATCTTTTCGCCCTATTTATCCAACTAGTAATCATCCGAATAAATTTTCGTTAAATTTGTCAATGTCCATGACCAAATCTCCATAGCAAAATGACAATTTCATAATAAGACCCACCGTGGTCTGCATTATAAAGAGGGTAGTGGGTTGTGTTAAACAGATTATAACTTATGTTTAATACTGTCCCTTCTATATAATCTTTGAGAATTTTAGAATATGCTACAATATTGTTACAATTGATTTAAATTATTGCCTTGATGAAAGAGGGGGTATATACATGTCTAATACATTTGAATTTGAAAAAATAGAACTGACACAGTCCCAAATTAATGCTATTGAGCTCGCTAGAAATAAAGATAAAGAGATGTATGTATTAAACACAGCAAATAATCCTAATGAAGAATGGCGCGTAAATAATCCATATAGTTCATTAGAAGGCATCCCAGTAAAAACCCTGGCAATTGCTTTATTTGTTCCTGATAGTTATCGTCTCAAACGCTCGCCAGTAGAACTTTTAAGCGACTTTTATAAACAGGCCCAAAAAGATGCTTCATCTGAAGACGATGAGAAGAGTGTTAGGTCTCAAGGCAAATTAGAAGCGATTTCGTATATTGTTAGCATAATTGACACTCCAGAAATAAAGAAATTTAAGGAAAATATTAGCGATCTACCTTTTTAAGTGATTTATTTAAAATCTATTTATAATGCGGTTTGGGGAAGATGCAAAAACTTAAGGAGTGTTATTAATTGCTGAAACCATTATTTGATCAAAATGTAAATTTAGTTGCTTGGATAAAGCAAGAGGAACACATTTTCGATACTGATATGAATTGGATAGCTTTTATATCAAGAGGATATGTATGGTCTGCAAATACTGGGAATTGGCTTGGACCCATACAAAACCTGTTAGTCCTTGATCAAAAAGGGCGTCCAGTATTATGGAATCCTGAAGGATCAGTGAATGGAACTTCGAGACCTTCAAGACCATCAAGAGCTTCGAGAGTTTCTCGTCCATCAAAGCCTTCACGCCCATCAAGGCCATCTCGTCCCTCAAGACCTTCACGTCCCAGCGGAGGATGGACTGATCTAACATTTGAACAATGGATGAGCCAGTAAAAGAATCTATCTAAATTAATTATAAATATTCTCGATTAAGTTAATTGCATCTGATTTCTGTTCAGAAAAGTATGAGAAAAAATCAGGACGTTCGTAAAGTGCTTTGACACTTTTGCGAACGTTCTTTTTGTCTTTTTTCAGTTGCTTTTGAAGCGTTCATAAAAGTGTACTTTAACGAACGGTCAATTCACACCAAACGCCTGCTTTTCCTTTCTATCTCCCAAAAGCGTTTCTCCACGCATATCTATTCAAAAGTAAATTATTCTTAAAACTATAATCATAATTCTTGACTGTGTACTATGGTACGCGGTTTAAGCTATAGGAGAGGTGAACAAAATGGAGTATAAAATCAGTGAACTGGCAGAGCGTTGTGAGGTGAATAGAGAAACCATTCGGTATTATGAACGGAAAAATCTGCTGCAAAAACCAGCGAAAAACCATTCCGGCTACCGAATTTACTCAGAAGAAACCGTCAAACGTGTAGGTTTTATTAAGCACCTTCAGGAACTCGGATTTTCCTTGAGCGAGATTGATAGGCTACTGGGAGTTGCCGATAGAGACGCCGTTCGCTGTGCGAATATGTTTGAATTCGTCTCTAAAAAACAAGAAGAAGTACAGAAACAGATTGAGGATTTAAAGCGTATTGAAGTAATGCTGGATGATTTGAAAAAACGGTGCCCTGATGAAAAAGAGCTGTATGAGTGTCCCGTACTAGATGTTCTTCTGGAGGGTTAAAGGATGGGACGTTGTATTAAAACGAAAATCCGAGTATTTCTTCACGAAGACTGTGCCGTTGAAAAGCGACGGAACAGGAAATCAAGTTTGTTAATGGGGGCGGGATGAATGAAGAAATTAGTCGGGGTGGTTGGAATCGCTTTATTTGCCGGTATTATCATCTACATGACAACAAGCAACACCATGACTGCCGGCAATCCTTTTGCTGAGCAAAACGAAGAACCGATAGAAGTGAATGCGGTTTCCGAGGAAAATATCGAACTGCCGGAAGATGAGACGGCGTTAAAGGAAACCGCTGATCAGGAAAAGATCGTGTTATCCGGCCTCGGAATGACCTGCTCCAGTTGTGAATACGCTGTCAGCTCCGGGCTCAAGAACACCGAGGGGATTACTGATTTTACGATCAATGGACCAGAAGACAGTGCGACGGTTGTGTTTGATCCCGGTCAAGTGACGGTTGATGAGATTGAGCAGGCGGTTGCTGATGTGGGATACGAAGCAGAAGAGGTCACGGAGGCTGAATAATGACGTTTGTATATGATGGGCTTGCGGGGCTCGAATCAGCTGGCTTTTTTGTTTACTTTCTTGTCCTCGCTGGCGGAATGTTAAGTGCGATCAGTGTTTGTTATATCCCTATCCTCATTATGTTTGGCGGGTACATGGGGAAATACTCGGGTGAAGGAAAGGGGAAAGCATTGCGGATTACGTGGAGCTTTACCCTTGGCATGATGATTACGTCAGCTGTCATGGGAATTATCGCCGCGTTTATCGGCAAGGCGATTATGGAAGTGTTTACAGGATACGGACTCGATTTATGGATTCCGGTCATAATCGGGCTCTTAATGGGCCTGCAGCTTTTGGGTGTGATCAACCTGAAGTTGCCCAAGATGTTTGCTGTAAAAGGGAAAAAGCCGGACACGATGGCAGGGGCTTTTACGTTGGGGCTTCCTTTCGGCCTCGTCATCACCCCGTGCACCATTCCGATTTTCGTCATGATCATCACGTATGTCGCAGCACAGGGAAGCGTGGTCCATGGCGCGTTGTTACTGACCGTATATACGGCCGGTAAAGGAATCGTGCTGACACTGGTTGCGTTAGGAGCAGCGACTTTTTTGAAAGATGTTTCCAAAAAATGGAGTGGAAAAATGGAGAAAATCGCCGGAATTATTATCCTTTCGGCTACTGTATACCTGGTCTTTTA
Source organism: Planococcus lenghuensis (assembly GCF_001999905.1). Lineage (NCBI taxonomy): Bacteria > Bacillati > Bacillota > Bacilli > Caryophanales > Caryophanaceae > Planococcus > Planococcus lenghuensis. Next base: position 211,994 of record NZ_CP019641.1, read on the forward strand.
TCAGCTGGTTATCAGTTAGATGAGCTGTCATTAAGCTAGGGTATAAATTGGGTATAGGTTAGTAGTGCACTTGATAAAATAGAAAAGGAAGGGTGATGTTTTATGAGTAGAAAAGAAGTAGAAATAAAGCTGGAAGTTCAAGGGATGACCTGTACAGACTGTGAGAACCATGTAACGAACGCTTTGGAAAGCAAGGGGGCGGAAAACGCACAAGCCAATTTCCGCCGCGGACAGGCGACATTTACAATCGAGGAAGACCGCTTGAAAGATGCAAAACAGGCCGTCGATAAAGCCGGCTATGTCGCGGGTGAAGCAGAGGTCGTATCCGGAGAACGGACATCGTTTTCCGGTAATCCATCCGACGACTACGATCTGTTCATCATCGGTTCAGGCGGAGCTGCCTTTTCTGCGGCCATCAAAGCGGTGGAAAAAGGGGCGAACGTGGCGATGGCCGAACGGGGAACCGTCGGCGGAACGTGCGTCAATATCGGTTGTGTCCCGTCTAAGACATTGCTCCGTGCCGGAGAAATCAATCACCTGGCCGGCCAGCACCCGTTTGCCGGACTGAATACGGAAGCGGGGCAAGTGGATCTGGCAGCGCTGACCAGCCAGAAAGACGAACTCGTCGAAGGGATGAGACAGCAGAAATACATCGATCTCATCGATGACTACGGTTTTGACCTGATCCGGGGAGAGGCCGCCTTCGTGGATGAGCGGACGGTTGAAGTGAATGGGCAGCACTACACAGCTGGCAAGTTTCTGGTCTCAACGGGTGCCGCGCCATTTGTTCCGGCTATTCCCGGACTGAAAGATGTGGACTTCCTGACCAGCACCACGGCTCTGGAATTGGCGGAAGTGCCGAAGAAACTCGCCGTCATCGGTTCCGGCTACATCGCCATGGAACTGGGCCAGCTGTTCCGTAACCTGGGATCGGACGTGACGCTGATGCAGCGCAGCGACCGGCTCCTGAAGGAATACGACCCGGAAATTTCCGAAGCGGTGGATAAAGCCCTGACGAAGCAGGGGCTGAATTTCATGACCGGCGTCACGTACAAGAAAGTGGAACAGGACGGGGAGATGAAAAAAGTCTTCCTTGAAGTGAACGGGGAAGAGCGGATCATTGAAGCCGACCAGGTTTTGGTGGCGACCGGCCGACGGCCGAACACGGAATCTCTCAATTTGGAAGCAGCCGGCGTGGAAACCGGCAGAAAAGGGGAAGTCACGGTTGATGACTGCCTGCAGACCACTAACGCAAATATCTATGCAGCCGGCGATGTGACATTGGGTCCTCAGTTCGTTTATGTCGCCGCCTATGAAGGCGGAATCGTAGTCGAGAATGCGTTGGATTCGGCAGCTAAGAAAGTGAACTTGCGTTTTGTGCCGGGTGTGACATTCACCAATCCGTCCATCGCAACTGTCGGACTGACGGAACAGCAGGCGAGGGACCGGGGAATTGATGTGAAGACGTCGGTCCTGCCGCTCGAAAACGTGCCGAGAGCGCTCGTGAACCACGAAACGAACGGTGTCTTCAAGCTCGTCGTCGACAACGGGTCGCAGAAAATCATCGGAGCCCATGTGGTGGCTGAGAACGCCGGAGATGTCATCTACGGCGCGACGCTCGCTGTGCAGTTCGGGCTGACGGCGGATGATCTGAAGAACTCCATGGCGCCGTATCTGACGATGGCCGAAGGGCTGAAGCTCGCCGCCATCACCCTCGATAAAGACGTCAGCAAGCTGTCCTGCTGCGCAGGGTGAAAAAAAGCCGGTCTTCAAAGGAACGTCTTGCGGTACAGCAAGGCGTTCCTTTTTATTTTGACCAGAAGTTCAGCTTGCCATCAACCGGGGACAAGGTACACAGTTTGTCCGGAAGTTAACAGTGGAATAGGAACTGTAGCGGAATAAGGAAGGGAGCGAACAAATTGGCAAAGGAATACGATTTGATTGTTATCGGGAGCGGAACAGCGGGTTCCGTGACAGCCGGCAAGTGCCGGGAAGCGGGATGGTCAGTGGCGATGATCGATGAGCTGCCGTTTGGCGGTACTTGTGCGCTGAGAGGCTGTGATCCGAAGAAGGTCATGGTGGGTGTCACGGAATACTTGGATGGAATGGAACGGCTCAAGGGATTCGGCCTTGCGGGCGACACCCGCATCAGTTGGCGTGATCTGATGCAGTTCAAGCGTACATTTACCGAAGATGTACCGGAAAGGCGCGTGAAACGTTTTCACGAGCGGGGAATCGATACGTACCATGGTCACGCCGCGTTTATCGCTGAAGACAAAGTGCAGGTGAACGATGAGACACTTCAGGGAAAGAAAATTCTTATTGCGACAGGCGCAAGTCCAGCCCGACTTCCGATTGAGGGGAGCAAATATTTCGCTTACAGCGACGACTTTCTGGAGCTGGATGATTTGCCCGCGAACATCCTATTCGTCGGCGGCGGGTACATCTCCTTTGAATTCGCCCATATTGCGAGAAGAGCCGGCGCGGATGTGCGGATTCTCCATCGGGGCGATCAGCCGCTGGACGGATTCGACAGCGACCTGGTGAGCCGGCTAGCCGATTATTCGCGAGACCTCGGCATCGACCTGCAGCTCGGGACGGATGTGAAGGAAATCCAGCAAACAGCTGCCGGTTATAACGTGATCGGGCAGCAGGGGAATGAAACGAAGGCATTTAAAGCAGATTTGGTAATCCACGGAGCCGGAAGAACCCCGAATATCTCTTCCTTGAACCTTGAACAAGCGAATGTCAATGCCAGCCGGAAAGGGATTGAGGTGAATGAATTCCTCCAGAGCACGAGCAACCCGAATGTTTACGCAGCCGGAGACGTAGCGGCTACTCAAGGGAAGCCGCTGACGCCTGTGGCCGGCATGGAATCGCATATCGTGTGCTCCAACCTGCTGAAAGGCAACCACCGCACGGCGGGCGATCAGGTAATGCCGACCAGCGTATTCACCCTGCCGAAAATGGCTTCTGTCGGCCTGTCGGAGACGGAAGCGGACGAAAAAGGCATCGATTGTAAAGTGAATGCGATGGAACTCACCGACTGGTTTACGTATAAGCGGACCAGACAGCCGGTGGCTTATGCCAAAATCCTAATCGACCAGGAAAAGGACCGGATTGTCGGGGCGCATCTGCTGGGGCATGAGGCGGATGAATTAATCAACCATTTTGCGACCGCAATTCAATTCGATATCCCGACAGGCGATCTTAAAAGGATGCTGTTTGCGTATCCGACCGCTGCATCGGATATCACCTACATGTTGTAGCTCCACAACCAATTAAATAGATGAATTTTATAATACCTAAAGATTAATTTTTAAAATCCACTTTTTTTTACATTCAGGATCCTGCTTTATAAGGTATTGATGCTCGAGTTTCCAAAGATCTTGGGTTACATGTGACCGCTTAATCAGAAGCTGTGGCCGATAAACAATAAAATAATAGGCTGATAAAAAAGAGTCTGGCATATCGAGCACTTTAGTAGTGCCGGTATGCCGGGCTCTTTTTGGCCGGAGAGACCATTTCTCCTTTTCAGTTAGCTTAATCGATCTTCAGCCATCTTATAAATTTTTTCCTTATCTCGTTTCCCGATGGCCACAATCTGAATCACTTGGATGGTTTCTTCGGCTTCTCTGAAAATAATCCGCAGTCCCATTTTTTTGTTTTTCAACTTGTTGCATTTCGCCAAATTGCCATGAAGAGCTTGTCCGGCTTCCATGCCCCTCAACTTGATCCGGTCCAACGCTTTATTGACAAAAATCTTTTGGCTGCCATCAAGCTGTTCATAATCCTCCTTTGAATACTGCGTCCATTCCAACTGATACAATGATTATTCCCACCCGTCTTCATCATCAATGACAGGGTGTTCAGTTGCAATCGCTCCGCGAACTTCTACATCTGAAAAGGTAGAGACATTTTCAGTCAATAACCGTTTTTCAGCCATCAAATCAGCCACTTGATCGTAAAGATCTTCTATTTCCCTGTTCAGTGACTCGTATTGTTTTTGGGTGAGCATGACGCCGGCTACCTTTTCACGGTTAAAGACGTAGACGCCGGCAGCTTCTTGGTCTGCCTTCTGAAAAGCATCCATAGGAGAACGTTTTACATCCGAAATCGAAGTTGTTGGAATATCAAGTATTCTCATCGCCATTTCCATCCACTCCTTTAATTAAGTCTATTATATACCTTTTAAAAGACTTTTAAAAGTCTTTTGTCTATGAATTTTTTGAAATATAAGTCTCGCTGCTATCGCTGACTGAAGAAGAGTGCAAATTTCAAATTAATATTCATTTGCACTCGTAAAAGTGTATTTTTACGAACGCTTTGAATCATCAAGTGAGATAAAAAAAGCAGTGGGCAAATTTAATATTTGCCCACTGCTTTTAATTTAGGAATAAATCAGCTTATGAGTTTGTATCTGTATGGAGATCTTATCTGAGACCAAAGCTTTTCATGAAAAATACTAAATCATTTGGAGCCTCTTTATCAAATCGGTTTTTATACTCAACTACTCCGTCTTCTAGACTTGAGCATTTATTTGCAATAGAAAATCCGAGGTCTAAGTGCTCGTGGAATGTTTCAAAATCATTTTTTCCGAAAGCAGGTTCATGGGAAGATATGTAATGTTCAACAGCATATTTTTTAACGAGATCCATCATCGGGAATAAGGGTTTATCATCATAGTAATTGAATCCATCTATTCTTTTTCCATAAAAGCTGTCACCTAAAAACAAGGTTTTTTCTTCAGGAATATATAAAATTGTAGAGTCATCCGTATGGGGACTTGTGATGTGACGCAGTTCGCATGTAATTCCACCTAAATTTATTGTCATCTCGCCATCGAAAGATATATCTGCATTTAGAGGGTGAAAATTATTTCGATCTTCGATTTCATTTTTGATGCTAGTTATAAAGAAATCATTCAAAATGTCTTTCTGTTTTGCCAATTCTAGCGATTCATCTTCATATGTAATTTCTTGATACGCTTTTATGTACTCACTTGTTTTGTAATTCGCAATTGAAACTAAATCCCACTCCCTCATTCCAAAAGAATGATCGCAGTGATGATGTGTGAGAATCAAGTACTTTATTGGCGGCAAATCCATTTTTTCTATCTCAAATTGAAACTCATTTGCATGTTTGGGTGAATTTCCCGAGTCAACGATTAAACAATGGTCATCTCCTATTACAAGTCCAATCAATGGTCTTCCTGTTTCATTGCTAGGCATCATGTAATAAATTCGATCAGTTACTTTTTCCAACATTCCTATCACTTCTCCTATCATAATCGTTTGCACCACTGAAAAATTGGCAAAATCATTATTGTTTATTCGAGAAGAACCACTTTTAGCAGGACATAATTTAATTTTACACTAAAACAAATTCCTCAACTGTTTGTAGACCGAAAAATCAATATAAGCAGACAATTTTTAGACATATATAGCGTGCTTAAAAAATTAGATAGAAAGAACATGGGAGGGTAGCATCTAGAATTATGTGTGAATGGATAAAAAGAAAATACCTTCAAACATCCAGTTTACATATCATGAGTTTATCGGAAGTTTTCTTAAATAAAACGAAAAGAGGCACAATCGACTGGTTAACAGCTGATTGTGCCTCTGTGTTTTGTAAAGCTATATCGAATCTTTCCGCAGAGCAAGTAATAATTGCGTGATGATTGCGAGAACCGGCAATTCAAGCAATGGACCAATTACTAACTCAACTTTCGCACCGATATAACCCAATCTAATCAGCGCGGCAGTAAAGTGCTTGGGTAACTCACTAGGTTCCTTGAGAACTGAATAAAAAAAAAATTTATAAAATTGCAAAATATAGTTTACAGGTTTATCCTATTTTTGTATTATTATTAAAAGGAGGTGTTAATATGTCAAAGGATATGGAAAAGATCATTACAAGATTGCAAGATGATTGGGCTTTTTTAAGTGAATTTTTAAGTTTTCCAGAACTAGCAATTCAAAAATTCAACTTAACAGAGACTGAAAAAAACGTTCTTTTATCTAAGAATGGAGAAGGTATTGAAAAACTTGGATTTGAAGAAGAAGTAGTTGCTGCTGCTATGTCAGGAGCACATAGTTCTACTTGTCAACAGCATTATTGATATCACAAGAGGGAATGCTTTTGCATTCCCTTTCTAAAAGGAGTTCAATATGGAGGTTTTTTTAGCTAGAATGAATCAGGGAAGAAGTAGTATTGCTTTTTTTTTAGATGACAAGGGTCTTTTTACTTTTAATGTTTTTGATTTAAGGTTGAAGAAGCTTGTTTATAAGAGTTCTGTTTGCTCAAGTAATCCAACTCAAGCTCCAGTTTGGGATAAAGATGGAAATGTGATTTACCAAGGTAACCAAGAGAACTTATTTTATTTAGTTAAAGAAAATCTAGAAATTTCAAAAGTAGAACTTTCTAGCAATCATCAACATCATTTAATATCTCTTGAAAAAATAAAATCTAACTTCATTATTACATTAAAGTTTTTAGAAAATGGAATTACCAAGAATGCCATATACATATTTAACAAAAATAAAGTAAAACTATATAAGACATTTACTGTTAATTCCTTAAGTACCTGTGATATTGATAAGGAAAAAATAACACGCGAAAATATCAAAGACGAAACAACTAAAAATAAATTTGACCATGAAAGTGAAGTAATAAACAAAAACTATAAACATAAAGAGAAAGATAAGTTATACGGGGTTATAAGAGAAAATAATAAACTCTTACTAAAAATATTAGATTTAAAAAAATCCCAAGTGAACTCTATACTACTTAGCAATGATAGAAACTTAAATCTTAATGTACTTGACGTATATAACGATAATGTCTTGTTTGAAGAAAATATTGGTTTTCAGCAAAACCTCTACGTTCTTGAAGAAGACAGACTTAAAAAAATTTATAAACCAAAAGGAATTATGGAATTTTCTAAATACATAAATTCTGATGAGTTAGTATGTGTTTATACTTCAGAAGGTAACCCGCGCTCTATTTTCATTCTTCAGCTCAATGAAGAAAAAATGAAATTGATATTTCCAAACAATACTCATCCCCAAAAAGAATTTGAGTCAATAGAAGCAAAAATTCCTGTTAGAGACAAAGAAAAACTTAATTGCTTGATAAATTTTAAAGGGAAAATTAAAAAGCCAATTATTATTTGGCTGCATGGAGGACCAAATGCAAAATGGGATAGATCCTTCCATTATTTATTATGTGATTTACTGGCTCAAGACATGACAGTCATCAGGCCGAACATTAGAGGTAGTACTGATCAATCTAAATCTTTTGCGTCGTCAATAATGAATGATTGGGGCGGAATTGATGCACGAGACGTTATAGATTTAATTAACTTTTTTAAAAAAGAATTTAAAATACAAGAAAATGAAATTTATATTATGGGAGAAAGTTATGGAGCATTTTTATGCTATATCTTAGCCTCTAAATACAAAATATCATGTGGTGGGTTTATATGCATATCTGGGTTTGTTGACCTCTCATATCAATACTTATTTTCAAATTCAAGAAGATTAGTGAAAGATTTTTTAGGGCCGCTAAATAAGAATAATATTTTTTATAAGGTTAGAAGCCCCATTTACTATGTTGAGAACATCGAGTCTAAATTATTAATTATACATGGAAAAAAAGATACCCATTGCCCTTTGAAACAGATCGATTTCTTCGTCGAGAAAATGCGAGATAAAAATAAAAAGTTTATTTATTGGCCAATAGAAGAATACGGTCATTTTTATACTTCATCTTTTACAATAAAAAGATTGATGAGTGAAAAAATAATAAAATTCATAAATAGCGAGTGATGATATTATGGAACGGCAAGTAGATAAGCAATTAAAAATTGAAATAGAAAAATTCAAAAAAAAACTATTTGAAGTAGAATATGTGAATTCAGAAGTATGGCATGAGTTTTATCAATTTATACTTCTTTCATATGAATGCGAAAGAAAAAATCGGTACAGTGTTTCTGATATTTCTGAAATTTTGCGTCCTCACGAGCAAAGAGGCTATATTGCAACAATTTATGCCCATGGTTTATATATGGTGGCAATGTCAAACAATATAAGAATTTACAAAAATGGATTTAATCCTTAAGGAGAGGTTGTTTAAATTGAATATTGAAGATACCTATGAGAAGTTAGAAGAGGAGTTCCAAAAATTCGTGACTACAGAAGAATTAAGTTCTATTCCCGACACTTTATGGATAGTTTCAAATAATTTCACCCCAAATACTTTACCTTCAGAAGGATTTAAATTGCATATTTCTGCAACAATAAAGAATGTTTTAGATATATTAAAGTCTATAAAAACGTATTTAGATTCTAACTTGATTAACTATAAGATAATTAAAAGCATAGATCATTTAATGATGTTGAATAGAGGCTTGTACGGATATACTCAGATTGGAAAAGCGATTACAATTTACCCCATTGATAAAGAGGATTCTATAAAAATAGCTTTTACTATTGATAATCTTACAAAAAATTTTCATTCTCCTAAAATCCCAACCGATAATCGGTTACATACCAATTCCATTGTCCACTATCGATATGGAAGTTTTTTTATAGACAAAAACGGGTCTATATAAGTTGAATTAAAGAAACATACTCAAAGGCGCACGCAAAGCCGATCAATCACTTCTTCCAATCGCTCGCTGATGTACTGGATGAATTCCCGCACTTTCAGCTTAATCTTACGAACATCCGGGAAGAAGACATTGTTAATGACGGATTCCTTCAGCCATTTCCAGAGGCCTTCCGTCAGGTTCAGTTGGGGGCTGTAGGGCGGCAGGAAGACAAGCCCCAATCGGTCCCGGTTCTCTTCCAGAAACGGCTGGATCAGCTTCGCGTGATGGATTCGGGCATTGTCCAGAACCACGGCGATCTTACCCGTTGGGTAAACAGATAGGAGTTTCCTGAGAAAGCGCAGGAACGTCACGGCATCATACCGTTCTTCTTCTGTGCAGAAGACTTCGCCCGTCGCGTAATTTAGCGTGGCGATGAGCTTCACGCCTTTGTGTTGGCCGTGAGTGGGGATGAACCGCTGTTCCCCTTTTCTGAACCACGTCCGCCCGATTGCCTGGTAATCTCGGATCATCGACTCATCCTCGAAGAGGAGATGGTCGATCTCTTCAGCCATCAGCTTTTTTTTAGCGCTGGAAACGTCTTTTCCTTGAATTCCCGCTGCTTTTCCGGATCGGCTTTCTCCAGCGTATACGTCGGCCGTGTATTGGAGAGCCCCTGCCTGCCCAACAGAATCGACATACCGCGCAGGGAATAAGAGACGCCCCATCTGTTTTTCGCGTATTCGGCAGCCAGTGCGAGTGTCCAGTTGTAGCGGGCGCTGAAGCCGACATCGGCCGGTGTCCGGGTGGCAATCGTCTCCGCCAGCTCTTCCTGCTGTTCTGCCGTCAGTTTCGGTTTCTTTCCAGTGGAATGGCCAAGGGCCAGTCCCTCGATGCCGCCTGCCAGATAAGCGGACAAGTAAGAACTGACGGCCTGGCGGCGCCGGCCGATGATCCGGCCGGCTTCCTCCATTGTCTCGCCCTCCAGGACAAGACGGACAGCCAGATATCGTTCGTAAAGCCGGCGGTCTTTCGCCTGGTTCATGGCTTCCTGCAGTTCGCTCAGCTGATCCTGTTTTTCCATATTCGATCATCCTTTCAGGTATTAACAGTATACACCTGATTGCTGGATGTTCGAAACATTAAATCAACTTATATAGTTACATAAAAGATTCAAAAGGAGATTTAATTTTAGATACTAAATCAGTAGTTGTTCCGTTTTGGATTAGAGATCCCTTTATGCAATCCAAAAATAAAAAGAAACAAGGGAAGTTGTTAAACAATCGATATATTCTAATCAAAGTAATAAGATTGCGAGGAAAAGGAGGTGTGTATCTAGCACTTGATACAAAGAAAATGGGAATACCCAAAGTTATTCTTAAAGAAGGACGGTTTCAAGGAGAGACAGAGCCTTCTGGAGTCACTGCCATTGAAAGATTAAAATGGCAAGAAAGCGCCACGAAATGTTTGAAAAACTATCAACCTAAAGTTTTGGACTCTTTTACTGAAAATCAAAACTATTTCTTGGTTTATGAATATCTAGATGCGGTATCTATAAAAGATTATATTCAGAAAAATAGATTTTCTAAGGAAGAGACATTAGAAATAATTTTGAAGATCTCTGAAATAGTTGAAGAAATTCACTCTCAAGGGTATGTTTTAAGAGATTTATCTCCTGATAATGTGCTATTTTCATCTAATAAAGAGATTTACATAATAGACTTAGAATATTCTTTTAAAGATTCTTGTGTGGATAACCTACCTTATTTCCCGGCGGGAACACCAGGTTTTTGTCCCCCAGAAAAGTTCGGTATTAATGTATCATATCAACCTTCTTTTAGAGATGACTGTTAATGCTATTTCATAATGTCCAAAAGTTGATGGTATTGTTTGTCCAGGAATTGACGGATATAATGTCCTTAACGATCCTGAAGAAAGGAAAAGACGCCTCCCTTGGTGTCGGCTATTACCAGTAGCTCGACGGGAGACGTCTCTTGACATGATATGATAATCGTCTCTCATTATAACATAGAAGAATGCACCTCGAAAGGCGTTTTTTATTAGGTGTGCAGAAAAGGTTCCTTGTCCCTGTTGCAGTCATACAGCGTACAAGGTCATTGGCTCCAGAGAACGGAAAGTAAGAGAAGACAGCGGTGAATCCCGTACATTCATCATTAGACGGTTGCGCTGCAGGGGATGTGAAAAGATCCATCATGAATTACCGGATGTGATTGTGCCCTATAAACGATACGGTGCGGATGTCATCGAGGAGGCGACCCGCCCCACTGGCCACCTGACGGTGGCAGCTGATGAATCGACCCTTTATCGTTGGCGGTATTGGTTCTTTGATCTGATCGATTACTGGCTCTTTATCCTTCAATCTCTCTTCATCCAGTTCCGGGAAAATGAGACCTCAGCGATCGACCTGTCCAGTCGGAAGCTGCCTGCGCATGAGCGAATTGGACAATGGTTTGGTGCAGAAGGCGGATGGCTGGCAAAGATTGTCCGCCCGGTTGCCAACCATCATTTTTGGATACATACCCGTTCTGCCTTTTTGTCCAACAGTCCGTGAATTACACTTCAACTATCCGAACAAGAAGGAGTGTTGAAAGTGGCAAGGACAAAAGCGGAAGAACTCGCAACCCATCGGTTTCAGATGATTGCGCCTCTATTGAATGAAAAGTTGGATGCCCAGGAACTGCAAAAGCTCCGCCGGCAAATCTGTGAGCGGCACGGCCTCTCCGAACGCACCATCCGACGCTACGTCGCGCAGTTCAAGAAGGAAGGCTTTGAAGGGCTGAAGCAGAAACCATACCGTTCGGTTCCCCGGGAGCTTCAAGATCACGTGGTGGAGCAGGCAATCCTCCTGAGACGAGAGGTTCCGAGCCGGAGCATCGCCTCGATTATCCAGATTCTTGAGTGGGACGGTGTCGTCGCAAAAGGCGAATTGAAGCGCAGCACGTTACAGGAACGCCTGTCAAAACAAGGGTATAGCGCCCGTCAGATGAAAATGTATCATGAGACATCGGGCGCCGTGCGGCGATTTCAGAAACGCCGTCGGAATGCCCTCTGGCATTCGGATATCAAATACGGACCCTACCTGCCGATCGGGCCAAACGGGACGAAGAAACAGGTCTACATGGTGGCGTTCCTGGATGATGCGACCCGCTTCCCGCTCCATGTGGCATTCTATCCGATGTTGGATGCGCGCTGCGTGGAAGATGCATTTCGTGAATCCATCCGGAAGCATGGGGTACCGGAGAGCGTCTACTTCGACAACGGCAAGCAATATCGCACCAAATGGATGGCGCGAACCTGTTCCAAGCTCGGCACACGGCTTTTATATGCCCGCCCCTATTCACCAGAATCGACCGGCAAGGTCGAGCGGTTCAATCGAACCTTTGACGAGTTCCTGCAGGAAGTGCGACTCGAAGAACCGAAGACCGTCGATGAACTGAACGGCTGGTTGGATGTCTGGGTGAAAGAGCGCTACGCCCACAAACCACACAGCGCACTGGACGGCAAGACGCCATTTGAAGCGTTTCGCAACGAATCGACCCAGCTCCGTTCGGTCTCAGCCGAAGAGCTGGCCCATGCCTTCCTGCATGCGGAGACGCGGAAAGTCGATAAATCGGGCTGCATCAGTTTCCAGGACCGCAAATATGAAGTCGGTCTCAACTTTGTCGGCTGCAAGGTGGAAATTACGTTTGATCCGCAGGACACCCGCGAACTGACCGTCGACTATCCAGGTTATGATAGCTGGAAAGCGCGGGAAATGGTCATCACCGAGAAGACTGGGAAGCGACCAGCGCTACCGGAAAAGATGACGAAAGAACCTGCCGGTTCATCTCGCCTCCTGCAAGGGGCCAAAAAAGTGAACGCGGACCGCAAGGCAGCTGCCGTGACACCGAGTGTGCCGGCCGTGAGCTTCCGTCACATCGGAAAAGGGGGTGCGGAACATGTTTGAATCGTTCTTTGAGATGCGTGCCACGCCGTTCTCCCGGGACATCCCGACCGCCGAATTGTACGAATCGAATCAGCTGGAAGAAATCCTTGGCCGGCTGAACTATGCCGCAGAACGGCAGCTCTTCGCGGTCATGACCGGTGAATGCGGACTCGGAAAGACCACCGCCATCCGCCGGTTTACGGATCAACTGGATCCTTCGCGCTTTAAGCTGCTTTATCTGTCAGACTCAAAGTTGACGCCCCGGCATTTCTATAAGGGGCTGTTGGAACAATTGGGACTCGAGTCCAAGTTTTATCGGGGCGATGCCAAGCGGCAACTGCATCGCGAAATCGAACTGATGAAAGGCATCCATAAGCTGACGCCCGTCTGTGTGGTGGATGAAGCCCACTTACTCGACCGGGAGATGTTGGAAGAGGTGCGGTTCCTCCTGAACTTCCGCATGGATGCCCAGAGTCCGATGGCGCTGATCATGGTCGGGCAGAACGAACTGTGGGAGCGCCTTCAGCTCCAATCCTTCGCAGCTATCCGCCAGCGGATTGATATCCAATTCCGGCTGCATCATCTTGACCGGGCGGAGACCGAACAGTACATGAACAAACATCTTTCCTTCTCAGGTGTCGGACGGGATATCTTCAGCGAATCCGCGATTGATGAGGTGTTCAGCTATTCGAGTGGTGCGTCGCGCCTCATCAACAAGCTGGCAACGCATTGCCTGTTGTTTGCGGCGCAGAATGGAAATCGCATCATCGACGACCGGATGGTGAAGAAAGTGATCGAGGGAGAACTGGCCTAGTTCCCCCTCGTTTTTCTCTATTTTTCCGGACAAAGAAACCGTCAGGTTGGGGACAAAAAGAACCGTCAATTTCCAGACAAAATCAGACGTCAATAACAGATGACCTTTACTCAATAGTTTCTTTATTAAACGTAATGCTGTTTCAAGACGAATACAACAATTATATAAATAACCATTCTGAAGAGGGGATGAATAAAAAGTACATAAAAAGAGCTTGGGAGGTAGGAAGAAAAAATATTGAAAACTACCCGAGGTTAACTTCGATTTTAGAGAAAGGTTTAAATGATAGTGAAAAAGAAAGATATTGTTCTGTTAAGGAGATAAAGAAAGAATTGAAAAGCTGGAAAGAAAGCTGGTGAATAAAGTTGGAACAAGAACAAGTAATAAAAATTAAAAATGTTGGTATTAAATATGGAGATAATTGGGTTATAAGAAATTTCAATACCGATTTTTATCAAGGCCAAATGGTAGCACTTATTGGATCTAATGGGGCTGGTAAAACCACGTTAATGAACACTATTGCTGGAGCTATACATCCGGAAGAGGGAAAGGTGGAGTTTAATAAGAAGTTGTTAAACAAGCATGCTTTTTCATCAATAGGCTGGAGTCCACAAAGACAAGTAATAGATTGGTATTTAAACGTTTATAATAACGTATATATGGGTGCTATGTTGGCAGGATACTCTAAGAGAGAATCTAAGATTAAAACAAACAATGCACTGAAAATAGTTGGTCTAGAAGACATGAGTAAAAAGCATCCCGATGCACTTTCAGGTGGACAGCAACAACGAGTACAAATTGCTCGAGCTATCGTTCATACTCCAAAAATCATGATATTAGATGAACCGACAACTGGATTGGATGCGGAATCCACAGATAACTTATTAGCATCCCTAAAAAAACATGCAGATATGGGGAATTTCGTTTTGCTGTCTTCACATGATTTACATTCCGTAGAAAATTATTGCGACACAATTATGTTTATAGATAAAGGAAAGTTGATATATTTTGAAAAAAAAGAAGCTTTTTTATCACGGTTTCAGAATTTTGAAGTACTGACGTTAGAAATTGAACATGAACTAAGTGATGCGCAATTTAATACTTTACAAAAATCTATAGAAATAATAAGCAGAAATCCTCTCCAAGTAAGAATAAAAAGTAATGAACCTTTGGGTGATTTAATTCAGCTTGTTGAAAGATATGTTTGTGTGAAAGATGTAAAAAAGGAGAAGTCGAACTTAAGGGATATATACTTAAAACTGAAGGAGGGAGAGTAAGTGGAAAAAAAAATTGAATCGATTGACTTAGGAAAGAATAGTTTTCTTGGAGTCAAAGGAATAATAGCAGTAATTACAATTGAGCTACAAGCTTTTTGGAACAATAGAAATACTGTATATGCAAAATTTTTAGAGCCAATAATTTACCTCTTATTTTTAGTTGTAGGAATTAGAAGTTCTAATCATCTAATTCAATTTAAAGGAGAGTCTGTTGATTATATATTATTTTCTGTACCAGGTATAATGGCAATTTTAGTAATTCGTTTAATGTCTCATACTATCTATAGATCGACCATAGATAGAAGATGGGGCCTGATGGCTCTAAAGTTTTTGAATGGAGTAACCCCAATAAGTTATATTTTAGGACTCTCAGTTTATCCTATTGCAATGTTTATAGTTCAATCAACTTTACTAATAATATTATCATTGTTTTTTGGTATAACAATAACTTTGTCAGGTTTTATATTAGCTCTGGCTTTTGGTGCTATTGCTATTTTATTTTGGAGTACTCTTGGTGTAATTATTACAACTAGCATTCACAACTATCAACAAAGAGATTTAATTATAAGTTTAATGGTATTACCCTTAATATTTACTGCTCCTACTTTTTTTAGTTTAGACAATGTACCTACTTATATGAAAGTAGTAGCATTTTTTAATCCTTTAACTTATCAAACTAATTCGATAAGAAGTGCTCTTACTAATCAAGTATCTTTATTAGAAATGTCTGCTACTATATTTTTATCAATAATAGTTTTAGTGATTTTTATTATTCTTTCAAAAAAGATAAAACTATTAAATAATGAACACTAGAGGAAAATCACAAAATATCATCTCCATTTAGAGAAAGAAGCAAATATAGTTTTCCTCTGGTGGGATGAAATAAGTTTATTCCATTCCTTTTTGATAATACTTTTCTACGATAGATTGGACTCCAGCTGAATACGATTATTGAAAGTGAGCGTCAATAAAAATTGCCTAGAGTACAGGCAAGCTTTATTTGACGCTTATATTATTGTAGAAAATAAGGAATTATTCTTCAGCTCAAATATCATGTTTGTAAAAAACTTACTCAGCAAAGAAGTAGAAAAGTAAGCGTCAAATAGGTTCTTTCCACACTTAGTTGAATTTACGAGCTTCAAGCAATAATAGTTTATTTCGCAGAAGCTCAAAACTATTTCTTCCATACATGATACGTTTAATGGTTTTCAACTTATTTATACTTCTTTCGGCTAATCCGTTATTGTAAGACAGGATACATGCATTTTCAACGGCCTCTATATCCTTCTTCATTCCATTGAGAAAACTGACCAATTCCTTTAACTTAAGGCTTTCAGCTTCGGAAATCCATTTATGCAACGCCTCTTTTTTACCCGATTGAAGAATCCCTTTAAATTCCCCTAGTAAGCGAAATAAGGTTTCAATCACCGGATACTTCTGAAAAACGTTTTTTACTTGTTCGGAGGAAATGGCTTTTACTTTATCCAGTGGCTTGTAAAGTAGCTTTACCAGCCACTTTCTCTCTACAATCTCCGTGGCATCGGCGGTTTCTTCATCTTTTAGATCGCTTCGCAGCCTTTTCTCTTTCGCTATGAATTGTCTGATCGCAGCTTCTGAACCTGTGTAACCTTTCTTACAAATGGAAGTGTAGATCTCTTTATAAGTGGTTCCTTTTGAACGTAAAGCGATCACTTCATTTCGAAAAGGAGCTAATTTTCCGTTGCGCTGTACACCATATTGGCCGTGGACCGGATTGAAATCGGAAGCTAAATAATTGTTTATCGTCTTCATTGTATAGCCAGTTTCATCGGCAATTTTTCTGATACTGTATCCTTTTTCCCGTAAAGCGATCACTGCTTCGGCTCTTCCTATTACTTTTTGAACGGCTTTCTTGTGTTCCTGACCACGTTGATCCACTGACTCTTTGGGGATTTCTTCTTCATGCATTCTCATATATTTTCGAATCATTTGAAAGCTGCATCTCGTTTGAGAACGAATTTCTTGTAAGGTGCGTCCTTGGGACGCCAAAGCTTTGACCCATAGGATTTTATCGCGTCGTGAAGATTTAGTGGTTAGTAGTAGATTCATAGCGTGCTGTTCCTTCGTTAATGGAATGATGATCCGTCCGGATAAAACACTATACAGATAGAGTGTAATCGCATCTGTCAGGTTTTTCACTAAATGAAAGCGATCGCTGATGTGATGGGCTTCAGGATGAGCTTCCCGAATCGCCGCGGCATACGTAGGAGAGCCGTCTCTTGAAACAAATTCGATATTTGGAAAGAGTGAAAGCCAACTAACCACATCTTTTTTCTCTCTTGATTCAATGGGGTCAATGACTTTGCCATCCGTCAAATCGATCATGAGAGTGCCGTAGCTCTTTCTTTTTTTTATCGCGAAATCATCGATGCAGATCGCTTCAATCGATTCTTTATTTATGGACAGTAGACTTTTTTTTTTGATAGTTACAGATGGTACTCTTTTTAACGTCGACTACGTGCTGAGATAGATAGGCTGCAGCTGAGACAGAACTTTGGGTTAATGAAACTTCCAGGATAGTTTCTTTTAACCTCCTGGTTTTCTTCGCTTTATTGTCTAAAAAGGGGAAGGTTTCGGTAAATGTCGTCCGGTGACAGGAAGCATTATCACAAAACATTTTCCGGTTTGATAGTATGATGACTACTTTTTTATCTTGAATCGGTAAATTTTGAAAGTTTCGGCTATAGCGAGAGTGGATGCGGGAAGACACCTGTTGGCAGGAAGGACATACACATTCTTTGCGAGTAGATGCCACAGAAAAACGAATGAAATCGGCAGATATATCCGTACTTGTGCAAACTAAATTTTCATCGAGTAATGTGATGAGTTCCTCCATAAAGCCATCTCTCCTATGATTTTTTGTTTCATTATAACAGAATACACAAACTATTCAACTAAGTATGGAAAGAACCTATTTGACGCTTACGGAAGATGGTGGTTTACTGCTGTTGCGGCTGTCAGTGCCAAGCTGCCGCTCGAGATCCTGTACCCGGGTTTTTAAAAAACCAGAAAATGTATACTCTTCTATTTATACATAAGATAGCTAAAAAGAAATAATTTACTGTATAATCTTATTTAAGGAAGGAGTTATAATAGTGAATCTAGTTAATGATTTTATTAGTTTTTTGAACATAAATAGTGGGGCCTTGGCAGTCCTTCTTAATGCAATTTTGGTTTCCATCACAGGAATATACGTTTTTTTGACATATAAGCTTGCTAAAAATTCTAATCAAACCGTTCAAGATGCTCGTATAGATTTAATTAATAAAAAAAAGAGAGAAGAAGCTATCAAGAAAAACCTTATTTACTTAATTAACAGTGAAATATTGCAAAATTCCTTCATTTATGTTTTTTCTCAGTATTACTTGCTTAACAAAAAAGAAGTTAACTTAAAAGAGAGACTAAGGCAATTTTGGAGTAATGGTAGAATCTCTGTAGATAGCACCTCAAAAGGCCATATAATTGCCCATACTAAGTTGGATACTTGGAGAGAAATACGTGGCCAATGTAGTCAATATTTTTCCAATGAACTTATGCAAGAGTTAACGGGATACTATTTCGGAGTTGAACATTCAAAAATCTATTCGATTAAAGGAATGCAAAGAGAAAACTTTATTGAACTTTGTAACAACCAACTTATATCTACTTACAAGTGTTTGGAAATTTTAAGAAATGAAGTAGAAGATCTTCGAATTATAGAGGAATACAAAGTAGGGAAAAAGACTCTTCGGATAAACAAGGAAAAAGGTATTCTTATTGAATCAAGTGAAGGATAGAACGACAGCTAGAGAGGAAATGCAGCCATCGTTCTTTCTTCAACAGTCTTCTTCAATTTGCATATTCTTCTTGGATCGATTGGTTCCCATGCGTGTTAGCACCTGTTCTTGGTCTTTGCTGGACAAGTTGGTATAAAGAGAAGTGGTTTCAATATTGCTATGTCCTAGCTGGTCACGTAAAAGCACAATATTCCCGCCATTACGGATGAAATCTGCAGCAAAACTATGGCGCAGTTTATGAGGACTGATACCCTCTCCTTGAGCAAATGCAGCCGTATACTTGCCGACCAGGTTCTCAATGGCCCGACGGGAAAGAGGGCGGGCAGTGCCACCATAGAGTGTGACGAACAGGAAGGGGACATCCTTCGCCCCCTTATAGCGGGCCTCCCGAATGGAAAGATAAGCCTTCAAATGCTCGATTGCCTGATCCATGATATTCACGGTATCTTCTTTTGCGCCTTTCCGTTTGATATCAATCAGTTTCTTTTTCAGATTCACTTTTTTCGTCAACATGCCTGCAGTTTCAGCTAGCCGGATTCCGCTGCCAAGAAAAAGGGAGAGGATGGCTAAATCACGTTCCTTATCCCGTTTAAACCGCTGTTTGGCTATGGCGCTTTCCAGCAATTCTTCGTACTCGAATTCCACAAAATGCAGAAACTCATGGATCTCTTGGTCATTCAGGATAACTGAACTGATTTTCTGCGCGCGTCTGCTCGCCGTTTCTTTTTTTGTATGCAAAACGATTTTGCTCATGACGTTCCGGTAGAAGTAAGATTCTCCTTCTTCATTCTCGGTTTCCTTCGTCAGGTAATTGAATAGGGACTTCAACGCATGGACGGAGAGATTAACGACGTCTTTCCCGCGTTTTTTGGTCGTTTCCTGTTCGTAATGAATGGATTCTTCCTGAAGGTACTCGATGTAGAGCTCGATGTCCTGTTTTCGCAGTTTCTCCAGGACGGAATAGGGGATGGAAGCAGCATCCGCCGCATCGGTCAGTCCTTCCCGGAGCAGCCACTTGAAAAAGTGCTGATAGCGGTAGAGGTACTGTAGCAAGGTGTTCGCTGATAGCCCTGCACGTTTTTTAGAACGGATGTATTCGACAACGTAGAAGGGCATAGTTGTAAGTTGTGTTTCAATGCGCTGTAGAACCTGCAGCTCTTCGGGTGTCATGGCCATAAATCGAACGCTTCCTTTCGTTTTGTTATATCGGTATAATTGTTCGCAAAATACAATTTTAACGAACAAATGTTCTATTTTTATTCAAATTACTTATATATTGAAAAGCGGCTTACTCATAGCAATATAAAGATGCAAGTTTTTGAGATTCAATTTTGCTTTAGCAAAGAGAGGGGAGCAGACTATACTCCTTTCTTGGTACAAGAATCTCCAAGAAACAGAGTTTGAGAACAAGTAACCCATAGGTGATCCTATTGCTTTCCATAAATCGACTTACTTTCATCAATCTTGTCTAGAATCGGCTGCCGTTCTTCGTTCAGTTTTGCATACATTTTATAGGTCTTCATTTCGAACTCCATACGTTGCCGTTCATCTTCCCCGAACAAAAGTTTTCCGCTGCTTACAATCTGCATCTGAAACACGGTTGACGCTCTGGCTAAATCAATCAAATCCACATCCTGATTCAGGATGGCTGCCAGTTCTTGCGCGATGATGAACACTTGGTACTCGTCAAACTGCTGGTTACTCAGAAAAGCAATGTCTAAATCGCTGTCCTGACGTGCGGTACCATTCGCTGTAGAACCGAACACAATCAACAGCATTGGAGAAAGTCGATCGATCAGGAAATGCTTTACTTGCTCCAGTTTTGCATCCATTGCATGGCCTCCTGTAAAACTTCAGTTTCAGGCACTGTTATACAACCACCTAAATAATAACTCCAATGACGAAACTTTACGTGAAAACTTTTAAGTAATTAACCAGACTTTCTTCCACACATCCTGCGATTAAGTTTATAAAAGGCTGCAGATCCTGTTGTGTACTTGCGATTTCCAACGTTCCATAATACTTCAGACGCTGCTCATTCTCAGCTTTCACAATGGCAGGGGGGAACCCATTGCTCATCAAAATCAGGTTCATTAACAAGCGCGCAGTGCGCCCATTCCCGTCAGCAAATGGGTGGATATAGACAAATTTAAAGTGGAATTCAGCAGCCAGTTCTACAGGATGCAATTCTTCTTGTGCTTGGCCATACCATTCAAAAAGGTTCTTTATTTCATGCGGGACTTGGAGAAAATGGGGTGGCTTATGTTTGCTGCCCGAAATTCTAATGTTAGTCGCACGATATATACCTGCATTTTCGTTATCTATGCTTTTCAAAACCAAGTAGTGAATTGTTTTGATAACTTCTTCATTTAACACTGTAGGTCGCTGGATTTGTTCCTCTACATAGTCAATCGCTTCTGAGTGATTAATAACCTCCAAATGCTCCTGCAGACGCTTGCCGCCAATGGTAAGACCATCTTCTAGAATTACTTTTGTCTCGATTAAGGATAAAGTATTTCCTTCAATGGCATTAGAATTATAGATCCATTCGATTCGTTCAACCGCTTTAAGATTTGCTTCTGCCACTCGTTGGAGTGGCAGATGTTTATCTAATTTTCTCTTAAGCATATCGACATTCAGAATACTCTCCACTAATTAACACCCAACCTTACTTGAGATATAAGCGTATAGAGAAAGTGTGTTTGATACCCGCAATTTACTTTTAGAGACGAACTTCTATAAATGGTCACTTAAAAATATATCCAAGTAATTTTTGAAAGGGGCATCAATCAAATCATTAGATTTTCCCCATTCATAAAGCTTTACGCGATTTAGAAAGGAGTAAAAGCTATCACTTTCAGTTATCAAATCAAGGATCAGTTTATTCTTGACTCTTTTTCCCGATGTACTATCATTGGGATTTTCTATTATGGTCCTGACTATTCCAAGTAGCAAATCCGTTAACTCTATCCCATATTCTTCTTGTTTGGCCATGTATTGAACATCACTGAGCTTGAAGTTTTCACCTCTATATATGGATTGGATATTGAGTTGCTCAAACATTTGCCGCCTTAAGTCGTAATTTTTGGCTTCATATGTGTTATCGTGCTCAATAGCAACCTGTGCATCTACAAAGGAATGACTTCCGTACTTCCTGATCAATCCATAAACAACTCGTTCAGGGAACTTCGTATAAATGGTATGATCGACCACATCAGCAAATTTTTCTTTGATTTCTTGCGAGTCTTGTTGAATCTTATTCTGATTATAGGAAATGACGTTCATTTTCATTAGACGTTGATGATTCATGGCTGTGAGTATGATTTTTTCTATTTTTTTCCGTGTCGATCCATGTCCACGAAAAGTGGCCCAATGGATATCTGACTGGCGAACAATTTCGTTCAGTTCCTGTAATTCCGGCAATTCATACAAAGTCGATGGGATTAGAATAGCACCCATTAAATGAATTTTCTCTGAATGTTTACCGCTCTCATCAAAGAAAATTCGAACCGGAAAAGATTTTCTTTCTGTCACATGGACACCGCCTTAGCTACTGGTTAGCTGGTTAATATAACTTTACAAATTACTTCGTTTACGCGATAATAATAAAGAAGAAACAAACCAAGTTGAATAAACATTGTAGCATTTTATTGGTTGCTCCTTAATTCGCAGCTTGTAGATGCTACGTACTGAAACCTATTGGTTGCTCCTTAATCTGCAGCCTGTAGGTTTTACTTTTTATCAAAAAGAGCGGTCTCTTAGCGAGATGGCTCTTTTCTAATTATATCACACCTCAATTGTTCGTTAAATCGACATTTTGCGAACAATTGGTTTTACAATCCGAACTAGGATTTAGCGTGATTTCGTTATCTTTGATAAACCTTCTTATTCAACGCCTCTCCCCACTTCTTCTTAGAACTGTTATTTTCACCAAGATAAAGATGTTCATGTACTTCATACGGCTTCAATTGATTTGTTCAGCGATAACTTGAGCCGCTTTATCTATTGACTCATGGTATTCGACTGTCTGTGTGGGAATAAAAGTTAACTCTATCGTTTTCGTATTCGGCAAGCACCTTACTATAACGCGGTCTTCCTCAGTTTTCGTAAAGGTCTGCGTGATGTTTACTGTATCGTATTGGACAATGGTTCTTAAGAGCACTTTGATGTCTTCTAATTTCACTGTTGTTCCCCCTGTCCTTAAAAAGTGGTTAGAAACCTGAAAGAATTCATTAAATCCGTCATAAGACAATGGATAATGTACATTTCAGCGTTCAATTGCTTATCATCAGTAATGGTTTGCCCCCTTCTACATGAACTGCAAATCTGCCAATTCAAAATTCCCCACCACAATTTTTCCGATAGATTTCCATTGTCTGATCAGTTTATCTGTCCTCCTGGAGCGCAAACTAAATACCCGCTTCGCTATACTATGCGAGTCGCTTGAATTTGACTGTCCGATACAGGGGCGTTAGCATGCATAGTCCGGCCTGCTCATTTCAAAAAATGACGTTGCAATTTTTAGCCCCCCTTCTGGTCCTTGATATGTATAGATTCCATTTGGCTCTATTTGAAGCTTTAAGCTTGCCTGATCCCAGGCACTTTCCTATAAATCAGCCAGGACATATCGACTGTGCCCTAGACAATTGACGGATAAGCGGGCGAACAAAGTGATGAAGCTTTGCACGTTTTCCCTCATTAAATATCGATTCCGGCAGTTATTGGGCGATGTATTGCAATGTGTCGCCAAGTCGAGCTGCAAAGACTTCTGGTGGCTCAATGGCTTCCAGATGCATACAGACGACATCCGCTCTCTCATCTAGCCACTGCCGGTAATCGCTTGGCAGCGGATGTGGATGCTGGATCAGCATTAACAAGAACAGCTCATACTCTTCTGGCTGAAAATAAAGCTCAGCTGTATTTAAGGCTACCCTATTCGTCTGACAGGATTTGAATGAGACCTTGAGATCATAAAGACAGTCACGGACCAGTTCCTCTTTCCCTCCGTTAATAGTTCTAGTTTTGCTGAACACATACTTTTCTTCATCCAAATTCTGTTCCATATCCAGGAGAAGGCCTACTTGTCTTGCCGTAGTTTCTGGCGGCTTCATACTGTTCCCTCCTTTGAAATCCAAGAAGATCTTGATTTCATTTCGCCTGAATTTGTAAAAAAACGCAGAAAATCAAGTGATTCTCCGCGTCTTTGCAGACAACTCCGCTAACTTCATCATCGTCTTTCCTGGCTTCATACTAATTATAAAAAATTAATGATATCTCTAATTAATTCTTATTTTACCGGTCTTAGTGATTCCAGTACAACCATTCGTCTTGTCCACTGGCAGAAGTGTCTTCCTGAGTCGTTCTAATAACTCCTTTTTGCTGATCTTGGCCAAAACTTCAGAAAGTGAAAGAAATATATTGTTTATTTCACTGCCTCTGATACCCGCTGACAGAGCTCGAAGAACAGGCAAAACATCGCTGTTTTCTGCTGATTATCCATTCCTATGGTAGACTGATTGAAATAAGCTGTGATTTCGAAAATTCGATGAACCATAGGAGGATAAAATGGAAATAGTGTCAATTGGTGAAAGAATAAGAATACTACGTGAACAACGTAATTTATCAGATGGGGAATTTGCAAAGGAACTTGGTATTGCCAAAAGTACCGTGTGGGCATATGAAGATGGTAAGAAACTTCTAACGGTTCCACACCTCATACGGATCGCCGAGTTTTTGGGTGTTTCCGCAGATTCACTGCTTGGCCGCTCGGCACATCACATAGAGTGCGATTTGCAGAATAAACAAGGAATGAGCGGCTATAAGCTCACGGTTGATGACCATCCATTGAACGAAGAAGAAGTGGCAGACATGATTTCCTATATCCAAGTGAAACGGCGAATGGGAAAACAGCGGGAGCTTGCAAAAACGGAGCAGGGAACCCCCTTCGGAAACTAAAGGAATGCAATCTATGTCTTCAACCAGCTAACTAAGAACGGCCGGCTAAATGAAATCCTCCCCGACCGAGTTTATTTTTGAGCATGCCCCGTCAGAAGTGGTTCCACCCCTTCGATATGACTTTTTCTCACTAGCCAAACTCACTAGTGTTGCATTAATTTATCCGGAACATTAGAAATTCATCAAATCTTCAAAAATCAGTTAAATCCAAAAGAAAAAGTCCTTCATAATGGAAAGCACAGGTAGTTCCTGTCCAAATCCACTAAAAAGGACTCACGCATGGACAAGAATACTAAAAAAACGGCATTTGGTAAATGGGTTTACCCCATAAATTTTGAGAAATTCAACGAAATTGTGAAAGATCATCGACAGGATTGCTATATAAGTTGAATTAAAGAAACATACTCAAAGGCGCACGCAAAGCCGATCAATCACTTCTTCCAATCGCTCGCTGATGTACTGGATGAATTCCCGCACTTTCAGCTTAATCTTACGAACATCCGGGAAGAAGACATTGTTAATGACGGATTCCTTCAGCCATTTCCAGAGGCCTTCCGTCAGGTTCAGTTGGGGGCTGTAGGGCGGCAGGAAGACAAGCCCCAATCGGTCCCGGTTCTCTTCCAGAAACGGCTGGATCAGCTTCGCGTGATGGATTCGGGCATTGTCCAGAACCACGGCGATCTTACCCGTTGGGTAAACAGATAGGAGTTTCCTGAGAAAGCGCAGGAACGTCACGGCATCATACCGTTCTTCTTCTGTGCAGAAGACTTCGCCCGTCGCGTAATTTAGCGTGGCGATGAGCTTCACGCCTTTGTGTTGGCCGTGAGTGGGGATGAACCGCTGTTCCCCTTTTCTGAACCACGTCCGCCCGATTGCCTGGTAATCTCGGATCATCGACTCATCCTCGAAGAGGAGATGGTCGATCTCTTCAGCCATCAGCTTTTTTTTAGCGCTGGAAACGTCTTTTCCTTGAATTCCCGCTGCTTTTCCGGATCGGCTTTCTCCAGCGTATACGTCGGCCGTGTATTGGAGAGCCCCTGCCTGCCCAACAGAATCGACATACCGCGCAGGGAATAAGAGACGCCCCATCTGTTTTTCGCGTATTCGGCAGCCAGTGCGAGTGTCCAGTTGTAGCGGGCGCTGAAGCCGACATCGGCCGGTGTCCGGGTGGCAATCGTCTCCGCCAGCTCTTCCTGCTGTTCTGCCGTCAGTTTCGGTTTCTTTCCAGTGGAATGGCCAAGGGCCAGTCCCTCGATGCCGCCTGCCAGATAAGCGGACAAGTAAGAACTGACGGCCTGGCGGCGCCGGCCGATGATCCGGCCGGCTTCCTCCATTGTCTCGCCCTCCAGGACAAGACGGACAGCCAGATATCGTTCGTAAAGCCGGCGGTCTTTCGCCTGGTTCATGGCTTCCTGCAGTTCGCTCAGCTGATCCTGTTTTTCCATATTCGATCATCCTTTCAGGTATTAACAGTATACACCTGATTGCTGGATGTTCGAAACATTAAATCAACTTATATATACAAAAAAACTGACGACGCAGGCGTATCTGCTTTTGATGTTGCACGCCCAATTAATGAAAGTAGACAGCCTTCATGCGCTGGAAGCTGCTTTGGCAAATACCGATGTTCAGCGGACTGCCGGCGTTAAATCCATCAGTGTTTCCCAGCTGTCGAGAAAAAACAACAATCTGGACCCAGTGATTCTTTCGAATATCTTCCTGCAGCTTGTGAGCCTGATCAACGGAAAGAAGATGCCATCCCCCAACGGGATGCCATTGAAAGTCATCGACTCTTCCACGCTTCCCCTAAACGTCAACCACTTTAAGTGGGCGAAGTTCCGGAAGACCAAATCGGGCGTCAAACTGCATCTGCGTCTGGTATTCGATGAGAGGGGAACCCATTATCCCGACAAGGAAATCATCACGAACGCCAAGGAATCCGACCGCAGCCAGCTGGAAGTGCTCGTTGATGACAAGGAAGCCATGTATGTTTTTGACCGGGGCTATATGGATTATGGCCGCTTTGACGCGTTCACAGACGAGGGCCTCTTTTTTGTCAGCCGGCTGAAGAAAAATTCCGTCGTACGTCTGGTAGAAAGATTCGCACTTGCGTTTGTTGTGATACCATTTCAGATACGATGGCCTTTATCGGAAACGCGACAAATTGTACGGAAAACGTCTTTCGGATTGTGGTCATACCGGATGGCAAAGGCGGGGAATTGCGCCTTGTCACCAACCGTTTCGACTTATCTCCAGCGGAAATCAGTGACATCTATCGGTCACGGTGGGCCATCGAATTGTTCTTCAAATGGCTCAAGCAGCACGTGAAGATCAAGCATTTTTACGGACAAAGCGCAAATGCCGTAAAAAACCAGATCTACCTGGCCTTGATCGCCTACCGCCTGAATGTGCTGATCCAGCTGGAAACAGAAAGCAAAAAGTCGATTCTGGCCATCACGCGCCTGTTAACGGCGAAGCTCTGGATGAAAGCCAGGGACCGGATTCGCCGGATTGGAGGAACATCGGTTCCATAAAGCGAATGGTCGGTCCCCATTTCTCTTGGTTATTTGCATAAAATTACCAAATGGATAGTGCTACCTTTATTCAGGCATTTTCTTTTTTGGCGAAAATGATTCAAAATATTTCGATCGATTGTTCTTCTGCTTTTATGCAACACTAGTGACTTGTTCTATATTGACAATGACTTTCAAGAAAAGTAGAATTGACCATGTTGAAAATGATTCTCAATATCACAGAAAGCAGGAGGACTACATATGTTTAAATTCTTTTCAAAACGGGGCGTGCTCCTACTCGTCTTGATGATGACCGCTTTGCTTGCCGCTTGCGGAAATACCGTTTCTTCTTCCGGAGATTCTTCAATGGAAGGAACGAATGAGGAAGTCCGTACAATTGAACACGCGATGGGAACGACAGAAATTGAAGGGACACCAGAAAGAGTCGTCACTCTTTATCAAGGGGCCACTGATGCAGCGACAGCCTTTGATCTAGAACCAGTCGGAATTGTAGAGTCTTGGGTGCAGAAACCGATTTACACATATCTTCAAGAAGATTTGGATGGAACTCCAATCGTTGGACAAGAAACTCAGCCAAACTTGGAAGAAATCGCAGCAAAAAATCCGGATGTCATCTTTGCTTCCAAAATGCGTCACGAGGATATCTATGAAAAGTTAAGCCAAATTGCGCCGACCGTAGCCATTGATGCCGTTTATGACTTCAAAGGCACCGTCAAATTACTGGGCGAAACAATGAATAAACAAGATCGTGCAGATGAAATTTTATCCGATTGGGAGAAGCGCATTGACGATTTCAAGACAAAAGCAGAAGAACGGCTTGGGGACAATTGGCCGCAAAACGTTGCATTAATCAATTTCCGTAGTGATCATGCGCGCATTTATTATGATAGTTTCGCAGGTTCCATTTTAAAAGATGCCGGTTTTACTCGTCCTGAAAGCCAGCAAGGAGAAGGCTGGGGCGTCAAACTGACAGACAAGGAAAGTATCGCCGCAATGAATGCCGATGTGTTTTTCGTCTTCATGGACGATGAGCCAGCTGTCCAGGATACTTATGCCGACTGGACAAGTCATCCCCTCTGGGGAAAACTCGATGCCGTTCAAAATGACCGGGTTTACCGTGTCGATCAAGTTGTCTGGAATATGGCTGGCGGAATCCGTGCCGCTAATCTCATGCTGGACGAACTATATGAACACTATAATCTAGAGAAATAACATATAAAGATAGGAGGGAATCTCCTATCTTTATTGCTATTGGAGAGAAGTTTCATGAAATCAATTGCGATATCCCCCATAGGCAATGGCTGTTCATGCTAGGCATAGTTCTCCTGTTTGTGCTTTCCGTTCTGTTAAGCATGGCTTTAGGAAAAACTCCGATACCCCTTTCTACCGTTTGGGATGCTCTGTTCCACTATGATCCAACGAGTACCCATCACATCATCGTCCGTTCGTCACGTCTGACACGCACATTGATCGCAACCACAATCGGGGCAAGTCTTGCAATTGCGGGTATGCTGATGCAGATCATCACCCGGAATCCATTAGCCGCTCCCGATATTTTCGGTGTCAACGCGGGCGCATTGTTCTTTATTGTTTTTTCCGCCACTTTTTTATCAGTCGATTCTTTGACTGGATATATGTGGATCGGATTTTTAGGCGCTGGAGTAGCTGGTGTACTCGTTTATTTTCTCGGTGCGATCGGGGAGGACGGCTTATCTCCAATCCGTCTGGTCCTTGCGGGAACCGCAATCAGCGCACTGTTCATTTCCTTCACGCAAGGGATGCTCGTTTTAGATGAACAGCGGATGCAAAGCGTGTTATTCTGGCTGTCCGGTTCGGTAGCCGGAAGGAATATGGAAATGCTTCTTCCTGTCCTCCCTTTCGTCATCATCGCCACTCTTATCGCGTTTTTGATGGGAAAGCCGTTGAATATTTTGATGTCAGGAGAAGATGTGGCAAAAAGTCTTGGTCAGAATACGGTTTTCGTCAAGCTAGTCGCAGGCCTAATCATCATTTTTCTGGCAGGGGGCGCCGTTGCGATTGCAGGAGCGATCGGTTTCGTCGGTCTTGTCGTACCGCATATTGCCAAAGGGATTACCGGGCCGAATTATCAATGGGGACTACCCCTCAGCGGTCTGTTCGGGGCAATTCTTCTTTTGCTTTCCGATGTCATCGCAAGGGTGATCATCGCCCCTCAGGAAATGCCGATCGGTGTCATGACCGCTTTTTTCGGTGTTCCGTTCTTTATTTACGTGGCTAGAAAAGGAGTGAAGAAAGGTGACTGAGTATTTTACGCTGAGAAGTAAATCGGATTCCTTTTCTATGCAGTTCCATAAACGCTCCCTTTTCCTTTTGGCCTTTTTAGCCATGTTGACCTTTGGGGTCCTCATTATCAGCTTGTCAGCGGGAAGTAGCTATATCCCTGTTTCATCCGTCATAAAGGAGCTGTTTGCCGAGAGTGAACATGCCTTTGTCCTTACTGAATTACGTGCACCACGGGTTTTAATGGCCGCTATCGTCGGAGCTGGGTTGGGCGTTTCCGGTTTGATTTTACAGGGAATCATCCGTAATCCACTTGGCTCTCCAGACATTATCGGGGTGACCGGGGGTGCTTCAGTAGGAGCCGTCCTTTTTATCGTCTATCTCCTTGGCGAGGTGAGCGTGCACTGGTTACCATTAGCGTCGATTATTGGAGCTGCTGGCACCACCGCCATCATTTATTTGCTTTCCTGGAAAAATGGAGTAACTCCCATGCGGTTGATTTTAATCGGAATCGCCATCTCCGCATTAACAAACGCCGTCATTACCCTCTTCATGGTATCAAGCGAGGCAACAATCGCAACTAGGATTTATTTATGGATGACTGGTAGTTTGTATGGAACGAACTGGCAGGAAGTCACTATCCTCGTTCCGATCATAGTAATGCTCATTTTCACGTCCTTATTTTTCACAAGAATCGTCAATATCAAGCAACTCGGCGATGATGTGGCAATCGGGATGGGAGTTCGTCTCCAGTTCTTCCGCCTCCTTCTGCTTGCCTTAAGTGTGGGACTTGCTGGCAGTGCTGTTTCGTTTGCCGGAGGAATTGCTTTTGTCGGTCTGATCGCCCCACATATTGCCAGACTCCTGCTCGAACGCTCTTTCGGTAATCTTGTATTCGGCACTGCGTTAATCGGCGCCTTAATCGTCATGATCGCTGACATTATCGCACGTACAGCTTTTTTGCCTTCCGATATTCCCGCAGGTGTATTCACAGCCGGAATCGGAGCGCCGTTCTTTATTTATTTGCTTTATAAAAATCGGAAGGGAATGAAGAAATGATTGCAGCTTCTTCTTTATTGAATGAATCTTCATGTCGGGCATTCTTACAGCACCAACAGCAACGGATTCATGCTCCAAACTTAAAAGTGACGGCATCTATGATGATGAAGAAATATGCACAAGTCCTCCCCCCTCAGGTTCTCGATCCTTTGATTTTTGAAAAACGAGGGAAAGCAATTCCCATTTCTGCCGTTCACTTAAGTGAAGACTTGAAATTCGTTACTGATGAATCACTGATTTTTGAAACAGAATCTGTGTCTGATTCCTGGAACAGTCTCTTTGCTGATCATCTCACACTTGTGTTGATGGCCTTCAATTCGACGACGAACCTCCATTTGCCGATTTTATGGGAAAACGTAGCTGTGCGACTGAATTCTTATCTACGGAAAATGATAGAACGCTATCCCGAGCATAATGAACGAATCATAGAGGTGGCAGAGGAATTACAAAGCTTGAGCGGTGACTGTTTCAAGTGGAATACTCATCCGATGCGTCCCTATCTTACTCCTTCCGCCATATTGACTGAGCAACATAAACGACAAACATGCTGCTATTTCCATAAGTTGGATAAAGAAAAGGAAATGACTCATTGTCTTGTCTGTCCGCTGAAAAGCTCCTGTAAATGATCATGATCTTCATCAAAAAGTGAATGAATACTATGAAATCGTTACGTATGAACTACCCACCAGCCGCAGTATACGCATCGTCCATCGGACGCTGAATAAACTGGCAGTAGCGCTGGACGGAAATGTCCATCCGAAAGCCGCCATCTACTCCGACTAAGACTTCCATTTCACGTTTCCAGAGTACCAGCAGCGAGATGAAACAGCTGAGACCCGGGCAGTCCATGTCACGTCGCGGCAACTGTCTGGATAAGGCCCAATGGAGTCCTTCTTCAGCCATTTTAAGGATGAAGTGAATGTTCAGGAGGTAGCGAATTTGGAAGAACTAAAAGCGATGATTGACGATTACGTCTTCCATTACAATACTTCCCGGAAGCAATTGAAATGCCAAACATCCTTTAACTTCTCAAAAAACAGGGGTGAAACACCTATTCCCGGTGACTATTAGACTGTGCCTTCGGTCAACGCATCACAAATGGGTAAGGTCGACCCCGAAGATTGTCCCTTGGTGAATGAGTGAAGAGGTTCATTTAGCTATACTAAGTCAGTTGCGTCATAGTTGAATGATTGCTTCCTTCTCAACTGTTACAGTTCCTTCAGCCAGCCCACCGATAATTGGTGGAACAAGGACATGCCAAGGGTCGGCAGGATCGCTTTCACGGTAGGTATACTTTCCTTTTACTTTCTCCACAAGCTGGAGGACTGTTTTTCCCAGTTCCTTTTCCATGTCCAAGTACTTTTTAAGATTTCATTCTCCATTTTCAAGTTCGCCACCTGACGGTC
Source organism: Planococcus lenghuensis (assembly GCF_001999905.1). NCBI lineage: Bacteria > Bacillati > Bacillota > Bacilli > Caryophanales > Caryophanaceae > Planococcus > Planococcus lenghuensis. The sequence goes on from NZ_CP019641.1 coordinate 243,649, forward strand.
TCGCTTTTCATCTTCACTTGTGCTTTCGGGTCACTGCCCAACGACGGATCCTGTTGGGTTTGCGCTCCAGTTCGCAAGCGACTTCAGTGGCCCTTCTGTCGTCGTCCAGAAGAAGTTTGACCACATATTCCTTGTATTCCGGCGATTTCCGTTTGCCCATGTTTGACACGTCCTTTGGGTTAGTAGTTTCAATATGTCGAAACTCATTTTGTCGTATCCATTTTTAAGGTAGAATAAGAGATGTTTTGGTTGAATACGAGTTGGATTATTCTCACCGTTTTTCAAGGTGCCAAAAATATTTTTTCGACCACCATACTGCCAGATATTTATTTCCTTGATAAATCCTGTAAAAGCTTGGGTACGCTTCGCTGAAACCAATGGAAATGATTGGTTCTGATCCGGTATGTCATGCACCTTGGATCTCTGCGTTGCTTATGACGACGTACCCTCCCGTGTCTCATGGCATCTGGTGCCCACATTCCTTCGTTCGGTCTGATCATAAGGCAGAGGCCAGCGAAGCTCCTTTAGAGACTCAACAGGTCGAATGGAAAAAATCGTGCCGGCTTCTCCGTGTCATGCTTATGCGTATCGAATGGCGGATGTGATCTCAGACTGCCTCTTGGAGGCAGGGCTGGTCGTGCATCATGCGCGCCGCATCAAAGTGAATGCCTTTGGTGCACAGTGCGTGTAGAATCTTCAAGAGTTTGCCGCACAGGACCACGATGGACTGCTTTTTCCGCCAGGGGTTCTGCGGGCGGTTCGTATAGTAGTCGTGCAGTTTCCGGAACGCTTCATTGTGTCGGATCATCGGCATCATGACACGGAAGAGGAGCGCCCGGAGCCGCCGTCTGCCGCGTTTGGAAATCCGCTTCTGCCCCTTATGCATGCCGGAGGAATTCTCCCGCAGTGTGAGTCCCGCAAGTTTGATGAGCTGGCGTGGATCTCGGTAATGGGTGAAGCTGCCGATCTCGGATAACAGGTCGACGATCGTGGGATCGCCGAGACCCGGAACAGTGGCCAGGAATTCATACTCCGCAGTCGACTGGACCAGCGCTTTGAGTTCCTGTGAGAGATCATCGATCTCTTCTTCAAGCTGGCGGTACCGGCGGACGAGTGTGGCGATTTCATGTGTGGGCCATCTTCCGTCCTTCCGTAACGCCGATTGAATCGCCCGCAACCCGGATCAGTTCGTTCGCTTTCGGTCGCTGCGGCGCTTTCATGCCTTTCACTGTCCGGCAGACAGCCAGAAGCTCATCGTCGCTCATCCGGGCCACGTCACCCGGAAAGGGGACCGTTTCCAGGATGGCCAGCGCCATCTTTCCGAATGTCGGGAATACGCGCCGGAATTCCGGAAAATACCGGTCGAGCCAGCGAATGAGCTTATTCTTCACGGCGCCCTGCTCTTCCGTCAGATTCGCACGGAGTGTCGCACCGACGCGCAAGTCGGCTTCGATGCCTTCCAGGATCCGCGGATAGCTGAACCGGCCGTCTTTCACGAGGCGGGCGATGACGAGCGCGTCCTTGCGGTCATTCTTGGTCGGCAGATTATCATCCAGTTCCTTTGAGCGTTTGACGTGCATCGGATTGGTCATGACCAGCGGAATGCCCCGGTCTTTCAGAAAGTAGGCGAGATTGAGCCAGTAGTGGCCGGTCGGTTCGATGCCGACAACCACTTCTGTGCGCCCACTCGTTTCGAGTGCTTCCAGGATCCGGTCATACAGCAGTTGGAATCCCGCTTGGGATTGCTTGATGGGAAACGCTTTTTCCAGTTCCCGTCCCCGCTCATCGACGAATACCGCGTAATGGGTGTATTTCGCAATATCCATGCCAATCACGAGCGTACGCTCTGTGACTTGATTAATTTTATCGTTCGTTTTAGAATGCAAGTGGCGTCCTCCTTGGCAGCTAAGTTAGGGGTCAATTCGTAGCGTATTGACACCCCGCATCATACCAAGAGGGCTCTTTCTGTTTCAAGGCCTCTTAAAACCCCCTAACAGGAATGCTCCTTATAACAAACTGCTACTACTTCTTATCAAGTATTCTCATCCTGAAAAGAAACGATATTTCTATCCCCATACACTTTAGCTGCGCAAACCTAAATTAATGGCTCTCCTTTTATTTGAAAAGGAGTTTACAAAACCATTACATTTTTGAAACAGGAGCTTAACAATCTCCTGTTAAAGTCATTCTTGTAAGGAAAATCACTTTTTGAGGAGGAACATAACGTTGGTTCACAAAAAATGGCGTAACAAGATAGTACCTGCAATGGTTGTCTCATCACTTTTAGTTGGAGGGGTTGCCGTCTCTTATCCTGGAGCGGAGGCAAAAGAAGATAAGAAGAGCCAAAACACTATTGCTAAAGTGAAAGCAGAAAGCCAAAACCAGGCGGAAATCAAAAATGTGATTTTTCTAATCGGCGACGGAATGGGACCGGCATACAACACGGCTTACCGTGCTTTCAAAGATAACCCTGCAACGCCTTATATGGAAAAAACAGCGTTCGATAAATACCTGGTTGGAATGCAACAGACATATTCTTGGGATCCAGAACAGAGTGTAACTGACTCTGCTGCTGCAGCGACTTCGCTGGCTGCCGGAATTAAAACCTATAATGGCGCAATTGCCGTTGATATGGAACAGAATGCAGTGAAAACAGTGCTGGAAGCGGCAAAAGAAGATGGGAAAGCGACAGGCCTGGTGGCAACATCCCAGATCAACCATGCAACCCCCGCTTCATTTGGTGCCCATGATGAGTCGCGTCATAATTACAATGATATTGCCGATGATTACTTTGATGACTTGGTCAATGGCGAACATAAAGTCGATGTTCTCTTGGGTGGCGGCACCGCTTACTTCGACCGTGCAGATCGAAACCTGGCAAGCGAGTTTGATGAAGACGGGTACGGAGTTGTACTGACAAAAAATGAACTGCTCAATGATGAGAACGATCAGATTCTTGGCCTCTTTGCACCGAAAGGACTCGATAAAGCCATTGACCGGAGTGAGGAGACACCTTCCCTTTCCGATATGACCGATGAAGCACTGGAACGCTTAAGCAAGGACCAGGACGGCTTCTTCTTGATGGTGGAAGGCAGCCAGATCGACTGGGCTGGACATGACAACGATATTGTAGCTGCCATGAGCGAGATGGAGGATTTCGAACAGGCATTCGAACGGGCAATTGCGTTCGCTGAACAGGATCCTCACACACTGGTTATTACCACTGCCGACCATTCAACGGGCGGATTCACACTTGGCCGGGATGGTGAATACAAGTGGGATCCAGCCTCACTAAAAGCGGCGGATCGCACACCGGATTTTATGGCTGCGCTAATTGCTGATGGCAATCCGGTGGAGGAAGTACTGGCGGAGTATATCGACTTGGAATTGACAGCTGAAGAAGTCCAAACCGTCAAAGACGCGGCTGCCACTAACGATGTTCGTAAAATCGACAATGCCATTGAGCATATCTTCGATATCCGATCAGGTACAGGCTGGACAACCGGCGGTCACACAGGTGTCGACGTGAACGTCTATGCTTACGGTCCGCAAGCGGCGAAATTCATCGGCCTGCATGATAACCATATCCTTGGACAAAAAGTGATGGACGTACTGGGTAACGCAAGAAACGGAAAATAAGAAGAACCAATCCCGCTGCTTTTCCAGTAGCGGGATTTTATAAGACATTCCAACAGTCCGGAGGAAGCGATATGAAATTTACGGCTTTTCTATTGAGCAGCTTGCTTTTAATGACCGGGTGCTCAAATGCTGTAGAACAGAGTGATTCAGGGAGCGAAACAGTTTCCGAGACAAAAACCGTAGCCGGCAGCTCTAGGGATAACGTGGCGAAAAAAAACATTCCTGATAATTCGGACACCGGTTACGTCAATAACCCCCAAGCACCTGATACCCGTTCTTTAAATGAGATTGGACAGGTTTTCACTGACGAAGACGGAACAGTCACCTTGAAAGCCATCACAGATTACCAGAAGGCGCATACGATTGGCCCCATCCAACTGACAGTTTTCAATATAAAAGTGGTGAACTACTCCCCTTCTCATGATTTAATCGATTACTTCCATGGCTTCACGCATAGTGAAGATAACTTTAACTATCTCAAGTTACACGTTACGATAGAGAACACTTCTGACCAGGTGGTGGATTTTGCGCCCGTCTCCATTCTCGAAACAAACGAGGGGGAGAAAAAAGACTTCGATGACGATTTTTACCTTCAGAATTTATATGGCCAGCTTCAGCCCCATGAAGTGAAAACGGGTGAGCTTGCGTTTGTTCTGGACCAGGAAGACATTGAACACCTGAAGTCAATAAAAATCCACCCAAGTGATGTGTTCGATGAACAGAAGAACGTATTGAATCCAGGAGAAATCATCGAAATCGATTTTTAAAAAAGCCTTCTGATGATTTAAGATGTCTTTAAAATAGCCAACGACTGCTTCCAGGCTTGATTACTTCACTCCAAAGACACTGATTTAAACGAAGATTTTGATCAGACGATTTCTCCTGAAGCAATCAGAGGGACCGCAATGGTTAAAAGAAAGTATCGCGACCGTTGCGAGGAAGATAACTCGATTGTCAGGAAAGAACGACTTGAAAACAGCTGCCGCTAATTCATTTAGCGGCAGCTGTTTTCTTTCAAGATATCTCCTTGGCAGAAACAACAACGAATAAAATAATAACTTTTAGTGAACTTCTTCTACTTTGATTAATTCTGCCTGAATAATATAACGGTCTGGGGCTGAACCTATAAAATCAAACGGGTAACAAGTTGTCAACGTCAATGTGGGCTTTTCCTTCTCTACGATTACGGTGCGGTCTTCGGCGTCGGTAATCCAGATATCTCGGATTTGGTATTCGTATTTTTTCTCTTCTACTTCCAGGTAAAGCCGGTCCCCCTCTGCCAGCTGGTCCAGACCGATAAAGACGGTATCCCGGTGTCCGGCAAGAGCTGTATGGCGCCGCTCGTTTGGCAGCGTAGTAAAAGAAGAATCATACACGCCGACCCCTTTTTGCAGTGTTTGCTGATCCGTGCCCCAGTGAATCGGAAAGATTTTTCCCATTTTCGGGATGGTCAGCTGACCGATTTCGTCTCCCTGCTCATAACTGGGTGTCTTTAAGTACTCCTCCTGTTCCACTTCTTTTTGCTCTACGGTTTCCGTTGGCTTTACTGGATCATCACCTTCTTCCATAGGGGGTAGAAGTGTAGCTTCCTGTGTCCGGTCATTCCACTTTTCATCTATTGACTGGGCCTGCTCTTTATCAATTGTGACGGCGCTCGTCTGGTCCCACCATCCATACCCATTCCAGCCGATGAGGCAGATACCGAGGATAACGAATAAAATACCTGCTTGTCTTAACACGTGGGCACCTCCTTACTTTTAGCTTAGACGAAAAAGAAAGGGCAGGCAACCAACGCCCACCCTCCATACCAGGTACTTGAATCTGCGAGAAAAACAGTGCCTTTAACAAATGGTTACCTTTACTGAAGCGGCTTACGCTTGCGCGTGGCGAGGAGAGCTCCTCCCATTAAAATAGCCATGATGCCAGCAAGAGTCCCAAGAGGATAATTCGTGGCCGTATCTGCCAGTTCCTCGCCTTCTACACTGACTCCGTTTAGATTTTCGTCCGTGGCCAACTCCATAATTTTGAAGATGTTTTCTGCATTATCTGTGTTATCAATCATTCCATTGAAAAGTTCAGACCCAGGCCCATAAGCGTAAACAGGAACATCTTCCCCTGTATGCCCATCCGTTGTCCAGCCAGTTCCGGAACGAACATTGAAAATATGCTCAATGGCATTATCTACTTCTGCCAGCAGCTCTTCTTCCGGCGCATTATCTTTCGCGTCGATTACCGACTGAATTTCTTCAGTGGTTAGTTCAAATCCAATATTGTCCCGGAGCACGTCTTCAATGTCGGCTCCTTCAGCAATCAATGCAGCCATATAATCCGGTGTCTTCTCCGCCGCGTGAATCACTTCCGGATGCCACTCGTAAGCACTGCCACGGCCAATCGATAGTCCACCCGTTGAATGGTCTGCAGTTGTTACCACAAGCGTATCTTCGTTTTCTTTCGCGAATTCCATTACTTCTTCAAAAGCACCAGCAAAGTCTTCCATTTCGCTCATTGCAGCCACCACATCGTTGTCATGTCCGGCCCAGTCAATCTGGCTGCCTTCCACCATCAAGAAGAAGCCATCCTCATCTTCGCTGAGACGATCCAATGCCGCTTCTGTCATCTGAGCGAGTGAAGGCTGTTCCTCTGGCCGATCGATTGCCTTATCAAGGCCTACAGGCGCGAACAAGCCCAGGACTTGGTCATTGTTATCTGCCTGCAACTCTTCTGTACTTGTCACATAGCTATAGTCATCATTCTGGAATTCTTCAGTAAGGTCCCGATCTTCACGGACAAAGTAATCCGTACCGCCACCGAGCAGGACATCAATGACATGTTCGCCGTTGACTGTATTATCGAAATAGTCATTTGCAATCTCGTTATAGTTTCTTCTGGATTCATCATGGGATCCATAGGCAGCAGGCGTCGCATGGTTGATTTGAGAAGTGGCAACGAGCCCTGTAGCTTTACCCGCTTCTTTTGCTGCTTCAAGTACTGTTTTGGTTTCCTGCTGGTCGAGATCCACGCCGATTGCTCCGTTGTATGTTTTAACTCCCGATGCCATCGCAGTGGCAGTTGCGGCTGAATCCGGTATATTTTCTTTTGTATCCCCCTCCCCTCCATCATGGAAAGGGTCGGCACTGTACACTTTTTGCATTCCTGTTAAGTATGGGTCAAACACCGTATCTTCCATCACTTGTGTTTCCGGATCTTCCGTGTAGTAGCGGTAGGCTGTCATGTAAGCAGGTCCCATGCCGTCCCCGATCATCATAATCACATTTTTGGCCTGCTCGATATCCGTTTTTTCCTCTTCAGCAGCAACAACAGAAACTGGTGTAAGCGAAATGCTTCCTAGAGCTAAAGACGATAAAGCAGCTGTCGACATGAACTTTCTCGTGAAATGTTTTTTCACCGTTACTTCCCCTCCTACGTAAAGTTTTCGTACACCTTTTATTATGGAGAAGGGTTGTTAAGGGCCTATTAACTAACCGTAAAGAATTCGTAAAATCATTTGAATATACGCACTGTTCAAATTTCCAAAACCGAAGAGATTGCTGCTCCAACAAAATATGCGTTGTGCATAAGAGAGGGTGAGTGAGCATTCGTCGTTTTTCGAAATTGTGGGGCTTTTTTAAGAAAACCACCCAACGCACTGAACTGAGCCCTGGTAAGTTTAAACATAGTGAATCTTTATATAATATGGTATTGAGCAAAGCAGAAGATGTAATATGACAACTGGGTTCTCCGAGGAATGAGGAATGCCGTATGTCTTTGTGCTCCCCATTATCCCATTAAAGAAGGAAACTAAAAGAAGTCCTGTTGCTTATGTTGCGGAGCTCGGTTATGGTAACTTTTATAAAAATCGGCCCTCTTTACATTATCTTTACATTACGTTAATGAGTCCTTAATAGTTTTTCGTTACAATTTAACTTATAGAAAACAAAAAGTTCATAAAGAGTTTCCTCTTGACAGCATAAGTAAAGGTTAGGTGGGCTACTCCGTCTCGCCTTTTTCTATGTAAATACAAAGAACAGTTTAAATGTTAGTTGAACTGATATAGTTAAAGTAAAAACACTAGAAAAAAGGATCAAAATAAGTTCGGAGGATAAAAATCATGAGCGCAACAATGGATGGCAATGCAATCTTCAAAGTGGAGGATTTGAATCTGTGGTACGGCGATACCCATGCGCTAAAGAATATCAGCATGGAAATTGCCCGAAACCAGGTGACCGCGGTAATCGGTCCTTCTGGATGTGGTAAATCAACGTTTGTTAAGACCTTAAATAGAATGGTTGAGACGGTTCCTTCCGTACGTACCTCCGGGGACATTAAATACCGGAACCAAGGAATATTCGATTCGAATTATTTGGTTGAAGAACTAAGAACGCATGTCGGGATGGTGTTCCAAAAGCCGAACCCTTTCCCGAAATCAATTTACGAGAACGTGGCATACGGGCCGAAAATCCATGGCATTAAAAAGAAGCAGGTGCTGGATGAAATCGTCGAGAAAAGTTTAAAAGGCGCCGCCATCTGGGAGGAAGTAAAAGACCGGCTGCACGAAAATGCCTATGGCCTTTCCGGTGGTCAGCAGCAGCGGATCTGTATCGCCCGTTGCCTGGCAGTTGAGCCGGACGTCATTCTGATGGACGAACCTACTTCCGCGCTGGATCCAATTTCCACATTAAAAGTAGAGGAACTGATCAGAGAATTAAAAAAAGACTATACCATCATCATTGTTACACACAATATGCAGCAGGCGGCCCGGATTTCAGATAAAACGGCCTTCTTCCTGAACGGGGAAGTCATCGAGATGGATGAAACGGATAAACTGTTCTCAAATCCGGAGGACAAACGAACAGAAGACTATATCACAGGACGATTCGGATAAACTGAAGCGGGGGAAACAAACCATGGCGAACAGAAGCAGTTTTGATAAAAGCTTAAGCGAATTACGGGAAGACATTAAACACATGGCCGGCATGACGCGTGAAGCGCTGAGTCAGTCAGTTGCAAGCCTGAAGCAGCAGGACACGGTGCTCGCTGAAGAAGTCATCCAAAATGATAAAGCAATCAATGCGTTAGAAGAGAAGATCAATGAAAAAGCAATTTTACTAATTGCAAAAGAACAGCCGCTGGCCACTGATCTGCGCAAAATCATCGTTTCCTTGAAAATTTCGAGCGATGTTGAACGAATTGCCGATTTCGCCGTTAACGTGGCCAAATCGACGATCAGAATCGGAAAAGCGGAATTGGTCAAACCGATCATTCACATTCCGCAAATGGCCGATTTGGTGAACAAAATGCTGACGCAGGCGATCGATGCGTATAAATACGAAGACACGAAGCTCGCAATTGCTTCATCCAAGATCGATGATGAAGTGGATGCGCTCTATAAGGAATCCATCACGGAACTGATCGACATTGCGACGAAAGACAACACGAACATGGAACAGATCATGCAATTGGCGATGATTTGCCGCTACTTGGAGCGTTCCGGCGACCATGTGACCAACATCTCGGAAAATACGATTTACATGGTCAAGGGAATCAAAACAGATTTAAACACGTAAATCCTATTTTTCTAGAACCTAAACTACAAGCTTTTGTCTGTTATTCTCATCGCTATGAGAGGCACTTTTCATCGACCACAGCTAATCGGCTGTCTTGTCGCCTGCAATTTTGCTATAACTATCATCCCTCCTAGTAGATGATATCACCTCGGCTGAAAATCTTGTTTTATTCATATGGATTAACTTTTATGGAACCTCTTTCTTTAAGCTTCCAAGACCGCAGGAAGCAAAATTTCAATTTAGGATGAGTATAATGAAAAATGTACTAGTATTTGATAGTCAATCAAACTTCCCCGGGAAAGATGCATTGATCAATAAAGGGTATCATTTTGAATACTTGTCCGAAATTGAGCCGACGCTGGTGAAATCAGTACGGTCAAGTGTCTCCGGTGTTCTGGTCTCGTTCGACCTTATTAAACTTGACATCGTTTCTTTCATTAGGAAGATCAAGACCGCCTTCGCAGATAAACCGTTGATTATTTATTCGGCGGATGATGATGGACTGAATACCATCCTGATGATTGAAGCAGGGGCTGATGAAGTGCTGTCGAGGGGCATGAACACCCGGGAAGCACAAGCCCGGGTAGTCAAACAGTTCAATATTTTTCAACAGTTGACGAGTTTTGGGGCGACTCAATTATTGCAGGCAGAATGTATCCATATCCATGAATTTAAACTGTATCCGAATAGTTATGAAATCAAAAAAAATGAAGAAGTCATCGAACTGACACCACGCGAATTCTTTACGTTGCTGTTTTTGTATGAAAACAGGGGGAAAATTGTCACGAGAGAAGATATCATAAACGAACTTAAGAATACATTCGGAAAAACAAGCGATAACAAACGCATCACTGACATGTTTATCTCAAATATTCGAAATAAGCTCGGCTTGGATTGCTCAACTTCTTTCAACATTGCGACCGTCCGAGGAAGAGGATATTACTTAAAATTCAACAATTCTACTTAAAGCGGGCGAACTTTGTGTTCGCCTGCTCCTTCACTAATTCCCAGCTCTTTTCCGAGGATAAACGGGAGTTCTCATCCTGTTCTCGCAGTCGCCAAGCTATCCCTTCACCCCTCTCTTTTTCTCATCATTCTTCAGAGTTTACTGGTTCGGTATACATAGAGGCAGAATGACATACTCCTCCCCTTTTATTCGGCTATTTTATAACCTGATTTATAAGTAGACAGAACACTGCCAGTCTCTAATAACTACTCTACTACCTCTCAAAAACTCAAAGCATGAAACCTAGAAAAGAATTCGAGGCGTTTACCGGTTGATGAGCTCTTGTTTGCGATTTAGTGATCGTCTCGCAAAAGGGTGTGAAACACGAAAAAGACCATCCTTAAGTCGGAAATACGACTTTCTGGATAGCCCTTGTGTGCTTAGTATCTGTGCTGGAACTTGTTCCGGACCCAGACGGCAATGGCGTTCATGGCCAACAGGATGACGAGCAGGACGATGATTCCTGCACCGGCGACGAATTGCCATTCCGGCTGCGGCCGGATGATCCAGCTGTAGATTTGGATCGGCATCGCTGTGTAATTGGCGAGCAGCGAATCAGGAATCGAATAAATCGTCGTGGCAGCGCCGACGACAATCAATGGAGCTGTTTCCCCGATTGCCCGGGACAGCGCAAGAATGGATCCTGTCAGGATGCCGGGAACCGAAGCCGGCAGCACGATCGTCCAGATGGTCTGCCATTTGCTGGCGCCCATCCCGGTAGAGGCTTCCCGCAAGTCATTCGGCACGGACCGGATTGCCTCTTGGGATGCGACGACAATGACCGGCAGGATCAGCAGGCTCATCGTGAGTGCCCCCGCAATCAAGGTGTAGCCCATGCCGAACAAATACACGAAGAACGTCAGGCCGAGCAGGCCGAATACGATTGACGGAACGCCCGCCAGGTTCTGGACGTTCACTTGAATGAACCGGGTGAACCGGTTCTTCGCTGCATATTCCTCCAAGTACAATGCCGTGGAAACACCGAGGATGACCGCGATTGGCGCAGTCAGGAGCATCAGGAAGACAGAGCCCATGATGCCGGCCAGAAATCCGGCTTCTTCTGGAAACGGAGCCGGGAAGCTGGTGAGGAAATCAACGCCTAAGTAGCCGATGCCTTGCGTCAGAACCCGGTAGATCAGCAGTGCCAGGAAGACCAATCCCACTAGTGTCGCCACTAAGAACAGGTACTTCAGCCCCTTATTGAGCGTCACTCTTCCTTTTATGCGTTTGGCTGTGGATGCCGTTTCTTTCGAAGCCATTAGTAATCCTCCTTAAACTTCCGGACAATGTATTGCGACAAGAGATTCATCGCGAATGTGAACACGAACAGCGTCATGCCGACAGCGTAGATGCTGTAGTAGATGGTCGACCCGAAAGATGTATCGCCGGTAGCTCCCTGCACAATGAATGACGTGAGCGTCTGGATGGATTCCAGCGGATTGAATGTCAGGTTCGGGGAAGCCCCGGCCGCGATGGTGACGATCATGGTTTCGCCGATCGCCCTGGATATACCGAGGACGACAGACGCCACGATTCCGGAAAGCGCGGCAGGCACCACGACTTTGAACGTGGTCTCCAATTTCGTCGCGCCCATGGCAAGAGCACCTTCGCGCAGTGAATTCGGAACCGCGTTCATGGCGTCTTCCGACAGGGATGCGATCATCGGGACGATCATGATGCCGACCACGATGCCGGCGCTTAACGCGTTGAACACGAGCAGGCCTGGAATCAGGCTCTGCAGGATCGGTGTGACGAAAGTAAGGGCAAAAAAGCCATAGACGACAGTCGGAATGCCGGCCAGCACTTCCAGCACCGGCTTGATCACTCTCCGGGTCCGCGGTGTCGCATATTCACTCAAGTACACAGCCGAAGCGAAACCGAGCGGCAAGGCAACAGCGATTGCGATCAGCGTGATGAGCAGTGTACCGGCAATCAAGGACAGGACTCCGAAGCTTCCGGTCCAAGGCGACCAGTGGGCACTCAGGAAAAACTCGGCGAACGACACTTCAGTGAAAAATACAATGGATTCCCGCAGCAGGGTGAAGAAAATGCCGACTGTCGTCAGGACAGAGATGACAGCACTGATGAGTAAGAATGTCGGAATGAGAGATTCCGTCGTTTTCCGCACATTTTTCTTCCGCTTGTTCTGCTGGATCATCAGTTGAACAGATTTTGCTTGATTTGTTGAAGATTCCATCTTTATCCTCTTTTTGTTGAGACATATTAAAGGAGCAAGCTCCCTTTCCCTAAACAAGGTCAGGGTCAGATCACTGGTTACCGTGATCTGACCCTTGCCCTTATTGTGTGCTTCGTTTATTCGGCTTCTGCGCCGATGAGGTTTGTTACTTCATCCAGCTGCTCCTGATACATTTCTTCCGGCAGCGCTACGTAGCCGACTTGTGTAGCAGCTTCAGCCGCATTTTCCAGGATGAAGATTGAGAAATCAGCCACTTGCGGCTTCGTTTTCAGTGCTTCGTTATTCACATACGTGAACAGCGGACGGGACAGCGGTGTGTAAGAGCCGTCCTGGATCGTTTCCGGGCTCGGTGCAACGGCTTCTCCACCCTCTTCAGCGATTCCGAGCACTTTCAGCGTATCCTGGTTGGCTTCATAATACGCATAACCGAAGAATCCGATCGCGTACGGGTTGCCTTGAATACCTGTGACAAGTGTGTTGTCGTTTTCACTGAGCGTGACATTTTCGCCTTCCCGCATCGGCTGTTCTTCCAGAATCACTTCATTGAAGTAATCGAACGTTCCGGAATCATGACCCGGGCTGAAAATGACAATCTCTTCATCCGGCCATTCCGGGTTGATGTCCGACCACATGGTCGCCCCGCTGTCCGCCAGGAAAATTTCTCTCAGCTGCTCGACTGTCAATTCCTCGACGAAGTCGTTTTGCTGGCTGACCACGATGGATAGTCCGTCGTAAGCGAGTTCGAGTTCTGTATATTCAATTCCATTTTCTTCAGCGAGGGCGATTTCATCTTCCGCGATCGGCCGGGACGCATTACTGAAGTCGGTTTCACCAAGTGTGAACCGTTCGAATCCGCCGCCGGTACCGGATGTATTCAATACCGTTTCCACTTCTGGCTGCGTTTGATTGTATAAATAAGTGAGTGCCTCCATGATCGGCTGAACTGTGGAGGAACCATCCAGAAGTACTTCCCCTGAAACTGCTGCGACTTCTTCTTGTTCACTCGGTTCTTCGGTCGATTCTACTACTTCTTCTTCTACGGGTTCTACTGCTTCTTCTTCCACTGTTTCTCCGCATCCAGCAAGAACGCCGGCTGACAGCGTAAGTGGTACTGCTAAACTTAGCCATTTCATTCTTTTCATTTCTTTTCCCCCTATAAATTAGAATCTAATAATCTTTCATTTTCCAACTGCAAACCCATCTTAGCATCCCCATGTTAAAGAATCGTGAATACTATGTAAAGATGATGTAAATTTCAAATTTAACATGAATTTACGACAAGAAATATAGTTAATCGACTGCGACCATTTATTTGTCGTGTTTAGATAAGTTGTTTTGTTGCAGCCAAACTCTATTTGGAGACGTTTTCAAATTTAAGTAAAATGACATTTTTTCTGTGGACTGGTGTTTGCCGTTTTGCCGAAGAAACAAGTGGTGTGAATGATAAATTAGAATGGTTCTTACGTGAAGTTGGTGATGAAGTTTGTCTTCTTCTATTAACTTCAGTCTTAATGGGAGCGTCAAGAATTATGTGTAAATGGCTAATCCCCAATCCTGCAGATCCTATTAAGTTGTCGGCTGCTCTTTCTGCTTAAACATGGCCACCAATTCAGCGCGCGCTGAGTTAAAGCCACGGTGGCAGCTGGTGGCGTGCTTTTGGTTATAAGTCTCAAACCGGGACACCAGGAAACGGTCCAGGGAATCCTCATTCGGAAACTGTTCCTTGCGCCGGCTGTACTTCTTGATTTCCTTGTTAAACGATTCAATGAGATTCGTCGAATAGATGCTCGGCCAGATGGCGGCCGGGAAATCATAAAATGTAAGCAGGTGCCCATTGTCGGCGAGCGATTTGGTGACACGCGGATAAGCGGTTTTCCACTTGGCAATGAAGGCATCCAGCGCGTCCGCTGCCTTCTCCCGGTCTTCAGACCGGTATACCGCCTTGTAGTCCTCGCAAATTTCTGCCCGGTCCTGGACGCGCACTTTATGGGCGATAGTGCGGGAGACATGGACGTGGCATGCCTGGTACTTCGCATCCGGATAGACACTGGCGATACAGTCAGTGATCCCTTTCAGTCCGTCCGTGACGAACAGGAGGATTTCTTCCGTTCCCCGTTCTTTCAGGTCCTGGAGGACCTCTTTCCAGACGTAGGCCGATTCCGTCGGTGCGATCGTATAGGCGAGAACTTCCTTCGAGCCATCTTCCCGGATGCCGATGGCCAGATAAACCGCTTCCTTGGAGACCGTGTCGCGTTTGAGTGCGATAGAGGTGGCGTCCAGGTAGACGCATACATAGCGCGACGCCAGCTGACGCGCCTTGAAGGCCTCCACCTGTTCACCGACTGCGCGCGCCATATTGGAGACGGTCTGCGGTGTATAGTGATGGCCGTACATCCACTCGATCAGATCGGCGATCTCAGACATCGTCACGCCTTTTGGAACAGGGGGACGACAAAGGATTCAAGTGTGTCGTTCGACCGCTTGTACGGCGCCACGGTCTGCTGGTCAAATTCGCCGTTGCGGTCCCGCGGAATCGTCAGCTGAAGCTCACCAAACTCCGTACGGAGTGTCCGGTTATAAGAACCGTTGCGTGAATTGCCGGAATTGAAGCCGGCGCGATCGTATTTGTCATAATCCAGAAACGCCGTCAGCTCGGTTGCGAGCAGGAGGTTCACCGCCGCTTCGAGATGGCTGCGGAACACATCTGTGATATCTTCTTTCTTTACTAGAGCTTGCGCAAGTTCTGTTGTAAACTGGTTCATAGGGAAGGCCTCATCTCTGTGAATTTGGTGTGGTAGCTCAATTCTACAGGATGAGGTCTTCCTTTTTCTATTCACTCATTTACACAAGATATTTTACGCTCTCCTTCTCCTCACACAGCACATATCCGGTAGGTGGATCATTAGAGGTTTAATAACATGCGAAGATGGAAATACAAAAACCATATGGATATCGAGATTGTTACTTTTGGAATCTCGAACTCTTATTTTATTTTTTGTTTAAAATTCTATAACTTCAAAGAAGGAAGGTATTAATTATGAAAATTTTTGTTTTACATGCCAGTCTTTTTGGTCACACAGAAGCATTAGGGAATGCAGTCGCGGAAGGTGCCAAAGAAGTTGACGGTGCCGACGTGATCTACAAGTCAGTGGATGAAGCAGACCCGGAAGAATTAA
Source organism: Planococcus lenghuensis (assembly GCF_001999905.1). Classification (NCBI taxonomy): domain Bacteria; kingdom Bacillati; phylum Bacillota; class Bacilli; order Caryophanales; family Caryophanaceae; genus Planococcus; species Planococcus lenghuensis. Next base: position 259,231 of record NZ_CP019641.1, read on the forward strand.
AAGAAGCTGCCGGAATCATTTGGGGCTCTTCCGGAATTTTTGGCGAACCCAATGCTAAAATGGCTTCTTTCCTTCCTAAACTGGGAGAGCTTTGGTTTACAGGCGCTCTTCAAGGAAAAGTGGGGGGGGTTTTTGCGACAACCTCTACTCAGCACGGTGGAGTCGAAAACATTTGCCGAGCTCTACAAACTCCTATGCAGCATCATGGCATGGTTATTGTTTCAAATGCTGGACCAATCAATGAAGATCGGGCAAAATTCGGCAATCCATACGGTGCCACAGCTGTTATCCCTGTCGAAGCTTCCCGGGATGCACCGATGAACAAACCGAACGATACAGAAGTGCAAATCGCAAGAGAATATGGAAAACTAGTTGCCGAAACAGCCAAAAAATTATATCAGTAAAATTCAAACTTCTTTTAAGCAATGCTTTCGAAAAAGGCATTCGATACTTCAGTAAAACTTAAACTGCCGCATAAGCGTATTCAGGTCTTCTGTAGCCAGCAAAACCGCCAGTTCGCATTTGAACAGGCGGTTTTGCTTCATTATGGCTATAGAAAAAAACACCATTCCACCCACTCGGTAATGATTCTCCCCGAGCATTTTGCGTATCCCTTAAATTCCCCGTCTGCTAAACAAGGTTTCTCCTTCCGTAGATGGAGACGCACTCGGAATTCTATGGGTATTCACGATTATGATTCCTCTTCGGCGGTGGATTAGATTCAATCGCTCCAAACCGGATAGTGTCCGGCTCATCTTCTACATGGGCAATCCCAGCTGTTCCCTCATTTTATCCAGCATGGCCAGTACATTCCCGTAGTAATCCATCGAGTGCAGCAAATAACGGATTAGGATTTTATCCCGATGCGCCACATGCGGCGAGTCTGCTTTCAATTGTTCGAACCAAGTCTCGGTGATTTTTTCGACGTCGGCATTAGTCAGTTTGATACCCGGACGGTCTTCGATTCTTACGGACGGTCTCATAAGATCCTCTCCTTTCACAAACGGACAGACGTTGCCGGTCAGTCGATACAGATGATTTGCGTAATTTCCATAAGCGGGATTCGGATGCGATTGACCGGATGATCAAAAATCAGTTCATGTCCGTATACATGCAGACAGGCAAGGGTGTTCCGGCTGAAGTGATGCTGTTCTTTGTCCAATTGGGGATCAGAAGGCTGGTATCACGGTCAATGGACACATCTACAATCTTAACCACTTCGTCAATATCAGGGTGAAATACGTTCTGTGTCTCTTTACTGTTTGCTTTAATGGAGTCGTGGCCAGTCAGGTACGGGAAACGCCAGGTAATCACACCTCTCGCTTTTCCTCCCCGGCAGAGTTGTTCAACGACTTCCAAGGACTGTTGTTTTCTCATGCCAACCATACCCCCCTTTTAACCAGGAACTTCCTCTAATTTGTCCGTTCATCACTCATGATCTGCAGGCTTACCTGGAAGTCCGGGAAGAAGTCTATAAGCCCGACATTTCTTCCTGACGAAACACGGCGGAAAAGCAAATCCGATTTCTGTGGAGAGCGTTCAAAAGATCGTCAACAAGTTCACTGAAGCTTTTTTGAAAGGAAAACGATTGAGTCCACGTAAGCTGCGACACTCCTTAGGTAAGCGCTTTATCGACGAAGGTGGGTTACTCATCGCCCTGTGAGATCTACTTGGCCACAATTCCATCGAGACAACGACACTTTATACAAATCTCTCTCAAGAAGAACAGCGGCTGATGTTAAGGAAAATGGATAAATCCAAACGGCAAACAAATACATTATTTGGTATAATCAGAAGATAACTAAAAAGCTATCTCTTGTTCTTTACTAATTAATCAGAACAGATGGAAAATCATAAGAAAATGGAGGAAAATTATGAAAAGCACTGGAGTCACACGAAAAGTAGACCAGTTAGGACGTATTGTAATTCCCAAGGAATTGAGAAAGACGATGGAGATTGATATTGGAAGTCCACTTGAGATTTATGTAGAAGACGAGTATATTTTGTTGAAAAAGTACAGTGCATATGGAGAATGTCTTATAACCGGGGAAATTACAAAGGCGAATAAAGAGTATGCACCCGGTTTAACTTTGAGTCCGGAAGGAGCTCAGATTTTACTAGAGCAGCTACAGAACATGAATGATCATAATCCATCTTGATTAGGTCATCAACGATAAAATAAAGAGAATCAGGGGTTTCTAGAGCTGGTCATTGTTTATAAAGACAAAGAAGATGTGTGGTATGTCAACACTAAATCAAACAACTTTTTTGAGGGCCAAAATTCGATAAGCGGCCGGACTCATGTAGTCAAGGGCGCTGTGTGACCGGATATTGTTGTACCAGTTCACATAATCAAAGAGCTCAAGAGCCAATTGTCTAAGGGTGTCAAACTGCATGTCATTGATCAGTTCCGTTTTCAGGATCTTGAACGTCGCTTCCGCTACCGCGTTGTCATATGGGTTGCCCCTTTGACTCAGTGACCGTTCGATCTGATGGGTTTCCAATAATTCGTCGATGCCGGCATTTTTAAATTCAGACCCACGATCCGTGTGAAAGATCTTCACGGCGCCCAGGTCCTGTGTGACCGAATTGAAAGCACGTTGAACCAAGGCCGCGTCTTTGTGTTCCCCGACGCTGTACCCAACGATTTCCCGGTTCTCTAAATTGACCAGAAAACAGATGTAGTTCCATTGGGCTCCGACTTTCACGTACGTCAGATCACTCACCAGGACTGAACGTTCTCCACCCACGCCGAATTGGCGGTTCAGCACGTTCCGGTACGATGCTTCATTCACAGGCGTCACTATCGGCTTATAGGACGGCTGCGCATATTTCGACTGGAGACCGAGCTCAGCCATCTGCCGGCCGATCCGCCGCCTGGAGACAGTCAGGCCCATTTTCTTCAGTTCCCGCTTGATCTTCCGGGTGCCATATACGCGCCGATTCTCATGGAAGATCGTCGAGATCTTCTCCTTCAGCTCCCGTTCCGTTTTCGCTTTTTCTTGGGCTTTCTTCGCTGAAACTTCCGTTTCATAGTAAAAAGTGCTGCGGGCAATTTGCAGGACGTCGCACATTGCTGATACTGAATAGAGGTGGCGGTTCTGTTGGATGACCTCTATTTTCGTCCCATGATCAGCGCGGCTTGCTTTAAAATATCGACTTCCATCTCCAACTGTCTATTCCGTTTCTTATAGGCCAGCAGTTCCGTCTCCAGCGGGTTTCGGTTATCCTTCTCCTGAAAGGAACCGGATTGCTTATACTGGGCGATCCAGCGGTCCAGGGCGGAAGCGGTCAGGTTATATTCCCTAACGATGTCCGTCCGGCTCTTGCCGCCTTCGTGCAAGGCGACCACCTGTTTTTTAAATTCAACTGTGAACGTCCGTCTCTTTTGGGGCATGGCAGATTCTCCTCACGTATTGGGGTGTATTCTACGCTCCCTTATTTTCATTGTCCAACAAAGTGTAACCTATCCACAGTGCCTATTCAGAGAAAGAGAACCTTGAGTATGCGGAGAAGAACAAAATCTGTCTGATCGCCAAACTCAATCCCACTACAGCTTATGGCACCCGAAAAAAAGAAGACGAATTCCAATTCAATAAAGATGCGGGGATGTATGTCTGTAAAGCTGGCCATTTGGCAATCCGAAAAGCCCGTCAAGGCAAAAAAGGAATCGGGAAGAATCAAGCGGATACCTACTACTTCGATATTGAACGCTGCAAGCACTGTCCGCTGCGTGAAGGTTGTTATAAGGAAGGTGCTAAAAGCAAAACCTATTCGGTTCCAATTAAATCACCGGAACACGCAAACCAGTTCGCCTTCCAGGAAAGCGACAACTTTAAGGAAATGGCAAAAGAGCGATACAAAATCGAAGCCAAGAACAGTGAATTGAAGAATAACCATGGATGCCAGGTGGCATCCGGAGGTGATTTGAGCGGCATGGAAATCCAAGGAGCCATGGCGATTTTTGTGGTGAACCTGAAACGAATCCTTCGGTTGTTGGATGAGCGCAGGCAAGCTATTGAATGAGAAAAGGGCAGAAAAATAAGACGGAAGACAGGATTCTCTGTCATTCCGTCTCATTTTTTGTCTCCCAGGGATGTAAAGGGAGGGTTTTTCAGTGGCCTCGTAAACTGCAGGGTCCTTTTTTCTTAAGTTGCTCGAAATACAGGCTCAGTTCAGGGTAGTATATGCAGATCCAGAAAAAGTATACTCGTCACTTTCCGTCTTTGTTCATCAGGATGCGGCATGAAAAGGTCTACTCTTCGAGTCTATATCACAAGATAAAGTGAAAGATAACTCATTGTTCAACAACGAAATATCGGGCGTCCGGATGGGCAAAGACAATCGCCGAGACGGACGCTTCAGGATCCATCATGTATTCCTCTGTCAAGTGGACGCCAATATCTTCCGGCTTGATGAGCTTGAACAGTTTTGACTGATCTTCAAGGTTCGGGCAGGCCGGGTAACCGAACGAAAAGCGCTGCCCCTGGTATTTCGCTGCAAAGCGCTCACGCATCGAGAAGTCCGTAGCGTCTGGGAATCCCCATTGATCTCGGATTTCCTGATGAATCCTTTCGGCAAATCCTTCAGCTAATTCAAGTGCTGTAGCTTGCAATGCGTGGCTCTCCAGAAATTTGCCACGTTCTTTCAGACGGATCGCTTCTTCGCGCACGCCATGACCTGCTGTCACCTGCATAAAGGCCACGTAATCAATTTCTCCGCTATCGACAGATTTCAGATAATCGGCGAGGCACAAGAACGGCTCCACTGATTGACGGGGAAAAGTGAACCGCTCGATTTCCGTTTTGGCATCGGCAGGATCATAAATCACCACATCATCTCCATCAGAGTGTGCCGGGAAAAATCGGTACATGCCTGATGGTTTTAATAGTCCTGATTTTAGAAACCCGGTAGCTAGCTCATGAAGTTCAACAGCACGGGCATCACCTTTCGTTAACATTTTTTCACTGAAGCCTTTCAAGCCAAGATGATGACCAATCAATGTTCGCATATTAACATAAGGATATAAATGACTTACTGAATAATCTTTCAGTACATGCCGTCGCAAATCGCTCGGTACATAAACCGGAACATCTTCCCTCACTGTCTTAACCGGTCTAGCCATGACTGCTACGGCCTGTCTGGATTCCCGTGCTTCTTCTGAAGCTCTGCGCTTTTCTTGTTGCGCATTTAACTCTTCTAATAAAACGGCTTTACCGCTGCCGCTTTGTAGCCGGTTTGCAATGTCCAATCCCTGCATAGCATCTTTCGCATAAATGACCGGGCCATTATATTCAGCGGAAATTTTGGTTTCTGTAAAACGTCGAGATAAAGCGGCACCCCCGACCAGTATTGGCACATCGATCCCTGCTTCTTTGAAATCCTGTGCAGTAATGACCATTTGCTTGGCTGATTTCACGAGAAGGCCCGATAAACCAACAATATCCGGTTTTTCTTTTTTGACAACGTCAATCAGCGTCGCCGGTGTCACTTTGATGCCAATATCCACTACTTTAAATCCGTTATTGCTCAAAATGATTTCCACCAGATTTTTGCCGATGTCGTGGACATCACCTTTGACAGTAGCCAGTACAATTTTTCCTTTCCCCGTATCGTCTTCTTTCTTTTCCATAAACTGTTCCAGGAATGATACAGCCGCTTTCATAACACCTGCGCTTTGCAGCACTTCTGCAACAATCAGTTGATTGTCATTGAACAAGCGGCCTACTTCAGCCATCCCTTCCATTAGCGGTCCATTGATAACGTCGAGCGGTGTCTCATACATATCCAAAGCTTTTTCCAAATCTGGAATGAGTCCTTCTTTTGTTCCTTCTAGAATGTAGTATGCCAATCGATCAGGAACAGTTTCCGGAATGTCATCCTCGGTCTTTTCCTTCTTTTTGTCCCGATAAAAAGCAGTGAAATCCGCTAAGGTCTGGTCGGTCGTAGTAAACAGCAATTCGTTGGCCATATTAATTTCCTTTTCCGGAATTGATGCGTAGCGCTCCAGCTTCTCGGTGTTGACGATAGCGTAATCTAAGCCAGCTTGCGTACAATGGTATAAGTAGACGGCATTAAGGACTTCCCGGCCGACCGGCGGTAACCCGAATGACACATTGCTGACCCCGAGGACGGTCAGCGACCGGGGGAATTTCTCCTTGATAAGCCGAATTCCTTCAATCGTTTCTTCAGCAGAACCGATGTATTGCTCATCGCCTGTTCCCACCGGAAAAACGAGCGGGTCAAAAATGATATCTTCCGGGGCGATTTTCCATTGGTTCACTAACAAATCATAAGAGTGTTCGGCAATCTCCAACTTGCGTTTCCGGGTCACTGCCATGCCTTGTTCATCAATTGTACCGATTACAATAGAAGCGCCGTATTTTTTCACAAGCGGCATGACAGCATCGAAACGTTCTTCCCCATCTTCCAAGTTGATGGAATTGATGATCGCCTTTCCCTGTGAAAATTTTAATGCTGCTTCGATAACCTCTTCATCAGTTGAATCGATTACGAGCGGAACTTTCACTTTTTTAACGACTTCCTTCATGAAATTTGTCATGTCTTCCAACTCATCCCGATCCGGATTAGCCAAGCAAATATCAATAACATGCGCTCCGCCTTTTACTTGCGCGCGGGCGATTTCAGCTGCTTCCTCGAATTTCCCATCCACGATCAGCCGCTTGAACTTTCGTGAACCAATCACATTTGTCCGTTCGCCGATAAATAGAGGTCGCATTGATTCATCGTATTGGAGCGGTTCAATACCGGATACTGTGTGGCCGCGTTCTGCAGAATCCGCCTTTCGCGGTTCAAACCCTTCCATCGCTTCCCTTACGGCCCGGATATGCGCCGGCGTCGTGCCACAACAGCCGCCGACCACATTCAGCCAGCCTTTTTCCGCAAAACCGCGCAATTTTTTCGACAGAGATTCCGGCGTTTCGTGATAATGCCCTTCTTCGTCCGGCAATCCGGCATTCGGGTAACAGCTGACATAACTATCCGACAGCTCGGATAACGAACGGATATGATCGGTCATGAACTCGGGTCCCGTTGCACAATTCAAGCCGACCGAAAGCGGTTTGACATGTTCGATTGAGATATAAAATGCTTCAATGCTTTGGCCGGCAAGCGTCGTGCCCATCGGTTCAATTGTTCCCGATATCATGATCGGCAATTCTATCCCCGTTTCTTCAAAGGCTCTTTTGATGCCGATTGTCGCCGCTTTAACGTTCAGCATGTCCTGGCTGGTTTCCAGTAAAATCAGATCAGCTCCGCCTTCGATTAACGCTTTCGCCTGTACGTGGAAATTATCCAACAATTCATCAAACGTGATACCGCCTGTTACCGACAGCGTTTTCGTCGTTGGCCCGATAGCTCCTGCAACAAAACGCGGCCACTCCGGCGTAGAAAAAGCCGTAGCGCTTCTTTTAGCGATTTCGACAGCACTTCGGTTAATTTCCGGTGCCTGGTCGCCCAGTCCATATTCATCCAGGACTACCGGTGTCCCGCCGAATGTATTGGTGCAGAGAATATCAGCTCCTGCTTCAAGATAGGCGTTATGGACATCTTCGATTACATCCGGACGGACGATGTTCAAGTATTCGTTGCAGCCATCAAATTCCTCGCCGCCAAAATCTTCCGGAGACAAGTTGGCATTCTGAATCATTGTTCCCATGGCGCCGTCAATAATCAGGATTCTTTTTTCTAGTTGCCGCTCAATAAGATGCTTGGACATAGCTGCTCTCGCTCTCTTTCTGTGAATCTAATTGGCGAATATAACGAATTAACTCTACAGACATATCATAACGGAAAAACGGTGTAATCAAGTAAATACCATGGAATAACTCTGCTGCCGTATCGATCAATTCTTTCGCTATCTGGATACCTTCTGCTGTCGCGCGATCTTTATCCTCGCCGCAAGCCCGCATCCGTTCAAGCGCATCTTCCGATAATTTGATGCCGGGCACTTCGTTGTGCAGGAATTCCGCGCTGCGGATGCTGGTAAGCGGCATGACCCCGATAAAAATCGGCGTTTCCAGGTGCTTGGTCTCTTCATGGATTTCGATAATTTTTTCTTTCGTGTAAACCGGCTGCGAAATAAAATAATCCGCCCCGCTTTCGATTTTCTTCTCCAGCCTTTTCACAGCTCGGTCCAAGACGCGGACATTCGGGTTGAACGCCGCAGCTACTGAAAAATTCGCTTTTTTCCGCAAAGGCTTCCCCGAAAATGAAATGCCCTCATTGAGCTTTTTGATCAATTGGATCAATTCCATGCTCGAGACATCATAGACGCTCGTTGCTCCCGGAAAATCACCGACTTTTGTCGGGTCTCCCGTCACAGCCAAGATATCGTGGATGCCCAGCGCATCAAGTCCCATCAAATGTGACTGCAATCCGATCAGATTTCGGTCACGGCATGTAATGTGAGCAAGCGGACGGATATTTTCCTGATGCTTTAAAATAGAGCCCATTGCCATATTGCTGATGCGCGGCGAAGCCAATGAATTATCCGCCATTGTAACCGCATCTACACCCATCTTATCCAACGCTTTCGAGCCTTCGATAAATTTAGAGATATCCAAATGTCGGGGTGTATCCAATTCCACGATGATCGTCCGTTCCGTTTTCGCTTTTTCATGAAGCGGTTTCACTTCCAGGGCTTCTGCTTCCCGGATAACAATCGGTTTTTTTGCCACTACTTCTTTTTGAGTGACCGGCGCTAAATTGCCGATGCGCTTTTTCACCGCTTCAATATGTTTCGGCGTCGTTCCGCAACAGCCACCGATCAACCGGACGCCTTCTTCTCTGAGCAATAAAGCTGTCCGCCCGAAATAATCGGCTTCGGGCTCATACACCACACGGCCATCTTCCACATCGAGCAAACTGGCATTGGGATAAGCGGAAAGAAATGCTTTGGATGGCAAGACCACTTCTTCAAGCGCCTGTATCGAATGGTGAGGTCCCAAACGGCAATTGACACCGACGATATCGGCCCCCAACGCCTCCAATTGCTGCAGCGCGTCATTTAAGGACATGCCGTTTTGCAGGATTCCCGGTTCGTGCATGGAAACTTGTGCGATGATCGGTGTATCCGTCAACTTTTTCAGATAGGAGACAGTGGCCGCTAATTCTTCAAAATCGTAATAAGTTTCGAGCAGCAGTGCATCCGGGTCATCTCCCAATAGATAACCCGCCTGCTGATTCACCATGGCGATGATCTCCTGCAGACTCGCATCGCTTTTCCGGATGCCGCGGATTCCACCGATGGTTCCGAAGACGTACTGGCCGCCGGGAGCTGCAGCGCGCTTGGCAATTTGGATGGCGGCTCTGTTAATCTCTTTCACTTGATGTTCCAGACCATAACGGGCCAGCTTCAAGGCATTTCCTCCGTAGGTGTTGGTCTGAATGATATCAGCTCCAGCTTGGATATATTCCCGGTGGATTCTTTCAATGATCTCCGGACGCTCCAAATTCAATTCTTCGTTGCAGTATTCGATTCCATTCGAATACAGCAATGTCCCCATGGCGCCGTCTGCAGTCAATATTTTAGTTTTCAGTTCCTCTAATAGCCCCATACCGCTTACCCTCCTGTATATACAAAAAAGCCTTCCCATGAAAAAGAAGGCTTTACGATAGCTAACTCGTTCCTTTTCATCTGCCAGGCAACACAAAGCCTGCTGGATTTAGCACCTGACCAAACGGTTGGTTGCTGAAGCATCAAAGGGCCAGTCCCTCAACTTCTCTCGATAAGAATTCATTATTAAGTTTTGAGTATTCTAAAAGAATACCTGCATCAGCTTATTAAGTCAAGGAGACAACGTGAACTACCGCCAATCAACAACCCCGTGGCTTACTCTTGTAATGTAAACTTCCCCGTGTGTAAAGATAAAAAAAGAAGAGATAACACCGGATGGTTGTAAGTATTATAAACAAGCAGGCGTGTTGATTAACTAGTTTTTTCCATCAAAAAAGCAACAAAAAGAGAGATGCTTTCAGTAAAATGTAAGTTACCACACAAACATTTACGGAAAGAGGCATCTCTCATGAACAAGAATACCACGTTCCAAAAACTGATTCAAAATTTTCTTCCAGCGACTGAGCTGCAGGCCATTTTAACCGAATTCGATTATCAGGACACAGCCCGGAAATGCACGGTGGGGACGGTGATCTCGTACTTGGCGGGCGCCGCTGCGAATGAATGGAAAAGCCTCCGTCACGCAGCGGATGTCGGGCCGGGCAGCGGACTTGTCGCTGTTGACCATTCGTCACTTTCCAAGCACCTGAAGGCGCTTGACTATGCCATCATGAAACGGATCCTTGATGTCATCATCGGCAAACTGAACCGGGCGGCGCGCCGCAGCCTGAACATGCCGAAAACACTTCTGTCCATTGATTCGACGACGATCACGGTCGGAAAGACCCGCCTGCCCTGGGCGCTCTATCATGGTGAACGCGCCGGCATCAAACTGCATGTCGGATTCTCCAATGAGACGGGCATGCCCCTCCGGGTCGTAGAGACGACCGGCCTCAAGCACGACGGACCGATCGGCAAAGAGTTGGAAGACAAACGGTTTATCCTGGTCGGTGACCGGGCATATTTCTCGATAGAGAAAGCGGACCTGTATGCAGGAAACAAGCAGGATTTTGTCTTCCGGCTGAAAGACAATATTCAGCTGAACCGAAAAAAATCGCTGAAAGGCATACGCGACAAGGAATCGAACGTGACCGCAGATTTCACCTGTATCTTGGGAACTCCCCGGCACCAGACCCAGAAGCGGCACCGGGTGGTTCAGTTCACCGACTATGAAGGAAAAGTCATCAGCGTGGCGACATCGCTGCGGAATGTGACCGCGGAAGAGATCGCCGGCATGTACAAGGCGCGCTGGGCCATCGAAACCTTTTTCCGCTGGATCAAACAAAATCTAAATGTGCCTGTCCTGTTCGGCGCCACAGAGAATGCCGTCTTCACTCAGTTATTCGCCGCACTGATCGCTTATGTCATCCTCAAGTGGCTCCATATTCGAGGCGGTCGGCAGCCGAACGCCAAATCGCTGTCCTTCGCCGGCTTTCAGCGCCTGCTTCTTTGTGATGCCCTGCCGATCGAGTGGCGGGTCGGGATAACGAAACAGTTTGAACCATCCTGGCTACTTCATAAATTGGAAACTGGATGATTTTGGGTAATCAACAGGCGTGCGATGAAATATTAGTATTCAAACTTTAAAGTACAAAAAGCCGTATTTGCTGCGGCTTCTTAACTATATTGATTTTCACCTCTCTAGTTTGATACCAATAAATTTCAGTTCCAGCATTTCTTCTACCGCATACTTAACACCTTCTCGGCCTATGCCACTTTGTTTGACACCGCCATACGGGTAGTTATCTTGCCGATAAGTCGAAGATTCATTGATCCAGACACCACCGCTTTCAATTTGGTCAGCTACGCGCAGCGCCCGGTCGATATTTTTTGTGAACACAGCGCCTTGCAGGCCATAGATGGTGTCATTCGCCTGTGCAATGGCGTCCTCCTCCTGTTCAAATGGAATAACAGAAATAATCGGGGCAAACACTTCTTTTTTCACGACATGCATGCCTTTGTTAACGTTTGTCAGAATCGTCGGAGGAACAATGTTGCCGTTTCGTTCTCCGCCTGTTTCTGCTTTCGCCCCTTCTTCCACCGCTTTTTGAATCCATTCATCTGTTCGTTTTGCTGCCTCTTCTGTAATCATCGGTCCAATGTCAACAGATTCGTCGGCTGGGTCACCTATTTTTAAATTGTTCGTCGTCGCAATCAGTTCCTCAAGCAACTGATCATAAATATCTTTATGGGCATAAATCCGTTGTACTGAAATACACGTCTGACCGGAATAACCGAATCCGCCTTTCACAAGGGAGACCGCTACATCTTCAATATTTGCATCATCAAACACAATAATCGGGGAGTTGGATCCCAGTTCCAATGTCAATTTTTTAAAGCCCGCTGATTGTTGGATACCTTTTCCTACCGGTACGCTTCCTGTAAACGAAATTTTAGCCACCTTTTCATGCTCGACGAGCGGCTGTCCGATTTCCTCTCCCGTTCCAAGGACGAGATTTAAAGCGGATTCGGGTAGACCGGCTTCATGTAGAAGCTTGACAATTTTATAGCCAGTAATTGGTGTTTTCTCTGCCGGTTTAAATACGACAGTATTGCCAGCTGCAATGGCGGGGGCTAATTTATGCAAAGTTAAATTCAGCGGGAAATTGAATGGAGTAATTGCACCGACTACTCCTAACGACTTCTTCTTCACAAAACCCATTCTGTTTTCCCCACCGATAGCAGCATCCATCGGTACAACTTCCCCGGTAATATTTTTGGCTTCTTCCGCTGCATAGCGCAACAACTGAACTGACCGCTGAACTTCTGTCCGGCTTTGTTGAATCGGTTTTCCAGACTCGGCCATAATCGATTGGGCAAATTCTTCTTTCCGTTCCTCTACGAGCTGGGCGGCTTTCCGTAAAATATCTCCGCGTTTATACGCGGGCATTTGTTTCATCGTCTTTTCATAGGCCTCATAACTGCTGTTGACCGCATCATTCAAATCATCTGCTGTTGCAAGGGCGAGTGTCCCTAATATCTCCTGGTTGAATGGATTTTTAACATCATGCGCTTTCCTGTCCTGTTCGTTTCGCTCTATCCCGTTAATGATTGAACCGATAAGCATGTTGCTTCCTCCTAGTAAAAGAATTCGATGGGCTTTGAGTCAGCTTTCCGTTTTCCTGTGATTGTGAAGCAATCAATAAATTTGGTTGATTCAAGGCAAAAACCTTCAACCGCCTATTTTAATCCGGTGGTTCCTTTTACATGCACTGTCATCATCCTGTAAAGCTTAGTGAAATCCGTAAAGTCTAGGTTGCCAAATTTTTAGTACGAAGAATGACCGAATTCATTCTAGCCTTCCATCTGTTTGTCCTTACCCTCTATTACACCACAGTAAAACAACAAACAGAGTGTGAGTTTCAAGTTCCGTCCCATTCATTTGAAGTATCTCCCTATGGATTCACAGTCAGTAGTCGATTTTGGAGATTGAGTTAAATGGTCGATGTTTGATTATTCATACGTAACAGCATATAAATATCCGGAAACAAAGATTCATGGGCTTTTCCCGTAATCCTATCTTCAAAAAATGAACTGTACCAAAAGAGCACTGCTCCCTTTATGAAAAGAGGAAGCAATGCTCTGACTTGGAACGATAAGCTTTTCTGAGGATTTTTAGACAAGCCAGGACAATCGCGTCTCAATCACTGAGGTTCTGTTACAATCCCGTCGAATGTGGACTGATAAATTTTGCGAATGTCGTCTTCTGTGAGTTCCATTGGACTCCGGGCTAGCAGCCGCTTTTGTTTGACGGCGTCAGCTGTCAGTGATTCAAGTGCACTTTCCGGCACATCAAATCCTTCTAGTGTCTGCGGGATACCGACGTCACTCACAATCCGAACGAGTTCTTCCACACAACGGAGCGAGGCTTCTTCGTCCGACAGGTAAGCGGAATTACCGCCGAGCGCCTCCAGAATACCCGCCATGCGCGCCATGCAACTTTTACGGATATAACCCATCACGTAAGGCAGTAGCACGGCATTCGAGTCTCCGTGTGCAATGTGGAACTGGCCGCCGAGCGGATAGGCAAGTGCATGCACCCCAGCAACCCCGGCATTGAAGAATGCCAAGCCAGCCATGTAGCTGCCGAGGCTCATGTCTGTTCGGGCGAGCTCATCTTCACCATTTTTTACTGCCCGTCTAAGTGAGCCTGCAATCAGTCGAATTGCTTGGAGGGCGAGCGCGTCAGTCGCTGGACTGGCATTAACGGAGACATATGCTTCCACTGCATGGGTTAGTGCATCGATGCCGGTCGCGGCGGTCACTGTTGCCGGAACGGAGACGGTCAGCACCGGATCGACGATCGCTGCGTCGGCGAGCAGGTAGTCATGCGTGACGACATCTTTCGTCGTTTCGAGCGATAACACGGCGATATTCGTCACTTCAGATCCTGTGCCGGAAGTCGTTGGAATGAGAATCATTGGCAGTCCTTTTTTGGTGATTTTCTTCGTCCCACTCAAGTTCAGGTAGTCCGCTACGTCCCCTTCATGGACAGCCATTGCAGAAGCAACTTTTGCCAAGTCGAGTGCACTGCCGCCGCCTAGGCCGATCACCATGTCGAATCCGCCACTGCGGGTGTATTCCGCCAACTTTTCCCCAACAGCAATCGGAGGTTCGGGAACAACGCCCGTATACAGTGTCACGTCGTAACCCGCACCCCTTAACGGCTCAGTCACTTGCTTGGTCAGCCCAATTTTCTCCAGCATGGGGTCTGTCACGACAAGGATTTTCTGAGGTGAATGCTTTTCTGTCTCGGGAATCAGATGCTCAAGCGCTCCCCAGCCGGTATAGCTTAGCGGAACAAAGACAAGTTTAGAAACAGTCATGGTGTCACTCCTTTACTCATAATAACCTTCGGTTGATTTGCGAAAGTTGCGGAACTGGTCAGCGTCATGGCCAAACCAGACATCGGCGTTCGTTTCACGGGCAATCCGGCGGATTTTCTCTACTGCCGCTGAGTAACCCACGGAATCGTACAGAATGCCGGGTGGTTTGATCGGCGGTCCAAAGCTTTCCGCTGTATAGATGGCATCCGACGCAAGAATGATATTGCCGGTTTCAGGCATCTCAATATGGAGGCCCAACATGCCCCAAGCATGGCCACTGCCGAAATTCAAGAGGCGGATACCTTCTGCCAACTGCAGATTATCTTCGGTTCTCTTGATTGTCTGCCATTGCAAATTGTTTTTGATCCAAGCGTCGATATCGGCCCATATGTATGCGCCTTCAGCAGTATTACGTGCATACGTCTGTAGCGTGCCATTCAACTCATCTTCATGTACAATGATTTTTGCGTTTGTGAAAATTTCCAGACACCCGGCATGGTCTAAGTGGAGGTGTGAGGCCACGACATATTTCACTTCTTCCGGACGGACACCGAGCTGTTCAAGCCGATTCGGCAGGTAGCACTCTTCCGGCATATTAATCGGAAACATCTTTTGAGTGACAGGACCCCAACGACCCTCTGGCCCCATGGAATTCGGATTACAAGCAGTATCAAACAGAATTTTCCCCTCAGGATGATCAATCAGCACGGTATACACTGGAAACTCTACAAATTCCGTCTGCGCGTTTGGATTGTCAATCGTCGCTGGATTGTGCATCGCAATCATCCAGTTCTTGTCCATCCGCATCGTCCCATTATCCATGACAAAGAGTTTCGGTCGTGATTGATTATAATTCACCATTTTGGTTCCCCTCTCAATTTAAATGATTTCACTTGCCATTGGCCTTGCACTGTCTTAATTCACCACCTTACGTTACCTCAGTTTCTGTTTTTTATTCGAAACATCAACTGCTGTATATGGAAAATTTATCCTATATTATTCCCTCCTTGTTTATTCGTGTTTCTCTTCTATGTAATTTGAGTAGGTTGTTGCTTGCTGTCGGAAAGACATAGAGAGAACGTTTTCTTCCTGCGTTTTTCCCTTACCCTACTTTTATTTTTTTAACCCTCTTTTCTCAGGATTCTCAGGAACAGCCTTTTCTAAAGAGCCTGAGGAAAAGAAAACGATTATAATAACCCAAGCTATGAGGTTTTAAATTTTCACCTCTGGGAATATGTAATTGAATAGAATACAAAAAATTCGGTGCCAATCCGTTGATTATTTTATTTTGATCGAACGGAAAGTTGAAATATTCCAGCGTGCTACCTTGCTATTATCACTTCTTCCAGAAAACGTCATTTTCCTTGCATTCTTTAAGAGTAAATCAGCCGGCCCGGTTTTTGGCTATAAGTGAAGCGGATTTGTTTGGGTTTTTTAATTTGAGAGAGATAGGGTGAACAAAATGAAATTGAGTACGAAAGATTATTATGCGTTAGGCATTAAACAAATATACGGCAATTCCGAGAGAACAATTTCTTCCATCACTTATGATTCCAGAAAAACCAAAAGGGGTGGGATGTTTTTTTGCCTGACAGGCGAAAACCATGATGGCCATCAATTTATTGAACAAGCCATCCAAAATGGAGCCGACGTTATTATCGGAACAAAAGGGGAAATATTACGGAGGTTTTACTCTACCTATCCGGAATGTACGTTTATGGTAACGGATGATACGAGAATGGCCATGGGGTTATTTTCTGCTGCTTATTACGACCAAGTCCACCGCCAGTTAAAAACTGTGGCGGTCACCGGCACAAACGGCAAAACGACCGTTACTGCTTTTGTTCGATCGCTCCTGAATCAGGCCGGTATTACCACGGGATCTATTGGGACAGCCGGCGTATGGAATCATGAGAAGAAACTGGATTTCGAACAAACAACGAATACAACACCCGAATCACCGGATCTTCACGCTATATTCAATCGCTTTATTGGGCAAGGTGTAGAGGCAGCAGCGCTTGAAGTCACTTCGATCGCAATCGAACAACAGCGGGCAGCCGGCACCACCTTTGACATCGGTGTTCATACGAATTTAACACCGGAGCACCTGGAATTCCACAAGACCTTTGAAAATTATAAACAGGCGAAACTAAAACTGTTCGATCAGGTAAAAAAAGCGGTGGTCAATGTGAATGACGCCGGGATGAGTGATGTGATTCTGACTCGTTTCCGCGGCCCTCTTTTTACATATGGAATCGATAAGCCCGCAGATGTCATGGCAACAAAACTGGAAATGGACGAACGGGGAACGGCATTTCAGCTCCACCTCGGCCCTTATCGCTACCAGATCCGTGCGCCCATCTTCGGTGACTATAATGTTTCCAACTTGCTGGCTGCCATTTGTGTTTGCCTCCATTTTGGAATACCCGCTAACGATATTATAAAAGCCATTCCTCATATTAAAGGACCCGAGGGGCGGTTCGAAGTGATTGAACATCAAAACGGATATAAAATCATCATGGATTATGCCCATACGCCAGACGGATTGGAAAAGGTATTGAGCGTAGTGCAGCACTTTGACTACCGGCGGCTTATTCTGATGATTAGCGGCATCGGTTTAAGAAGCCCTGAAAAACGGCCGCAAATGGCTGCAGTGGCCGAAACAGCGGCTGATGAAGTTATCGTCACGGTCGACCATCCTGGTTTCTTCGATCGGAAAAAGATCTTGAATGACGTATTTAAAGGGTTCCGGCGCCCGGGAGCTCTCCAATTACACCAGGAACCGGAGCGAAAAAAAGCTATCCATACAGCCATGTCACTTGCCAAGCCGGGAGACTTGGTTCTCTTAACCGGTCTTGGATTCGGCGGCTATCAAGTGATAGGGGATCAGAAGATTCCCTATTCCGAGAATGAATCTATTGAGAGTTTTCATCATTAATAGTAAGCAGCCAGCTTTCATCTATTTCTTTTTGAATTTCGGCTTTAGAAAGACAGTTAGTTGCTCAGATGCTCTGACAATTAATTATGAAACCCGGTGAAGTAGCCAAAGTCAGAGTGGCCGGTGTGAATGTTGCAACGTCCCGTCATTACGAGAACTACACGTTGATTTCCTAATCCCCTCGGACCCGTTCCCGCTATCGCGGTCAACGGTAAATTGATCGATTGCTGTAAAAACGCAGGCATCAATATGGAATTCGTGAGGAAAGCAGGAATTGGTGAATCAGCTCCTAAAATAATATCTAAGCTGACAAGGATGAATTTCCAGGTTATGGTGGAAATTCATCCTTTTTTAATTATGTCTCCTCCCCATTTTTGTTTTGAAAAACCAGTCATACCCGTTCAACGGACCGCGTATTCCATGAAAACATATTCAATTCATTTTCAGCCAATTCCTCGTTTAGAAAAGCTATTCTTCTCCCTCTTGTTCGTCGCTTTTAATCTCACCTTTGATTAAAGGCAAGCGATTTGTTCATCTCTGGGGGAGCGTAAAATATCTTGTGTAAATGAGTGAATAGAAAAAGGAAGACCCCATCCTGTAGAATTGAGCTACCACACAAAATTCACAGAGATGAGGCCTTCCCTATGAACCAGTTTACAACAGAACTTGCGCAAGCTCTATATAAGTTGAGTTAAAGAATTTACATTCTGACACACAACCGGTCAATTACTTCTTCCCGACGCTGATCCACGTCCTTGAGGAAGGCTCGGACAGCGAGCGTGATTTTCTGGACCGTGCCAAAAAAGACATTATGGATGACGGCTTCCTTCAGCCATTTCCATACACCTTCCATCAGATTGAGCTGCGGACTGTAAGGCGGCAGGAAGACGAGTTCCAACCGATCACGGTTTTCTTCCAGGAAGGGCTGAATCAACTTGGCATGATGAATCCGGGCGTTATCCAGAATCATGACAAGTTTACCCGTTGGGTAAGCGGTCAGAAGCTTCTCGAGGAAGCGCAGGAAGGTTCCGGCACCATAGCGCTCTTCTTCTGTGCAGATAATCTCTCCGGTCTCATAATCCAACGTGCCAATCAGCTTGACGCCTTTGTGCTGGCCGAATGTCGGAATCATCCGCTGTTGTCCGCGCAGGAACCAGGTGGACCCGATCGCCTGATAGTCACGGATCATGGATTCATCCTCAAACAGCAGACGGTCGATTTTGCCATCCATCAGTTTTTTTTAAGATCGGGGAACGTCTTGTCCCGGAACTCCGCCTGCTTTTCAGGATCTGCTTTCTTCAGCGTATACGTCGGACGGGTGAAGCTGAGGCCGAGGGAGTCGAATAGCTGGGAGAGCCCTTTCGGCGAGTAGGTCTCTCCCCATTTTCGCTCGATCAGTTCGACTGCGAGGCCGAGTGTCCAATTGGCGCGTGCCGGAAACCCGACATCCGCCGGTGTCTGATGGGCGATGATGTCCCGCAGTTCCTGCCGCTGTTCAGCTGTCAGTTTGGGCGGTCTTCCGGTGGATGTGCCGCGTTGGAGGCCGGCGAGTCCACCTTTCTTGTAAGCGGCCATGTAACTCCCGACTGTATGTTCAGTGCGACCGATGATGGCAGCGGCCTCTTTCTGGGTCTTGCCTTCCAGGACAAGTCGGACTGCCTGATACCGCTCGAACATCCGGCGCTCCTGTTCACTGTTCATCACTGTCTGCAGTTCTTGAATTTCCGCTTCCCGGTTCATGGCCAATCCTTCCTTTCACGTGTTTTTTTTAGTGTACACGTAGAGGGAGGGAATGAAAATAATTTATCTCATCTTATATAGTAAAGAAAGAAGATATCACAGATGTGTTCCGCAGCCATCTCGAAGCGGCGGTGAACCTCCTGCTCGCAACCGAGCTGACGGCGTTTCTGGATTATGACAAATACGATCGCGCCGGCTTCAATTCCGGCGATTCACGCAACGGTTCTTATAACCGGACACTCCGTACGGAGTTTGGTGAGCTTCAGCTGACGATTCCGCGGGACCGGAACGGCGAATTTGACCAGCAGACCGTGGCGCCGTACAAGCGGTCGAACGATACACTCGAATCCTTCGTCGTCCACCTGTTCCAAAAAGGCGTGACGATGTCTGAAATCGCCGATCTGATCGAGCGGATGTACGGCCATCACTATACACCGCAGACCGTCTCCAATATGGCACGCGCAGTCGGCGAACAGGTGGAGGCCTTCAAGGCGCGTCAGCTGGCGTCGCGCTATGTATGCGTCTACCTGGACGCCACCTATATCGCACTCAAACGCGACACGGTCTCCAAGGAAGCGGTCTATCTGGCCATCGGCATCCGGGAAGATGGCTCGAAGGAAGTGCTCGCCTATACGATCGCACCGACGGAATCAGCCTACGTCTGGAAAGAGGTCCTCCAGGACCTGAAAGAAAGGGGAACGGAAGAAATCCTCCTGTTCGTCACGGACGGACTGAAAGGGATCACTGACTGTATCGCCAGTGTCTATCCGGATGCGAAGTACCAGGCATGTCACGGCCATGTTTCCCGCAACATCGCCCATAAAGTGCGCGTCCAGGACCGGGCGGAAATCTGCGGGGACTACAAGGCGGTATACCGGTCTGAAGACCGGGAGAAGGCAGCCGACGCCTTGGCTGCGTTCATTGCCAAATGGAAAACCGCCTATCCGCGGGTCGCCAAATCGCTCGCTGACAATGGGCACCTGCTTACATTTTACGATTTCCCGGCTGCCATCCGGCCGAGTATCTATTCGACGAATCTCATTGAATCGTTTAACAAGGAAATCAAGAAGTACAGCCGGCGCAAGGAACAGTTTCCGAATGAGGATTCCCTGGACCGTTTCCTGGTGTCCCGGTTTGAGACTTATAACCAGAAGCACGCCACCAGCTGCCACCGTGGCTTTAATTCAGCGCGCGCTGAATTGGTGGCCATGTTCAACCAGACAGAGCAGCCGACAACTTAATAGGATCTGCAGGATTGGGGATTAGCCATTTACACATAATTCTTGACGCTCCCCGTTCGGGAATAGGTGACAAACGTATAGCCATACAAATAATATGAAGATTTTCTCAGTAGTATCATTAGAAACAGGAATTCTTTGATGTCCCTTAGTTATTCATTGTAAATAGCCCGAAAAAAATGTACGGTAAGTATAAAATGAAGCTGCAGATGGGATGGTCATAATTGGAACTGAATGGAAATATGGACCAGAAGGAGTGAGTACGTGAAAACACATTCTTTTTGTCACGAGCAGTGGAAATGGCATGAACTCGACTTCATCACGGAAAATGATGAGTTGCGCAAACTGACAGCCGGCTATAACGTGCCGGATTTATGGCTGGCACTGGCAGGGTACGACGAACACAACAAGCTGCAGATGAACCGGAATGCCCAGCAAGAGGACGCAATCTGGGGGTCTCTTGTCTATAAACTGGATCCGGCTGACAGGGAGACGCAGCAGATTTTCCACTTTTTCTTATCCCGCGACATGCTCATTACCGGCAACAGGGATTTTTCGAGCTGGGCG
Source organism: Planococcus lenghuensis (assembly GCF_001999905.1). Lineage (NCBI taxonomy): Bacteria > Bacillati > Bacillota > Bacilli > Caryophanales > Caryophanaceae > Planococcus > Planococcus lenghuensis. The sequence continues at coordinate 280,177 of NZ_CP019641.1, forward strand.
GACATGGCCAAAGAACCGATGCTCAGAAAAATGGAAACGACAGATACTGCAATTGAAGGGCTGATGATCATCGCGGGTACGCTCATTACCGGATTTCTGAAACAAATTAATGCCTTGGCAATGGATATTCAGGACTTGCGTTGGGACCTGAAGAAATCAAACGGGCAGGATGTGCTGGACCGGCTGACGGCTCTCCGGCATCAGCTTCTTGTGATAAGAAACTTGACCATTCCCGTAAAGGAAATCCATATGGCAATCACAGAAATCTTTGAGGAACAGAATCAGCGCAAGCAATTTTATGAACAGGCAGGCGTGCAATTGGACCGCTGCCACTTTCTGATTCAGGAATACACAAAAGAAGTTTCGGCAATGGTGAGCTCAGAAGAAATTATGGCGTCTGTCACGGGCAATGAAGTTGTGAAAACGCTGACAGTCATCACCTTGCTGTTCACACCGATTACTGCATGGGGCGCTTGGTGGGGCATGAATTTCATCCATATGCCGGAACTGAATGAGAAATACGGGTACTTATTTTCGGGTCTGTTTATCTTTTCAAACATTGCCTTGCTCTATATCTATATTCAGAGAAAGGGGTGGCTGGGCGATTTGCTGAACGGCAAAAAGCAAAGGTGAAACTTCCCGGCAAGTTAAAACGAGCCCATACAGAGAACGCCGGATGATGTGAGATAAAAAACAATAGAGGGTTGAATGTAACATAACTGCACAAAAGCAACAAAACCTCTTGCTTGATAAGTATATGGACAAGTCTGTGGTAGTTCATCTGATTTTAGGCGTAAAGATTAAAGGCACATTGAATAATACGATGGTTACATGATTGTGTTATCCGTGAAAGACGGTGAAGCCTTGGTATATAAATACGCAGACGCGCTGGTTCGGCCCTAACGAGCTAAAGCAAAAGAATAAAAGAACTTACCGGCGGAGAGGTTGTAAGAATCTATCTCTTTCTCTTATGAGTGAATTTAGTATAATAGAGGCATACGAGCTTGTAATAGCCTGTTCAAGTGAGAAAGTAACCCATCTATATAAGTTGATTTAATGTTTCGAACATCCAGCAATCAGGTGTATACTGTTAATACCTGAAAGGATGATCGAATATGGAAAAACAGGATCAGCTGAGCGAACTGCAGGAAGCCATGAACCAGGCGAAAGACCGCCGGCTTTACGAACGATATCTGGCTGTCCGTCTTGTCCTGGAGGGCGAGACAATGGAGGAAGCCGGCCGGATCATCGGCCGGCGCCGCCAGGCCGTCAGTTCTTACTTGTCCGCTTATCTGGCAGGCGGCATCGAGGGACTGGCCCTTGGCCATTCCACTGGAAAGAAACCGAAACTGACGGCAGAACAGCAGGAAGAGCTGGCGGAGACGATTGCCACCCGGACACCGGCCGATGTCGGCTTCAGCGCCCGCTACAACTGGACACTCGCACTGGCTGCCGAATACGCGAAAAACAGATGGGGCGTCTCTTATTCCCTGCGCGGTATGTCGATTCTGTTGGGCAGGCAGGGGCTCTCCAATACACGGCCGACGTATACGCTGGAGAAAGCCGATCCGGAAAAGCAGCGGGAATTCAAGGAAAAGACGTTTCCAGCGCTAAAAAAAAGCTGATGGCTGAAGAGATCGACCATCTCCTCTTCGAGGATGAGTCGATGATCCGAGATTACCAGGCAATCGGGCGGACGTGGTTCAGAAAAGGGGAACAGCGGTTCATCCCCACTCACGGCCAACACAAAGGCGTGAAGCTCATCGCCACGCTAAATTACGCGACGGGCGAAGTCTTCTGCACAGAAGAAGAACGGTATGATGCCGTGACGTTCCTGCGCTTTCTCAGGAAACTCCTATCTGTTTACCCAACGGGTAAGATCGCCGTGGTTCTGGACAATGCCCGAATCCATCACGCGAAGCTGATCCAGCCGTTTCTGGAAGAGAACCGGGACCGATTGGGGCTTGTCTTCCTGCCGCCCTACAGCCCCCAACTGAACCTGACGGAAGGCCTCTGGAAATGGCTGAAGGAATCCGTCATTAACAATGTCTTCTTCCCGGATGTTCGTAAGATTAAGCTGAAAGTGCGGGAATTCATCCAGTACATCAGCGAGCGATTGGAAGAAGTGATTGATCGGCTTTGCGTGCGCCTTTGAGTATGTTTCTTTAATTCAACTTATATAGGTGCTAATTGGCCTCAAAGGGTGGATTGCTTTTTTCTGCGTATAAGCCAGTAAACAGCAGCTGATCCGGTGTTTGAAGACACCTCTATCTACTGTTGTAATAGCGATGAATTGATGACTTACAAGTAAGTGATAACGCCGGGTGCACCAAAGCGGAAAAGTAAAAAGAGACGCTCCGCTGATTGCAACCTTGTCGAAAAATTGTTATATTCGGTATGGAAACCACAGCAACACCTTGCATCATAAGAGGCCGATCGGTGCTAGACACACCAGTTGGTCAGTAACAAGATATATCGCCTCAGAGGCGATTGCATTTCATGAGAAGAAATCCGTTGCCTGTACTGAGAGTACAGGCAACGGATTTCTTTTTTTCGCCATTTTATTGTTTTAGGTCAGGCGTGTTGATTAACTAGTTTTTTCCATCAAAAAAGCAACAAAAAGAGAGATGCTTTCAGTAAAATGTAAGTTACCACACAAACATTTACGGAAAGAGGCATCTCTCATGAACAAGAATACCACGTTCCAAAAACTGATTCAAAATTTTCTTCCAGCGACTGAGCTGCAGGCCATTTTAACCGAATTCGATTATCAGGACAAAGCCCGGAAATGTACGGTGGGGACGGTGATCTCGTACTTGGCGGGCGCCGCTGCGAATGAATGGAAAAGCCTCCGTCACGCAGCGGATGTCGGGCCGGGCAGCGGACTTGTCGCTGTTGACCATTCGTCACTTTCCAAGCACCTGAAGGCGCTTGACTATGCCATCATGAAACGGATCCTTGATGTCATCATCGGCAAACTGAACCGGGCGGCGCGCCGCAGCCTGAACATGCCGAAAACACTTCTGTCCATTGATTCGACGACGATCACGGTCGGAAAGACCCGCCTGCCCTGGGCGCTCTATCATGGTGAACGCGCCGGCATCAAACTGCATGTCGGATTCTCCAATGAGACGGGCATGCCCCTCCGGGTCGTAGAGACGACCGGCCTCAAGCACGACGGACCGATCGGCAAAGAGTTGGAAGACAAACGGTTTATCCTGGTCGGTGACCGGGCATATTTCTCGATAGAGAAAGCGGACCTGTATGCAGGAAACAAGCAGGATTTTGTCTTCCGACTGAAAGACAATATTCAGCTGAACCGAAAAAAATCGCTGAAAGGCATACGCGACAAGGAATCGAACGTGACCGCAGATTTCACCTGTATCTTGGGAACTCCCCGGCACCAGACCCAGAAGCGGCACCGGGTGGTTCAGTTCACCGACTATGAAGGAAAAGTCATCAGCGTGGCGACATCGCTGCGGAATGTGACCGCGGAAGAAATCGCCGGCATGTACAAGGCGCGCTGGGCCATCGAAACCTTTTTCCGCTGGATCAAACAAAATCTAAATGTGCCTGTCCTGTTCGGCACCACAGAGAATGCCGTCTTCAATCAGTTATTCGCCGCACTGATCGCTTATGTCATCCTCAAGTGGCTCCATATTCAAGGCGGTCGGCAGCCGAACGCCAAATCGCTGTCCTTCGCCGGCTTTCAGCGCCTGCTTCTTTGTGATGCCCTGCCGATCGAGTGGCGGGTCGGGATAACGAAACAGTTTGAACCATCCTGGCTACTTCATAAATTGGAAACTGGATGATTTTGGGTAATCAACAGGCGTGGTTTTAGGTATCTTTTTCCACTAATCAGGAAATTAAAAATGAAGTTCCCTCTCAGGAACTTCATACTTCATTTACTTTGTTCGTGTTGGAGTTGACCAACTCGGCAACCAGCACATAACGTTTAGGAGCGTCACCAATGAAACCAAACGGATAACAAGTCGTCAGTGTCAGTGTGGCTTCATCTTTTTGGACGATTACCGTTTTATCCATGTCATCTACAATCCGAACAGTATGCACTTTATACGTAAACTCACCCGCTTCTGTCCGGACAATGAGGAGGTCACCCTCTCCTACCTTACCGAGTTCGCGGAAAACGGTACCGCGGTGTCCGGAAAGCACGGAGTTATTCCCCATCCCTGGGAGAACACTTTCTGCATAGTGTCCGACGCCTTTTGCCAGTTCATCCGGATCCGCACCATGGAATACTGGCATAGCTGCCTTTAGTTTCGGGATGATCAGTTCGCCAAATTCTTCTCCTTCTTCAGGGAAAGTGGAATAAAGAGGATCAAAATCTCGATCTGCCGCAACTTTCTGGGCAGGTAATTCACCCGTTTCCTCTCCTGCTGTGCTTACAAATTCCGAAGCCTCAATGTCCCGGTTGTCGACTGCATGATAACCTTGCGAAAAATTCAGGAGATTATATCCGCCAAAACCAACACCAAGCACCATCAGCGGGACAGATAAAGAGGAAAGAACCATACGTTTCCGCATGGCTCTTCCGGTTTTTCTGTGCCTACTCATTATTGTTCACCTTCACGTCTTCTTGATACGAAGAAAGCGGCAGCACCCAGAAGTGCAATCCCAGTACCAATCAGGGCGTTCTGAACGGCGTTTGTGGCTGTATCCGGCATTTCTTCGCCTTCCACTTCATTCACGACCGTGAAGTCGGCATCTTCAAGTGCCCATTCCAAATCGGCAACGAATACGAAATCGTCTTCCGTATAGCCATTATCTTCAAGGAATGTATTGAAGTCGTCTTCTGTCAGGTCATATTCATACAGTGTCGCTGACAGTGTTTCATCGTCAAGCAATGGGCCAACGGTGGCTTCAAGTTCCGCAAAATCAGTGAAGTCCGCGAGTTCCATGTCGTAATTATCCATCAAGTACGTGTTGAAGTCATCTTCGGTCCAGCCGAACGGTGTCAGGTACATCTCTTCCACTATCGCCATGTCGAGACCTTCTTCGATCACTTCACCGTCTTTGGTTGTTTCTTCTTCGACGACTTCTTCATCGGTGGCTTCTCCGTCCGTGCCGTTTTCATCGTCTTCCCCATTGATGTCGCTGTAGCCAGCGGCTACAAGTTCATCTTCAAGGTCTGCATAGAAGTTGATGGCGTCCGGATCTTCAATGCCGTTCAGGAATTCCTCCGTCTCCGCTGCATCCAGTCCATATTCGTCCATGAGGCCAACAACGCCTGCGTCATCAACGGTGCCATCTTCGACATCCGTGATCAGTTCATTGACATCAATGAACGGGCCGACGGTCGTTTCGAGCACATCGAAGCTTTCAAAGTCCGCGATGCCCATGTCGTATTCGTCCATCAGGTAGTCATCGAATTCTGCTGCTGTCCAGCCAAGCGGTGTCAGGTACGTGTCTTCGAGCAGTACCGGGTCGACTTCACCGTAGTCGAACGCGTCTTCTTCGCTCGTTGCCGCGACTTCTTCATCGTCCACGACTTCATCTTCCTCTTCACTTTCGACGACATCGTCATCGAAGACTTCCGCGTCGGCGACTTCATCGTCGATGGCGGTCTCTTCATCCACTACTGGCTCGTCTTCAATCGCTTCTTCTTCAGTAGTCACTTCCGTGAAACCTTCCTCTTCCAGGACGTTTTCCAGGTCACCGACGAAATGGATATTTTCCAGACCGTCATATTCCTGCAGAATCGTTGCCAGTTCATCGCCGGAGATGTTATAGCGTTCCATCGCTTCCACGATATTCATATCTTCCGAGTCACCTGTCATCCAGGCATTGATGTCAATCGGCTCCCCGAGTTCCTCGAACAGCTCATCGTTCGATCCATAAGCCGTCAGGTCGGTTCCAAAATTATCACCCAGGTACATGTTCCAGTCATCTTCGGTCCAGTCGGCTGTCGCCGGGTACGTTTCATCCAGGGCTTCAAGGTCTACTTCAGCACTTACAGCAAATGGAGCTGCTCCAAATGCCAGCGTCGTCGCCAAAGCTGTCGGTAGAATTTTGTTCGTTCGCTTACTCATTTTGTATTCAGCTCCTTTAGAATTATTTTCATAAGAATTATTTTCATAGATTTATTTTCACAATAAATCCATCTTCTTCACGAATTGTTGTTTTTTTGTTATAACTGTCACATTACTTGTATAGACGTTATGGAACATTGTTAAACATGGGATTATTAGTAGGTACATTGGCTTGTATAACAAATAGAAGCGTGTTATTTAGAAGCAGTAAACGCTTAACTTAGATAACTCTTACGCTCGTTTGGGGACGCTGCTTTTTGATAGTATCGGGGATAAGGAAACCAAAAACGGAAAGGGCATTGAAGGAGAGGACGGAAAGCTTTACGGAAGAATTGTTTTTTCAGTTATATAAGTTGAGTTAAAGAATTTACATTCTGACACACAACCGGTCAATTACTTCTTCCCGGCGCTGATCCACGTCCTTGAGGAAGGCTCGGACAGCGAGCGTGATTTTCTGAACCGTGCCAAAAAAGACATTATGGATGACGGCTTCCTTCAGCCATTTCCATACACCTTCCATCAGATTGAGCTGCGGACTGTAAGGCGGCAGGAAGACGAGTTCCAACCGATCACGGTTTTCTTCCAGGAAGGGCTGAATCAACTTGGCATGATGAATCCGGGCGTTATCCAGAATCATGACAAGTTTACCCGTTGGGTAAGCGGTCAGAAGCTTCTCGAGGAAGCGCAGGAAGGTTCCGGCATCATAGCGCTCTTCTTCTGTGCAGATAATCTCGCCGGTCTCATAATCCAACGTGCCAATCAGCTTGACGCCTTTGTGCTGGCCGAATGTCGGAATCATCCGCTGTTGTCCGCGCAGGAACCAGGTGGACCCGATCGCCTGATAGTCACGGATCATGGATTCATCCTCAAACAGCAGACGGTCGATTTTGCCATCCATCAGTTTTTTTTAAGATCGGGGAACGTCTTGTCCCGGAACTCCGCCTGCTTTTCAGGATCTGCTTTCTTCAGCGTATACGTCGGACGGGTGAAGCTGAGGCCGAGGGAGTCGAATAGCTGGGAGAGCCCTTTCGGCGAGTAGGTCTCTCCCCATTTTCGCTCGATCAGTTCGACTGCGAGGCCGAGTGTCCAATTGGCGCGTGCCGGAAACCCGACATCCGCCGGTGTCTGATGGGCGATGATGTCCTGCAGTTCCTGCCGCTGTTCAGCTGTCAGTTTGGGCGGTCTTCCGGTGGATGTGCCGCGTTGGAGGCCGGCGAGTCCACCTTTCTTGTAAGCGGCCATGTAACTCCCGACTGTATGTTCAGTGCGACCGATGATGGCAGCGGCCTCTTTCTGGGTCTTGCCTTCCAGGACAAGTCGGACTGCCTGATACCGCTCGAACATCCGGCGCTCCTGTTCACTGTTCATCACTGTCTGCAGTTCTTGAATTTCCGCTTCCCGGTTCATGGCCAATCCTTCCTTTCACGTGTTTTTTTTAGTGTACACGTAGAGGGAGGGAATGAAAATAATTTATCTCATCTTATATAGTACTTTAATTTAAATTTCGTCAAATTCAGGAAGAATTCACGCAGGAGTCGAGCGCCAGCACTCCAAAGAACCAAAAATATGGAATTAGAGAAAAGGGCATGTACAGTTATAGAAATTATCAAACCGTCAAAAAAACTGAAGCAATAAGACGCTCCAGCATTTGGGTCATCGAATAGAGTTCAATTCGAGTTCTTCGTTGATTTTCACTAGTAGTTCTTCAGGAGTGTCAGCTTCCACCACTTCTTCGTTAACTAAAGCATATAATGTACATGCACATAGTTCACAATGGGAGTTACAGCCGGTCTGAAGCAGTTCGATGTCGTCGCGTTCACTTAATTGCTCGTACACTTCTTCGCTGCCCTGCGAAAGATTTGTCATACAAAACTCCACTTGGTCCGCCAGAAACACTTCTTTTTTTCGAAAAAGGTTTTTTAACATTCTGTTCATCCTCCATCTATTTCACAGTGTAAGAGAAAGGAAGGAGTGGAACAAGTAAGGAACTTCAAGCTTTTGTGACGATATCGAGGCAGTCCTTATAAAACGGTTGAAGAAGATGCTCAAGGTATCCCAATTAGAGAATGTATATAAGTTGAGTTAAAGAATTTACAATCTGACGCACAGCCGGTCAATCACTTCTGCCCGGCGCTGATCCACGTCCTTGAGGAAAGTGCGGACAGCGAGTTTAATCTTCCGGGCACTGCCGAAAAAGACGTTGTGGATGACAGCTGCCTTCAGCCACTTCCACACGCCCTCCATCAGATTCAATTGCGGACTGTAGGGCGGCAGGAAGACGAGTTCCAAGCGGTTGCGGTGTTCGTCCAGGAATGGCTGAATCAGCTTGGCATGGTGGATCCGGGCGTTATCCAGAACCATGACGATTTTACCCGTTGGGTAGACAGTCAGAAGTTTCTGGAGGAAATGCAGGAACGTTTTGGCATCATACTGTTCTTCTTCGATACAGAAAATTTCACCGGTCTCGTAGTCCAGCGTGCCAATCAGCTTGACGCCCTTGTGCTGGCCGAATGTCGGAATGATCCGCTGTTTTCCACGCAAGAACCAGGTGCGGCCGCTGTCGTCATCGGCCTCTTTCCGGGTTTTGCCTTCAAGGACCAGCTTGACCGCCTGGAACCGTTCAAACATCCGGCGTTCCTTTTCCGTGTTCATAGCTGTCTGCAGTTCCTGGATTTCCGCTTTCCGGTTCATGGCGGACCATTCCTTTCAGGCGTTTTTTTCAGTATACAATGCAGATCACTAGTGTTGCATTAATTTATCCGGAACATTAGAAATTCATCAAACCTTCGAAAATCGGTCAAATCCAAAAGAAAAAGTCCTTCATAATGGAAAGCACAGGTAGTTCCTGTCCAAATCCACTAAAAAGGACTCACGCATGGACAAGAATACTAAAAAAACCGCATTTGGTAAATGGGTTTCCCCCATAAATTTTGAGAAATTCAACGAAATTGTGAAGGATCATCGACAGGATCGCTATACAAAAAAACTGACGACGCAGGCGTATCCGCTTTTGATGTTGCACGCCCAATTGATGAAAGCGGATAGCCTTCATGCGCTGGAAGCTGCTTTGGCCAATACCGACCTCCAGCGGGCTGCCGGCGTTAAATCCATCAGTGTTTCCCAGCTGTCGAGAAAAAACAACAATCTGGACCCTGTGATTCTTTCGAATCTCTTCCTGCAGCTTGTGAGCCTGATCAACGGAAAGAAGACGCCATCCCCCAACGGGATGTCATCGACTCTTCCACGCTTCCCCTAAACGTCAACCACTTTAAATGGGCGAAGTTCCGGAAGACCAAATCGGGCGTCAAATTACATCTGCGCCTGGTATTCGACGAGCAGGGTGCTCATTATCCCGACAAGGAAATCATCACGAACGCCAAGGAATCCGACCGCAGCCAGCTGGAAGTGCTCGTTGACGACAAGGAAGCCATGTATGTCTTCGACCGGGGCTATATGGATTACGGCCGCTTTGACGCGTTCACAGACGCCGGCCTCTTTTTTGTCAGTCGGCTAAAGAGAAATTCCGTCGTACGTCCAGTAGAAAGATTTGCACTTGCGTTTGTTGTGATACCATTTCAGATACGATGGCCTTTATCGGAAACGCGACAAATTGTACGGAAAACGTCTTTCGGATTGTGGTCATACCGGATGGCAAAGGCGGGGAATTGCGCCTTGTCACCAACCGTTTCGACTTATCTCCAGCGGAAATCAGTGACATCTATCGGTCACGGTGGGCCATCGAATTGTTCTTCAAATGGCTCAAGCAGCACGTGAAGATCAAGCATTTTTACGGACAAAGCGAAAATGCCGTAAAAAACCAGATCTACCTGGCCTTGATCGCCTACTGCCTAAACGTGTTGATCCAATTGGAGACAGAAAGCAAAAAGTCGGTTCTGCTCATCACGCGCCTGTTAACGGCGAAGATCTGGAAGAACGCCAGAGATTGGATTCGCCGGATTGAAGGAACATCGGTTCCGTAAAACGAATGGCCGGTTCCCGTTTCTCTTGGTTATTTGCATAAAATTACCAAATGGATAGTGCTACCTTTATTCAGGCATTTTCTTTTTTGGCGAAAATGATTCAAAATATTTCGATCGATTGTTCTTCTGCTTTTATGCAACACTAGTGAATGCAGATGAAAAAATGAAAAATGTTTATCTCAACTTATATACTCATGCGAGGTTCATTTCAAGAACAGGCATCAAGAGTCGACAATTAATTCGTTCTGGGTGCAACCGATACCTGCTTATGTTCCACGGCTTCCCGGCAACATCTGGTCGAGCATTTGTTCGTCCCCCTCATTGAGTCGTTCAACAAGAGATCAAGAAATACAGCCGGCGCAAGGAGCAGTTTCAGAACACGGGTTCTCTGGACTGCTTCCTGTTGTCCTAGTTTAACGCTGATAATCGGATGTAGGTCGCGAGCTGCCTCTGCGGCTTTCATTCCGCGTGCGCTGAATTGGCAGCCATGTTCAAGTAGACAGAGCCGTCGACAGCTTAATGAATTCCGTACTTGAAATTGGCTGGAATTGCTCTTTAGTTTAAGAAGCTAATCAGTTTCTACTTAGCATGGCCAGAGATCAGGGCTTCCCTGTTTGTTTCTGCTATTTCTTTTGTTCTGGACGCAACGGCTTGCTCAATGACTTCATGGGTAATATAGCTTTATTTAAAAGAGGGATTGCAATTTTTCCTTCAATGAAAGGCTTCGTTAGAAAAACAATTTGGTTGGAACTGACAAGGAATACAATGACCACCCAAATAACAGGAATGGCAAAAAGCGTCCAAGCGTTCAACTCATGAGAAAATAGGCCCAATGCATAAAAAATCTTCATAACGAATAGATGAAGGATATAAATATAAGCAGTGCGTCTTCCTAGATGCGTAAAAAAGGTCTGATTCTTGGGCATCCAGGGCAAAAAAGAAAGTATTCCTAAGAACATAATGACATAAAAGACCAGTCGGACAACCGCCCCTTCCATAGCAGAATCACCGATTTCTATATAGGAATACTTAGCCAGAAGGGCATTACGTGCATCATAGAAAGGAAAAGAGAAGAGAAGAAGCCAGCTGCCTGCCATACTAAGCAGAGCCACGATTTTAGCTCGTCTTCTCTTGAGCCACTCGAAGTTTTCCGGCGTCGAATAGTGGCCCATCAAAAATAGCGGGAAGAACACAAAGGTTCTAGAAATGCTTAAAAAGTGCCCTGCTTGTTCAATCCACCCAATTCCTATCGCAATTACGAAGGAGACCAGGATAGGGCGCTTTAACTTGGTAAAGAAAAAAAGCAAAACATTCCAAGTAAACAAGCTTAGCAGAAACCACATTCCATAACTTGGAGACAACAAGTCCACGACTAGCGTTCCTGAGCCAATCGCATCCATCCCTGAATAGAAGGTTTGGAATAGTAGATAGGGAATTAAAATGGTGAGAAAGGCCTGTCTTTTAAATCTGTTTTTGTCCTGATAAAACCGCTTCGTAAAATAACCAGTAAGCAAAATAAGGGCAGGCATGCGAAAAGAAGCAAGAAAGTTATTTGCAAAAAAGATCAGGTCGTTTTGGTCACGGAAAGGACTGATTAGGTGGCCAAGCACTACCAGGGCAACAAGAATGAAGCGTGCGTTATCAAAAAACGGATCCCTTCTTCTCTCGGTGATCGGTTGGCTTTGCATCAAAGGATACACCTCTTTTCACGCCTGTTGATTACCCAAAATCATCCAGTTTCCAATTTATGAAGTAGCCAGGATGGTTCAAACTGTTTCGTTATCCCGACCCGCCACTCGATCGGCAGGGCATCACAAAGAAGCAGGCGCTGAAAGCCGGCGAAGGACAGCGATTTGGCGTTCGGCTGCCGACCGCCTCGAATATGGAGCCACTTGAGGATGACATAGGCGATCAGTGCGGCGAATAACTGAGTGAAGACGGCATTCTCTGTGGCGCCGAACAGGACAGGCACATTTAGATTTTGTTTGATCCAGCGGAAAAAGGTTTCGATGGCCCAGCGCGCCTTGTACATGCCGGCGATCTCTTCCGCGGTCACATTCCGCAGCGATGTCGCCACGCTGATGACTTTTCCTTCATAGTCGGTGAACTGAACCACCCGGTGCCGCTTCTGGGTCTGGTGCCGGGGAGTTCCCAAGATACAGGTGAAATCTGCGGTCACGTTCGATTCCTTGTCGCGTATGCCTTTCAGCGATTTTTTTCGGTTCAGCTGAATATTGTCTTTCAGCCGGAAGACAAAATCCTGCTTGTTTCCTGCATACAGGTCCGCTTTCTCTATCGAGAAATATGCCCGGTCACCGACCAGGATAAACCGTTTGTCTTCCAACTCTTTGCCGATCGGTCCGTCGTGCTTGAGGCCGGTCGTCTCTACGACCCGGAGGGGCATGCCCGTCTCATTGGAGAATCCGACATGCAGTTTGATGCCGGCGCGTTCACCGTGATAGAGCGCCCAGGGCAGGCGGGTCTTTCCGACCGTGATCGTCGTCGAGTCAATGGACAGAAGTGTTTTCGGCATGTTCAGGCTGCGGCGCGCCGCCCGGTTCAGTTTGCCGATGATGACATCAAGGATCCGTTTCATGATGGCATAGTCAAGCGCCTTCAGGTGCTTGGAAAGTGACGAATGGTCAACAGCGACAAGTCCGCTGCCCGGCCCGACATCCGCTGCTTGACGGAGGCTTTTCCATTCATTCGCAGCGGCGCCCGCCAAGTACGAGATCACCGTCCCCACCGTGCATTTCCGGGCTGTGTCCTGATAATCGAATTCGGTTAAAATGGCCTGCAGCTCAGTCGCTGGAAGAAAATTTTGAATCAGTTTTTGGAACATGGTATTCTTGTTCATGAGAGATGCCTCTTTCCGTAAATGTTTGTGTGGTAACTTACATTTTACTGAAAGCATCTCTCTTTTTGTTGCTTTTTTGATGGAAAAAACTAGTTAATCAACACGTCTGACCTCTTTTCTTTCTTGAACGATAAATAAGCCAGCTGTTCATTGTTTCGTTTACTTGGTAGATGAGAGAATGTTCGCTGCTCAGTTTCATCTTGGCAGTTTCGAGCATTCCATTTTTTGGCCGAAGGAAAAGAAAAAGGGGTCGCCAACTTTACTTAGAAATAGGAATTCCTGCCTCGCTTGCCATACCTAGTGTGAGATTCCATTCCTGTTAGTTATCTCGTTTCGCTTTTCATACCCATAGAAGGTTTGGATGATTTGAGGTGAAGATGATCCTGTTATCCAGTGTAAACAGTCTCTCTGTCTCTGTTTTCTGATCGACTGTCCAAACCAGAATTTCCGTCCCATTGTTATTCAGGCTTTCAATAAGTTCCTGATCCACGTATTGATAGTGTCTGGAGACCGCTGAAGCCTTGATTTCATTTACTTGATTGACTAATAGCAGGGGCGAACCCAACAGGACAAGAGTACGCTTGATGTTCGGATGGAGTTTCATGCACATTTGAAGACTTTTGTGATCAAACGAAATCAAATAGCAGTGATCTTCGGCTCCATATTTTTTAATGAGATGGATTACTTGCTCCTCCAATCCTTTATAGAGGCCGGCTGTTTGTTTTAATTCGATAAATAGTTTTTTCTTGCGGTTAATTAACTTCAGTACTTCTTCCAGAGTGGGAATCGTTTCCTGGGCGAAAGAAGGGCTGAACCAACTGCCCGCATCCAGTGCTTTTAGTTCGTCTATTCTTAGGTCTTTTATATAACCGGTTCCGTTTGTTGTTCGGTCGACCGTATGGTCATGAATCACCACAGGGACACCGTCCTTTGTAAGATGCACATCAATTTCAATGCTGTCGATTTTAGGTTCTTCGAGCGCCAGCTTGATTGCACTTAATGTATTTTCAGGTGCTTTCCCTGACCAGCCCCTATGAGCAATCACTTTTTCCATATCAACCGCCTCCTTTTTATTTCACGCCTGTATAAACAAAAGCTCGAATAATATGACGCTGGGCAAAGAAGAAAATAACGAGAATCGGTAAAACGAGTAGCAAGTTGCCTGCCATTACAATATTCCAAGCTGCACCACTTTCAACCTGGCGAAGCATCGCAATGCCAAGCGGTAAGGTACGGGCATTTTCAGTGGTCGTCATGACCAGCGGCCAGAAATAATCATTCCAGTGGAAGATGAAGCTAAATAGCGCGATTGTAATCAACACGGGCTTGGCAAGCGGCAACATGATCTTTACAATAATCTGCCATTCCGTGGCATCGTCTAAACGGGCAGCTTCCAGCAACTCTTCCGGGACTTGCATAAATGATTGTCGCAACAGGAAAATCCCGAATGCACTTGTCGCAAAAGGAAGAATCAGCCCCCAAATCGTATCGAGGAGCCCCCAGGCACTCAAACTTAGGTATACCGGCAGAAAAATGAGCTGGCTGGGAATCATCAGACAAATCATTGTAAGAGCGAAGAAAAAGTTCCGCAAAGGAAAACGGTAGCGAGCAAACGCATAAGCTGCCGGAATGATGGTCGCAAACTGTAAAATCAAGATGAACAAGCAGGCGTGTTGATTAACTAGTTTTTTCCATCAAAAAAGCAACAAAAAGAGAGATGCTTTCAGTAAAATGTAAGTTACCACACAAACATTTACGGAAAGAGGCATCTCTCATGAACAAGAATACCACGTTCCAAAAACTGATTCAAAATTTTCTTCCAGCGACTGAGCTGCAGGCCATTTTAACCGAATTCGATTATCAGGACACAGCCCGGAAATGCACGGTGGGGACGGTGATCTCGTACTTGGCGGGCGCCGCTGCGAATGAATGGAAAAGCCTCCGTCACGCAGCGGATGTCGGGCCGGGCAGCGGACTTGTCGCTGTTGACCATTCGTCACTTTCCAAGCACCTAAAGGCGCTTGACTATGCCATCATGAAACGGATCCTTGATGTCATCATCGGCAAACTGAACCGGGCGGCGCGCCGCAGCCTAAACATGCCGAAAATACTTCTGTCCATTGATTCAACGACGATCACGGTCGGAAAGACCCGCCTGCCCTGGGCGCTCTATCATGGTGAACGCGCCGGCATCAAACTGCATGTCGGATTCTCCAATGAGACGGGCATGCCCCTCCGGGTCGTAGAGACGACCGGCCTCAAGCACGACGGACCGATCGGCAAAGAGTTGGAAGACAAACGGTTTATCCTGGTCGGTGACCGGGCATATTTCTCGATAGAGAAAGCGGACCTGTATGCAGGAAACAAGCAGGATTTTGTCTTCCGACTGAAAGACAATATTCAGCTGAACCGAAAAAAATCGCTGAAAGGCATACGCGACAAGGAATCGAACGTGACCGCAGATTTCACCTGTATCTTGGGAACTCCCCAGCACCAGACCCAGAAGCGGCACCGGGTGGTTCAGTTCACCGACTATGAAGGAAAAGTCATCAGCGTGGCGACATCGCTGCGGAATGTGACCGCGGAAGAGATCGCCGGCATGTACAAGTCGCGCTGGGCCATCGAAACCTTTTTCCGCTGGATCAAACAAAATCTAAATGTGCCTGTCCTGTTCGGCACCACAGAGAATGCCGTCTTCAATCAGTTATTCGCCGCACTGATCGCTTATGTCATCCTCAAGTGGCTCCATATTCAAGGCGGTCGGCAGCCGAACGCCAAATCGCTGTCCTTCGCCGGCTTTCAGCGCCTGCTTCTTTGTGATGCCCTGCCGATCGAGTGGCGGGTCGGGATAACGAAACAGTTTGAACCATCCTGGCTACTTCATAAATTGGAAACTGGATGATTTTGGGTAATCAACAGGCGTGATGAACAAGGTGACTATAATGCTATTGGATAGGTATTTAAGAAAAGGGCCGGAATTCCAGGCCTGCGCAAAGTTCTCCCACAGCAGCGTTTCAGGAATCCATACCGGCGGAAAAGTCAGTGTTTCACCGAGCGATTTAAAAGCGGTGCTGGCCATCCAGACAAAAGGCATGGCAAAAATGATGAATAAGAGGACAAGACCAAACCCATTTATAACTCGGGTAATGGGTGAAGCTTTCATCTGTTTTCCCTCGCTTTCCTATCGGTAATGTACACGCTTGCTCAGCACTTGAAAGTAAACGGCTGTAAGTATTGCAAGAACAACCAGCAATACAACGCCCGCTGCGGAAGCATAGCCGATTTTGAAGAATCGGAAACCGTACTCATAAATGTAATAGACAAAGGTATTGGTTGAGTTAATCGGACCTCCGGATGTCATCAAATTAATCGTTTCGAATACCTGAAATGAATTGATGACCCCGATAATAGTCAGGAAGAACAACGTTGGAGACAGCATCGGTACTGTGATTCGCCAAAATCTTCTCCATGGTGGTGTTTGGTCGAGCTCGGCTGCCTCGTATAAATCTCTTGGAACGCTCTGCAGACCCGCAATGAATACTAAAGTGTTAAATCCGAGTCCTTTCCAGACGGCAACCAGTATTAACGCCGCCAGCGCGTAATCCGGGCTTGTCAGCCAAGGGACCGCCTCAATGCCGAATAAACTCAGCAACCAGTTCAGCAAGCCGTAATCCGTATCCATGATCCACATCCATAACATCGAAATAGAGACTAGGGAAATGATATGTGGGCTAAAAATCGAAGCTTGCATGAAAGAATAGATGGCTCCACTCCGATTTAGCCATAGCGCAACAAGCAGTGAAAGGCCAATTGTCAGAAACACCACGAAAAAAGTGTAGATAAAAGAGTTTCTAACCACTTCCCGAAATTCAGTATCTGTTGCAAGATACGTGAAGTTTGCCGTCCCGACAAATTCTTTTGTTGGACTGATGAAATTCCAATCATGGAAACTTAAAAAAATCATATAACCAATCGGATAAAGGAAAAATAAGGAGAAAATAACGATTGCAGGAGAAATCATAGCGTAGGGTCGCAATTTCTCCCATGACCACATCCGTTGCTTCCCTGCTGTTCGTTTTTCTGTATCCAGCGCCACTTTAACCAATGCCATTAAGTGCCGCCTCCTTTGTCCTCGATATCTCCATAGCCATCACCGCAGTTCCTCGTCCATCGAAAAAATATAACTTTTCTAACCGAATGGAGATAAAACACCGGTTTTGGTTGAGCAACGGCGCATCGAAGCTTCTCACATTCATGGTGCCGATGTCATTCTTCACCTTGTATATGGTTTCCGCCCCCAAGGGTTCCACAGTTAAAATTTCGCTCTCAAGTACGATGGTGTGCGGTAATGAATCAGCTGTCACTGAAATGCCGGCGTGTTCAGGTCGGAAGCCAATAAAGCGCACGTCGTCAGAAACCGCTCCAAGCATTTCATCAAATGCCGATTGTTTAAAAACGTTCATAGGCGGCTGCCCGATGAATTCCGCCGCAAACGTATTACGGGGATTGCCGTACACATTGCTCGGTGTATCTTTCTGTTGCACGACGCCTTGGTTTAGGATGATGATTTCATCCCCCATGGACATGGCCTCGACTTGATCGTGCGTTACATAGACAAATGTAGTGCCCAGTTTTTTATGCAGCTCTATCAATTCTGTCCGCATCTGGGTGCGTAACTTCGCGTCGAGATTAGACAAGGGTTCATCGAAAATAAAGACCTTCGGTTTTTTGACCATCGCCCGGGCCAATGCTACACGCTGTCTTTGCCCGCCGGATAATTTATCCGGTTTTTTATTCAAATGATCAGTCAATCCGACAATTGCAGCAATCTCCTCGACTATCCGCTGCCTTTCTTTTTTTGGTACTTTGCGGTTCATCAATCCAAATTCAATATTTCCTTTTACGGTCATCGTTGGATATAGGGCATAATTCTGGAACACCATGGCAATATCGCGTTTGCTTGGCGGAATGTCATTAACCATCTTATCGCCGATCCATACATTGCCAGAGGTCTGTTGTTCCAAGCCGGCAAGCATTCGCAGTATGGTTGATTTCCCGCACCCCGATGGACCGACCAAAACAGCAAATGCGCCATCTTGGATGGTCAATGAAACATCATCAACGACAAGATTTTCACCAAAGACTTTTGAGATGTTTTCGAGCCTGATTTCAGCCATAGCCCTCTTCCTTTCTGTTTTGAATCTCTGATTCATTCATTTTTTTGATTAAACTCACCAACCCGTCAACGGATTTTACCGAAGCAGACCACGCGGTCGTGTCCTCATGCGCATATTGACTGATTAGGCAAGTATGCCCGCCTGCTCTATGGACTGGATACAAATCATTCCGGGGATGATCCCCGATGGATAATATTTCGTGAGGCTGATACCCTTGTTCTGTTAACTTTTCCAGCAGCATTTCAATGCCCCTCGGCTTTTTTCCATTGTAGAAAAACTCATCAAAGGTGTCGTTGATCTCCAGAAAGTCAACGAATTCTTGACCGGTCGGTAACGGTGAATTCGTCATCAAAATGAGATGCTTATTTTCCAGCTTCTGGATTTCTTCAAATAAATCCGTTCGCTTACTGATGCAATATGCTTCTGTTAACATTTCTGCCCGCACATCATAAAATGCCTTCACCCCGACAGATGGTGGAATTTCCTTTTTTTTCGCTACAAGATGGGCGATTCCCCAAGGGTCTCCAATATAGACCAATCGGGATTTTTCATTCACTTGCATTGCGGTTTCCAATCCTTCCCAGTTGAAGGAAGATACAGGCTTCAGATTTTGCTGACTATAAAATAGCAGGCTCTCTGAATCGTAGAGGAACCCCAACTTAATCGCTTTTTTGCCTTCCAAGACGTCATATGCCCATCTAATAGTTTCTGCAATCTCTATATTGGAATATCTGTCGGTCATCATCTTAGAAATGTAGCGTTCTAAGAAGGAATAATCCTGATAGAGCGTTCCGTCCAAATCGAAGATCACTACATTAATCTCTTTTAGCCACTGCATTGAACTGCCTCCTTTAACAAAAGGAAGTACCTTCCGAGGCCCTCCCTTTTATCATAATATTTTTTTATTTGATTATTGTATTTGCTTTTTCGGCGGCCACATTCAACAGATCTTCAGTAGTCAAAGTTTCATCCAGGATTCCCCGCGTCATTTCATCCGCGAGAATTTTCACCACTTCTGGATATCCCTCGACCATCGGGCGACCTGTTGCATTTTTCAGCTGGTCGACAGCCACTTTAAACTGCGGTTTCTCTTCGTACAATGCCTGCATCGCTTCAGAATTCATCGCTGATTTTCGAACCGGCAGATATCCCGTATACTCGGATGCATATACTGTCTGTTCCTTGGCCATCATAAACTTGATGAATTCCCATGCTGCCTGTTGATGCTCTTCATCCAAACCACTTGTCATGACCAGGTTTGCGCCACCGGTTGGCACTTTTGCTTCTTCTCCTTTTGGAAGGAAGTAGGTATTCAACTCAAATCCTTTTTCCTCTGCAATGTCCATCAGATATGACAAGTTCCCTGTTGAAGCGAACAACATTCCCGCGTGTCCGTTGACAAAATCCTGAATTGATTTATCACCCGCCTCATCGCCTGTTGGGACTGTCAAAGTCCCTGCTTTTGCCATGTTTCTCCATAAATCATAGGCTGCTGCGCCTTCTTCGCTATTAAAAGCGACTTCCGTTCCCTCTTCATTTAGCATAGAGCCACCCGCTTGTGCAATGAAGGCTTCATAAAACCAAAGGTTTACGGGCATCGATATCCCTACTCTGCCTTCATCATTTGTAAAAGCTTCCGCATACGCTTTAAACTCTTCCCATGTCTCCGGACCAGCCGGGTCCAATCCAACTTCTTCTGCCATTGTTGCGTTCATGTACAAAAGCGGTGTGCTTCTTAAATAAGGTAATGCGTATATCTCTCCATCGACATATGAATTCTCCATCAATCCCGAAACAAAATCTTCTACATCAAATGCTGAATCATTTTCAATGAATGGCGTTAAGGATTCAATCATTCCATTTTTTGCGAAAATCTGAACTGACGCAATTTCATTTTGGGTTACTTCCGGTGCATTGCCGGCAGCAAAGGCAGCTTGGGTTTTGGAATGCACGTCATCGTAGGTTCCTTGGAATTCCGCTGTTACATGAATTTCATCCTGCGATTCGTTGAACCGCTGGACCAAGTTCTCGTTGTTTTCTCCGATTTTATCGCCCCATGCATACCAGTATGTCAGTTCTACTTTGTCAGTCGCCGCTTCCACGGCATTTTCTTTTAATCTTTCTGTTTCCGCCGCACCTTCACTTACTCCTCCACCGCACGCTGCTAAATCCATCATCATTACCAGCCCTGTGGACGATAACCATAATTTTTTCATTTCTCTTCCTCCCTTATTTGAAAATGAGATACATCTTTGTCTGCAACAGAAAAAGACCTCAAATAAACCTGCGGCAAGCGCGAAGTTATTTGAGGTCTCTCTGTGTGCACCCAATAATCTATCTACTTTTCACTTTCGAGTATACGAACCGATTGTTAAGCCAGTATGAATTGGACGTTAAGAATGGCTTTACAACTCAAAAACCTGATAAATCTTTAGTCCAGAGTTTTTCGTTGGATGTGCTGATGGCAATTGCTCCCGAATTAAGGGCCGACTCGGCCTGTTCCACAGTTGACAACAAACCGCCGGTAATAATCGGGGTTGTCATGCGGGTGGAGTAGGCTGCCACAACACTATGCAACGTCGATGGCATAATTTCAATGATATCCGGATTCAGTCCGCTCTTATTTTCCAATACATTATCGTAAACTTCGGAATCGATCATAAAAACCCGTTGTACGACGCATAAGTTTCGTTCTTTGGCTTTTTTAATGACTGTTGCTTTTGTTGTCACAATGCCAAATGGTTTGA
Organism: Planococcus lenghuensis; assembly: GCF_001999905.1. NCBI lineage: Bacteria > Bacillati > Bacillota > Bacilli > Caryophanales > Caryophanaceae > Planococcus > Planococcus lenghuensis. The sequence goes on from NZ_CP019641.1 coordinate 300,988, forward strand.
CGAAATCTGATATGAAATCCAATCCCTCATTATTTAAGAGAAGACCCCCAATTTTCTCCGCGTGGATGAAAACCGGAACATCAGACTCTTGAAAAACGTCGACATATCTTTTGATAGTCGTAATAGAACCAGTCAGCAAAAAAATCGCACTGATTCTCTCTTTATTCGCTAAGGCATCTTCAATTCCCTTGGGTGTTTTCACCGCTGCAATCTTCTTGTGCAGGTGCAAGCGTCGAATCAGTTCTGCTTTATTCCATTTCATCTTCATGTGAAGCACCTCCCGAATTCAATGGCTTACGCTCTCAGTATAAGCTCTAGGTCATTTGGCTGGAGGTGCTTTTACAAAGTTTTACAACCCCTTAATAGCGCGTTAATATTCCTCTGCAATACTATAAAGAGCCGGAAGAGAGGAGCAGATGAAGATGAGAATTGCAGTAATAGGAGATTTGCATTATCCCTCGTTGAAAGACACGTATGCGTTTATTCAAAAGGATCGGCAGGCATTTTATGACACATTTATTGAGCGGTTTTTTTCAGTTCCTGCTGATTTGTATGTATCCATTGGAGATTTGACAAACTATGGATTGCCGGATGAGCTTGAGGATATCTATTCTTATATCCGACGCCATGAAAAACCATTTGTGCATGTGCTAGGTAATCATGACATTTATGGGCTGGCTCGCGACGAAGTTCTGGCTATTACGAAGCAAGAGCGATTTCATGTCATGCCGACTGAGTCAGCCGTTTTGGTTTTTATTGATACAGCAAAAGAACAGGATTTTGATGACTGGGGCGGCACGCTGGATTTAACGCAGCTGGAATGGCTGGAAAGTGTCATGGAACAGTCAGGGAACCTGCCGCTCATTCTGTTTGCCCATCATCCGGTTCACGGGACAACCACTAATTTTGAAAAAGAAAAACTTTGCATTCATCCAGACGTGCCAATCTGGGAATTGTTAAGTAAAAAACAAGGGCTTGGACTCTATGTAAACGGGCATAATCACTTCAATTCCATTGCCGAGAGAGACCACTGGAACTTCCTGCAGCTTGCGGCGGTATTGGACGAACAAGCAGTACGTGTGATTGAGGTGGCCGATTCTCATATTTCTATTAATTCTGTGGATCTTTCTGATGCTCAACTGAAACAGCAAGCACAGGTAATAGGAGAAGCGATCGACCATTTTAGATTAAATCCGTTCTCTTCAGGAACAGGAGCTAATGCAAACCAGGTGATTTCGCTATCGCCACCTATTCCTGCAAAATAACAAAAAGAATCGATTATTTCTGCTGCTCAATTGGGGACGAGAGAGGACACACCCCCTGTCCTCTCTCGTCCCCTTTCGTTGTTCTAATACATGAATAGCCCTCCGATTCCGAACAATGTTGATAGTTTTCGTCGAGTCATCCTGCTAAAATCCATCCATTAGCCTCTTTAAATATTAATGCGTCTGACTTTGAACCTCACGTGAATTGTCTGCGTCAGCAGGATTCAATCATCGGGCGATTCTGAAAGCCCCGCTGCCGCTCCCGGCCGTGATGAATCTGCTGCCCCGTAAAGGTTTCCGGTTGAGGAATCAATTAGAATCGCCTGGACATCACCAATCCTGATATCAGGTGATTCCGCCTTTTCCACCTCGAATCCCATCGATTCCAGTTTTCCCCAGACTTCTTGTCCTATTCCGACCTCTGCCTGTACAATCTGGTTCGGGCCATTGAACAATCTTGGCTTCCGGATTGCCTCCTTCAAATCCATCTTATATTCAAGGACATTCACTAGTACTTGAAGAACGGAAGCGACAATCGTGTATCCCCCGGGTGAACCGAGCGTGATAAAAGGGACTCTCTTATGAAATCCGATCGTTGGTGCTTTCGAACTCACCGGGTACTTTCCGGCTCTCGGCTCATTGACTGTTCCTGGTTTCGAATCGAAATCCGTTAAATCATTGTTTAATAGAAATCCATACCCAGGCACCATGATGCCTGATCCAAACATTCGTTCAATCGAGGACGTACAGGCGGCGACATTCCCCCATTGGTCAACAGCCGTGAAGTGAGTCGTCTCTGTTCCGCCATCTGAAGTCCCGTGCTGAATCAAGCGACCCGGCTCCCCTTCCTGGTACTTCCACGGGTCCCCAAAATCAATTGCCCCGTTGTGTTCCTTGAAATTGATCAGTTTTCGGCGTTCCTCTACATAATCGGGATGCAACAGGCCGGCCATCGGAATATCCACGAAATTCGGATCGCCAATATAGGCGTTCTTATCCGACAGGGCAATTTCCATCGCTTCAGCAATCAAATAATACTTCTCCCAGGAGTCGGGGCCGTACTGATTAAAATCAACCGGTTCAAGGATTTTCAGCAACTGCGCCACAGTGAATCCGCCTGCGTTCGGCGGAGCCGGAAATGCAAAATCGAACTCTTTGTAACTGCTCCATAACGGTTCATCAATCGAAGCCCGGTAATTCGCCAGATCTTTTTTTGTCATCAGCCCGCCAAGCGCCTGGATGGTCTCACTGATGGCGTCTGCGATTTTTCCTTCGTAGACGGACGCAAATCCTTCTTCCCGAATGATTTTCAACGTGTTTGTGAGATCCGGCTGTGTCACCGTGTCTCCTTCTACAAGGGGAACGCCATCTGGCATAAATACTTTTTTGGCTTCCTCTCCCAAGCGGAAGTGGTTGAACTTAATCGCCTGATCCCAGAGGAATTTCACTTCGTATTCTTCTTCTGCCAGCTTGATGGCCGGATTGATCAGCCGTTCAAGCGGCAGTGTGCCATAACGCTCATGCGCCAACTCTATTGCTTTCATAATGCCCGGTATGCCCACCGCTGCGGCTTTCGTGGACCGTTCCAGGAAAGGCACCACATTCCCTTCTTCATCAAGAAACAGTTCCGGCTCCACGGCAGCTGGTGCTTGGCTGTGCCCGTTAATCACTTTTGTTTCATTCCGTTCACTGTCATAGACGGTGATAAAGCCGCTGGCGCCGATGCCCGTGTCCATCCCCTCGACTGCCGCCAATGCGAATTGAATGGCGATGATGGCATCAACCGCATTCCCGCCATCTTTCAACACCTGTTCTCCAACTTCGGTCGCTTCTTTTACGGCACTGGCGGCCATACCGTAACTTCCGATTGCAGTTTCCTGCCAAGCTGCCCGTTTATCTGCCTTTTGATTTTGAAAAATTTCGTCCAATTTCATGTTATCGGTCACCTCTTTTGATCGATTCGTTTCCTGAATTATTTGGTGAGTCCATTCCTTGTCTTTCCATCTTTACTGTTTACCCGATTTGCCTGCATGTTAATGAACTTTCAGGAATCGCAGCCATCTAACCTGACAGAATTTCACTCGTGCGACTTCGTCCTTGTTCTCGCACCCTTTTGTGAATGAGATGGAGATTAGAACAAGCGGCATTAAAAAATGAAGTTCCGGGTCTGGAACTTCACAAGTTTTCCTATCACGCCTTTTTCTGCCCGATCGCTTTTTTCAGCTTCTCGTACTCTGTTCCATTCCCTGTTGCATTTGCAAGCAGATCTAGTTTTTCCAGTAACAAATCGCGGTCAATATCATAGATGATTTCCTGTGATACATTTTCGATTGTGTTCTCAGCGAAACGCCAAATGTCGGTATGGCGAATCGGATTCGATGACTGAGCCAACATTCGAAGGGCAGATACAATTTCAATGATAATCGGAAGATCACCTTTCGCATAATGCCGGATCATTCCGAAACCTCTATATAGCGCGCCTTCAAAATGCTGCTCTCGGGTAATCACCCGGACCTGCTTGTCTGAATCAGCAAGATATGGTGTAAATGTAATGTGCTCGTCAATGGCCCGCATCAAGTTAGCCAGCTGATAGATGGCATTGATAGCCGAACGGGGATCCCCGTTGTTGATCGATTTGATAGCCACTTCTGCCAACTTGCTCATCGCCGCATAATTGTCCTGGATTTCCGTTTCTTTATTGCCGAATGCAAAGAATTTCGTATACGCTTCTTCATCCACTTTGTCAGCCCCTGGTCCCCAGTAGGAAAACAATGGGTTGCCGGCCAGCATGAAATCGCCTATCCGTTCGTGGAGTGCAAGGATTATATCGTCTTTCTGTGCCGCGCTGACCATGCCTTGAAAATCAACAAGCTGAATGTAGCCAGCCGCAGGTGCTTTCACTATCTTTGCGTGTTTCCGGAGCTCTTCTTTAAGATCTCCTGCTTTCACTACTTTCAGTTTTTCCATATCTTCTGTCAGGTTTTTTTGGATAATCTCTTCGGAGATAAGCCGCATATTCCACGTGATATTATGCACTTGCATCCAATAGATGGCGTGATTAATGAAAAAAAGGAAGATAATGGCCGTGCTAAACGTCATAAACACCGTCAGCAGCGGAACAAGGACAAATTCATCCTGCCGGAAATTATTCATGAATAAAAACAGGAGCAGCACGTAGATAAAACTGCCGTTGAATAGGCCGACGAAATGCTGGGTCTCTCTTGTGGCAATAAAATCCTGCAGCATGCGCGGTGAAAACTGACTGCTTAATGTAGTCAGAAATACCAGCAGGATGTTTAACGTAAACGCGCTCAGCAGCAAAATCGAAGCGATCAGTGTACTTACCAGCGTCCGGGTCGTTTCATGATTGAAGGCAAAGAAGCTGGCGCGTACGGAGAGATCAACTTGCATATCGATAAAGAGCGTGATAATTGCAAGGACGGCAGCTGCCATGACATACGCCAGTGGTTTAAACCAAAGTGACTGGTGTATTTCATGCTTCCGCTGCCGCCGGGACATCCGAAAATATTTCCTTATTTCTCTTGGCAGAAATTTTACCAACATACAGCAGATTCTCCTTTCGATTCCCGTCAAGAAGAGGAAGACGCAGGGGAAACAAACTCAAGAGAACGATCACTTCTACCGGTACTTGGTTAATCAGCAGTTGTACGTGATTTATGCACTTTGCCGACGAAGAAGTAAACGGTAACCAGAACGAGGAGCAAAAGCAGCATGGTAAGCCACGACAGAGTAGAAATCGCATTACCGAACGCCGTGTATAAAACGGCCGGTGCAATCAGCCCGAGAAGTGAATACAGCGCATACTCCTTATATGATTTCGTCATTTCCATTAAATACACGCTAAGCAGATTGAAACTGACGAACGGCATGACTCGCAATACCATGACCTGACCGAGGGAAATCGTTTTATCGTGCATAAATTTTTCCTTGAGGCGATCGATCTTCGCTTTGAATTTCGGAGACTGATCAACCATCCAATACGTACTTAGGGCGAGGATAGACAGCCCGATATAAGACAGCAGCACTCCTTTGACAAAGCCGAACAACACGCCCCCGGTGATGCATACGACAACGACGGGCAGAAACAGCAGTGGTCGGATGAGATGCAGCAGAATAAAAAGAACGGGAGCGAACCAGCCGGCACTGTCAATAAACGCTTTCATCGTTTCATAAAATTGTTCCATTAGAATCCTCCTGCAGAAATGCACTTTCTCCTCTCTATAGATAGAGGATTTGAATTCGAACCTTTCAATAGATAGACGAAATCCGCTGATTCTTTAGTCATCCCAAAGAATTGCAGAATGAAGAGAATCTCTCTATGCGGGAGAACACGATAATCCTCAATCAATTATTCTTGATAATCAGCAAAGAAACAACCGAAGTTTCATCCGAAATAGTCCTTCTAATCGCGAGTACAGATGAAGAGAACGAAACAGAAAGACCTCACTTAAAGAACTGCTGCTCCGTCTTTAATACACCTGTAGAAGAAAGCAAAACATAAGGAAAAGGATAACAAAACAGGCCTCGTTATATTCACGTACCGACTGTTTGCACAGAAGGCCATTGTCGCGCGTCGGATTCGAGGGCACTGAGAAGTTTTCTTCTGCGTCCCTGAAGTTGTTCAACTTCTGCTTTAAATTCTTTATCGGTCATCGTCGGCAAACCGAAAATCCGAATATCGTCTAAATTAGCGATGGCTGGAACTTGTCCAGCTGTTTTAATGAGCCGGGGTGAAAGTGCATCCAAGTAGCCTTCAATACTTGATCTTGCTTCTTGAATCAATACCCTATTCGGCTGATACGGCTCGGGAACGCCGAATCGAAGAATTGTCAGTGCTTCATCGAGGACAGTAACTGCAACTGATGCAGCTTGTTCGTCCTGTGGACAGTGATAGTAGTACAGAACCGGATAGGCTTTGTGCTGTGCGGCCAGGGTGCTGAGTCGTGAAGAAGTGGAACTTAACAGCAAATTAATATCGGAAAAATCGTTGCCATTCCACGTGTTTCTCACAAATTCACTTCCCGATTTGCCAATTGCGGTAATACTGGAAGCAAACGAACGTTGCTGTATGACCGAATTGAGAATGGATAGTGTGTATGTGGCACCAAGCGTCAGAAACAAAAAGCCGTTTCCTGATGCAGCTGCGGTGGCCACTTGCCAGAAACCCTCTCTTGGAACATAATCGCCAACGCCAAGCGTGAATACGACGTATCCCGTAAAATAAACCCGCTCACTCCAGTTGATTGGCTTGTCATCGCGTGTATCAACCACTGAATGGATATCCCCGGAAAAAACCAGCAGCCATCCGAGCCATAGTAACCCAATCCACATTAAGAGTGTGATGGCCAAAACGGCCGGTCCTGCCAGACTGAGCAGCAAAGGATGACCCCTGCTGATTCCTCTCGTCATCTTCCATAAGAATCTCGATAATCGGCTGGAGATGGGCCCGGCTCCTCCGTCGACCCAAAGCGTCGTCCAGAAAACATCTATCGTCACGAACAGCAATAGGCCAATGCCGGCCACTAAATAAATCCATTCCATGCACCTAATCTCCTTTCTATTCCTTTTCCATCTCCAAATACTCTTTTAGGATTTCGTTCTCCATTTTCAAGTTAGCGATCTGCCTGCTCCGTTTTTCATCTTCGCCTGTGTTTTCAGGTCCGTGTCCATACGTATACCGCTTACCGATCGGCTGGTCAAAGCGATACAGCTCATTTGCCCGATACCATCTCATCCACGTCTTAATTTGGGATTCATTTTTGATGCCATGCTTCTCCATGACTTCCTTTGTCGTCAATTGACCGCTCAATTTGTCCTTGACGACGGCCCGTTTCACTTCGCTTGAATACACGTTTTTGCCCATGCAAAAACACCTCCGATTTCTATACCTGTTTCCAGTGTATCATCTCGAAGGTGTTTTATTGTGTCCCATTAGTTTAGGTTAGCCCATCAAAGGCACATGCCCGAATCCGGTTTTTGTTTAGGCAATAAAACGCCTTCAATAACGATCACCTGAAGCGATACCTTGCGGTGCCACTTCATCAATTTCATCCAGTTCGCTCTGTGACAACGTGAAATCGAGCGCTCCAATATTTTCCCTTAAATATTTTTCCTTCTTCGTCCCTGGAATTGGTATGATATCCTCGCCTTGCGCCAAAAGCCAGGCAAGTGCGAGTTGTGCAGGCGTTACCTCTTTTTGCTTCGCCAATTGCTCAATTTTTTCGACGACCTTCAGGTTTTTATTAAAATTCTCACCTTGGAAGCGCGGCGAATGGCGCCGATAATCGTCTTTCGGGAAGTCTTCAATCTTTTGGAATCGGCCCGTCAGAAACCCACGGCCGAGCGGGCTGTAAGGTACAAAACCGATGCCGAGCTCGCGCGCCGTGTCGAGAATATCATCCTCCACGTCGCGGCTGAACAACGAATATTCCGTTTGCAGTGCCGTTATGGTATGCTCCTTATGCGCACGTCGAATCGTCTCTGAATCCGCTTCCGACAAGCCTAGGTAACGTACTTTCCCTGCCTTCATCAAATCGCCCATCGCACCGACCGTCTCTTCAATCGGCACTTCCGGATCCACCCGGTGCTGGTAGTACACGTCAATATGGTCCACGCCCAGGCGCTGCAGACTTTTATCACATGACTCTTTCACATACTTCGGACGGCCATTGACGCCTTGGAACGACTGATCCGCACCGCGCACGACCCCGAACTTCGTGGCCAGCACCACTTGATCTCGCTTGCCTTTCAATGCCTCACCCACGAGATTTTCGTTCTCGCCGAGACCATACATATCCGCCGTATCAAAAAACGTGATTCCCAAATCGATTGCCGTATGGATGGTCTCGATTGATTGCTGGTCATCACGACCGACATAAAAGTCCGACATCCCCATACACCCGAGCCCAATCGCCGAAACTTCCGGACCGTCCTGCCCCAATCTGCGTGTCTTCATATACATCGTCCGCTCCTTCGCTGAAAAATTTCCCGTGGTATAAAATACAATTTATTTTTCTTATCCATCTGTTCCCCAACTGTCGGATTTTAAACGTTGAATGGAATAAATTCCAGTTAGACGAGCTAATTTCATAAATCGCCTATTTAAAAAAGCGCAGACGGCTTTCCTGTCCATTTTTCCTCTGAAAATAGGATTGAATTAAGGAATCCTTCACTCCTTGGACGGAAACCCGCTCGCTTTCCGCGGACTGGCCGGCAAGCCTCACCGCCCATTCCGTGCGGCGGAATCTTGCCTGCCAGTTATTCCGCAGGAGTCTCGCAAATTCCCGTTCCGTTCAGATGAAAAAGGAGCAGCTTCTTTAGCTGGATTCGAATCAGGCAGCGATCCTGTTCACCGTACCGGCCAGTTTCAGCCGATCGGCTGCCAGCCGGCATGCATTGTAGACAAGTGTGATCAATTGAAAATGAATTTTTGCTTTCTTGCCGGTGCGATGCCGGACGTTATTCAAATCGAAGTTCTGCTTCAAGTAAGCGTTGACCCGTTCGACAGCGCCACGTGTTTTATACAGGACATCCCATTTCACGGAACTTCTGGCCGGCACAGTATGTTTGCGAAGGTCGATCGACCTTTTGATCTTATTATAGACTTTCTGACATAGGGAATCATCCCGCGGCGGACAGGTGGCGCACTCGTGCGGTCTGGTGTATTTAAGGTTTCATACTTCGTATCGTAACTGTCGCGTGTTCCCGGACACATGTTGGCGCGAAGTGCTCATCGAAACCGAGCACTTCTCCTTCCTGACGCGGATTGTAGGCGATCACCGCCTGGAGTTCCATCCGGCGCAGCTGCTCATAGATCGCCTTGTAATCGTAGCCCTTGTCCATGATGCCGGACTGGAACCGGCCGGGCCACCGCGCTTCGATCAGCATCTTCCCCCTTCGTATTTAAATAGCTTCTGATAAGCGGTCATATGTTAACCGAAAATAAGATTCTTCCTTTTTTACGAAAAAATTTCACAGTATTGGATAACCGCTAATTAGGTTAATTTATCTTATTTCTCTATTTCCTTCGGTTCTAACAGAAAAACTGTATAACGCTTATCTTTTTCAAAATTTCAATCTATATAAGTTGATTTAATGTTTCGAACATCCAGCAATCAGGTGTATACTGTTAATACCTGAAAGGATGATCGAATATGGAAAAACAGGATCAGCTGAGCGAACTGCAGGAAGCCATGAACCAGGCGAAAGACCGCCGGCTTTACGAACGATATCTGGCTGTCCGTCTTGTCCTGGAGGGCGAGACAATGGAGGAAGCCGGCCGGATCATCGGCCGGCGCCGCCAGGCCGTCAGTTCTTACTTGTCCGCTTATCTGGCAGGCGGCATCGAGGGACTGGCCCTTGGCCATTCCACTGGAAAGAAACCGAAACTGACGGCAGAACAGCAGGAAGAGCTGGCGGAGACGATTGCCACCCGGACACCGGCCGATGTCGGCTTCAGCGCCCGCTACAACTGGACACTCGCACTGGCTGCCGAATACGCGAAAAACAGATGGGGCGTCTCTTATTCCCTGCGCGGTATGTCGATTCTGTTGGGCAGGCAGGGGCTCTCCAATACACGGCCGACGTATACGCTGGAGAAAGCCGATCCGGAAAAGCAGCGGGAATTCAAGGAAAAGACGTTTCCAGCGCTAAAAAAAAGCTGATGGCTGAAGAGATCGACCATCTCCTCTTCGAGGATGAGTCGATGATCCGAGATTACCAGGCAATCGGGCGGACGTGGTTCAGAAAAGGGGAACAGCGGTTCATCCCCACTCACGGCCAACACAAAGGCGTGAAGCTCATCGCCACGCTAAATTACGCGACGGGCGAAGTCTTCTGCACAGAAGAAGAACGGTATGATGCCGTGACGTTCCTGCGCTTTCTCAGGAAACTCCTATCTGTTTACCCAACGGGTAAGATCGCCGTGGTTCTGGACAATGCCCGAATCCATCACGCGAAGCTGATCCAGCCGTTTCTGGAAGAGAACCGGGACCGATTGGGGCTTGTCTTCCTGCCGCCCTACAGCCCCCAACTGAACCTGACGGAAGGCCTCTGGAAATGGCTGAAGGAATCCGTCATTAACAATGTCTTCTTCCCGGATGTTCGTAAGATTAAGCTGAAAGTGCGGGAATTCATCCAGTACATCAGCGAGCGATTGGAAGAAGTGATTGATCGGCTTTGCGTGCGCCTTTGAGTATGTTTCTTTAATTCAACTTATATAGAAAATTTTCGTTAATCGTCCGTTTTTGGGCAGTCTCTAACCCGGCTTTGACCAGCATTCTGTATTCTAATGGGCGCTTGGTCAATTCAGCTCTTTTACCTATCGATTTTTGATCAATTTTTTCAATCTCCACCATTACTTAAACTCTTTCCAAACTCTCTCTTACTTAAATTCTTTCCGTCTGAACTTCGCTGTCACTTCATAAACAATCGGTACGATGACCAATGTCAGAAGGGTTGAGCTTGTCAGGCCGCCAATTACGGTGATGCCGAGGCCTTTAGAAATCAGGCCGCCGCCTTCTGCACCGATGGCCAGCGGGATCAAGGCGCCGATTGTGGCAAGTGCCGTCATCAGGATTGGGCGCAATCGGGTTACACCGCCTTCGATTAAGGCTTCACGTGTTGTCATGCCGGCTTTTTCCATGTGGATGACGCGGTCGATCAGGACGATTGCATTGGTTACCACGATGCCGATCAGCATCAAGACACCGATCAATGCGGATACGCTCAACGGTTCGCCGGCAATCCATAATGCTACCAGTACACCGATGACTGTGAACGGCAACGAGAACAGGATGGAGAACGGTGCGAGTGCGCCGCCGAATGTTAGAACAAGCACGAAGTAGACAATCGCGATGGCTGCAAGCATTGCAAGGCCAAGCTGCGTAAAGGACTCGTTGATTTGTTCCGCCACACCCCCGTGGTCAATGGAAACACCGCTTGGAAAATCGATTTCGTCGATTTGCCCGTCAATTTCAGCCGTAATTTCAGAAGCGTTATTTCCGATCACGTCAGCGCTGAGCGAGGCGTACATCTGACCGTCGCGGCGGCTGATTGTGTCGGACGCTTTTCCTTCCACTACTTCCATGACCTCGCCGATTTCAACGGTTGTGCCAAGCGCTGTCGGAAGCTGGATGGCAGTGACATCGTCGATTCCGCTGTATTCGGTTTCTTCTGTTTCGATATAGACATTGATATCCTGGCCGTCATTTTTAACGGTCGTCAGAACCGGAGCTTCTCCAGTGCTGCGGAGTGCCATGCCGATTTGGACAGTGGTCAGTCCGTTCTGCGCCAATGTTTCCTGATCGGCAACCAATGTATATTGGTCATATGCTTCTGACAGGCTCGATTCAGTGTTTTCAAGACCTTCATGATTTTCCAATAAAGGCTGGATATCATCAATGGCTGCCTGAATATCTTCTAAATTATCTCCGTAGACGAATAGCTCAAATCCGCTGGCACCCATGGCTGCGAAATTCATGTTGTTCCATTCGCCTTCTTCAGTCTGTGCATTTAATTCATCGATCAGATTCGTTGTTTCATCTTCAAATCCTTCAAAATCATCCTCATAGGCAACAAAGAACAGCGCGGAATTGTCTCCGCCGCCCATGCCCATTGCGGCCATCGGATTTTCTCCGCCGAGTGAGTATTGATAGGTTGTTACACCTTCGCGGCCGTCGATTAACGCCTCTGCATCAGATGCAACGGCTTCGACAGATTCACGGGTTTGGCCCGGTCCCGGCGAATACGTCGTAATGACCATTTTCTGTTCTTCTTCCGGAAGGAAGCTGACGCCAATGATCGGTACAATGAAGAAACTTGCAATCAATAAAATCGAAGCTCCGCCGAATGTGACGATTTTATGGTTCAACGTCCATTCCAGCACGCGCTTGTAGCCGGCAGCCAATTTGCCTGGCTTGTGTTCCTTGGTTTCATTGGCAGAAAGGTTCTGCAATTGCTTGCCGTACATCGAATGCGCCATTATTGGAACAATCGTGATTGCGACGAGCAGGGAAGCGGATAATGCGAATACGACTGCGAGTGCAAATGGCAGGAATAATTCGCCAATTTGCCCGCTGACTAATGCAAGCGGCAGGAATACTGCAATCGTAACGATTGTAGATGAGAAGATCGGCAGGAACATTTCGCTTGTTGCCGAACGGATCAATTCCTTGCCGCGCAGTTTTTCACCCGGCAATGCCATGCGGCGATAAATATTTTCAATCACGACAATCGAATCATCGATGACCCGCCCGATTGCGACGGTCAATGCACCGAGTGTCATGATGTTCAATGTGATATCCATCTGGTTCAACAGGAAAATCGCAATCAGCAGGGAAAGCGGGATCGAAATGATCGAGATGAACGTTGTTTTAAAGCTGCGCAGGAACAGGAGAATAATGATCACTGCGAATAAAATACCGAACAGGGCTTTGCTCAGCATCGTCTCAACCGATTTCTCGATTGGCTCGCCCTGGTCAAATGTGATATCCACCGTCAATGCCAAAGCGTTTTCGATTTCTGAAGCGATATCCTTAACATCATTGACGACATCCACCGTATTGGCATCAGGCGACTTGATAATTTGAATGCCGATCGATTCTTCACCGTTTGTGCGGGAAATCGATTCCGCTTCGCTGACGACTTCAATTTCAGCCAGTTCGCTGAGAGCTACTGTCGGTATGCCGGCAACGGCAGGTGTCTGTGGAGCAGCCGGCGCTTCCGTCGGAGGAGCTTGCGGTGTCTGGTCAGGAGCCACTGGTGTTTCACCAGGCGCTCCAGCGCCAGGCGCCTGTGCCTGTTGCGGAATCGCCGGAATCTGCAGATTGCGAAGATCATCGACTGTTGTGATATTGCCGTCAATGACCAGGTTTTTCACTTCGCCGCCAAACTCGGTCAAGCCGATCGGGAAAGTAAGGTTCGAACCTTGAATCAATTGTTGGATTGTTTCTTCAGTCAGACCGTACTGCGCCATCTGTTCTTCATTGAAATTCATCGTTACTTTCTGTATCCGCTGACCGGAAATCTGCGCGTCGGATAATCCAGCAACGCCTTCAAGCTGCGGCAGCACATCGTCTTCAACAACGTCCGTCAATTCTTCCAGTGAACGGTCCGGATCGGAGATGCTCAGCGTCAGAACCGGGAACGCATCAATGCTGATGCGGTCAACGGTTGGATCTTCTGCCCTATCGGGAATTTCAATTTGTGAAAGGGCATCTTCCACTTCCCTTACGGCTTCATCCATATCCACATCAAAATCATATTGAATCTGGATGATCGAAGCATTTGCCATCGATGTCGACGTTGTAAGTTCAACGCCATTCATGTTCTGAATGCGCTGTTCAAATGGAACAGTGATTTCGTCCATCACTTCATCCGGCGCAGCACCCGGGTAAACGGTGATAACTGTCGCTGCCGGCACGGTAATGTTCGGAATTGACTCTTGTTTCATCGTCAATCCTGCGTAAAGTCCGGCCACGACGACCATGATGGTCAAGATCCAGATGGCGAACTTATTCTTTAATGAAAAATCGATAATCTTCTTCAACTAGGACACTCCTCAGCGATGATTCTTCAATAGAAGAACTTCTTTTTCAATTTGTTTTTCCTGCGACAGGTAATCAGCCAGCGCATCGATTAGAAACTCACGTGGCTCATCCTGCTGCAGTTCCTGGCGCAATAAATCCAGTGATGCCAGCCGTTGGGCAGTATTTTTTGAATAAAGCTTGATTTTCGTTTCCATATCGGCGAAAAGGCTGTCCATCGAAAAGCCATTCTCGCTCTTCTCCGTAAAAACGGCTTCCATCGACTCGAGCTGCATCGTAATCGCTTCTACAGAAGAAGCGATGAAGCGGCTCAATTTATCGGTGGACAACTGACGGTTTTCCAGAATGGTCGTAATCATATATTCTTTCAAAATCCCTTCGACAACAGTGGTCAAATCTTCTAGGAATGGTTCGATTTCCTGTCCAAATGCTTCCAGCAGCATCGTTTTGTGGAATTTCGAAGAAGAACTTCGCATCTCCTGCAGCAAGGACGTCAGCTGCTCATTGCCATCGGTCGGCATATCCTTGAACACCATGATGAAGAAATCCCGTTCGCCTAAAATGCTTTCCAACTCAAACGCCAATTTCTTCGCAAACGCTTCCTTCGGCGAAAGGTCTTCTGAGATTTCCAAATGCTCCAACCCTTCAAGCGTCTCCGCCTGATACCGTTTGAGAATGCTCACCAGCAAACTCTCTTTGGAATCATAATGCTTATAGAACGCACCTTTTGAAATATCCACAGTATGGGCGATTTCCTGAACCGATGTCTGATGGAAACCTTTAATGGAAAAAAGGTGTACCGCCGCATTCATCAATTCCTGTTTTTTGTCCATCGAACCCTTCCTTTCAACTAGTTGGTCACGAATGGTGACTTATTGGTCATACGTTAAATCATAAAATTATTAATTACCAAAGTCAATTTGATTGGCCTCTGAAAATATGGAGAGTTTGTGACTGGAAATTATGGGCTTATATGAAAATAAAACATAAAGGGGCGAATAAAAGACATTGGGGGCGCTTATAACTTGCCACTCAAAATAAAAGATTAAATAAGCTGAACTAAATTTTTAAAAAATTATCCTTTCAGGTAAATAGAAAATAAAGTTTACCCGAAAGAATCGAGTGCGATGAACGATGACCAACCTATCCGTGAATTGGAGGAAGTGAGAAAATCGGCTCAGGACCGCCGCTCTTATGAGTGATACCAGGCGCTTCTTCTCTAAAAAAAGACTATCCCGAAACAGAGATTGCAAAAATCATCTGACGTAGTTCGCTTACGGTCTCGAACTACGTCGATGCCTATCAAAAAGCGGTATTGCCGGGTTTCGTTGGGGATTCAACCGGAAAACCACCAAATTTGTCTGCTAATCAAAAACAGGCTTTGTAAGAAACCGTCGCGTACAAGATCCCAATAGATGTAGGATTTCTTTCACGGTCCAACTGGATGCTTTACTTATGCCTATCCGACGAACTACACTATTCATTCATGCTTAACGCATGGGCTGATGAACTAGTGCATTCCTTAGTTTTCGGCTAATGATATAATTCTATTTGTTGTATTCGACAAGGACTACATCGTGGCCATAGTCAGTTTTGTTTGTCTATGGCATTCTAGAAATGGTTCTTACGTGAAGTTGGTGAAGGAATTTTTAATCCTTACGGTAGTATAATGAAGAAAAAAGGAGCGCGCAGCTATGCATAACATCGCTTGGCCATCTCCAGATCCTTCCCTTAAGCTCTTCTGCGTTTCGATGCACGATGACGTTTACAACTTGTTTGTCAAAAGCACATGAACTTCTTCACACTGCCCTGCCTGTTCCGCTCTCAGTTCCCGGCCCCATAGCCGATATTCGCGTAAAGTCCAGGACCTCCCAATCAGTGGCCGGGCTGTAGAACTTTGTATTTTGACAAGAGAATGGTTTTGTGACCAAGAGGACTGTCCTGTTCGGATCTTCACGGAGAGATTCGATGGAATCTCCATAAATCGCCGGCGGACAGACCGGACCGAACAGGCTTTGCGGAAAATCGCTTTTTCACCCAGCTGCCTGACGGCCGAAAAAGTAGCCTATTCCCTGCAGATTCCGATCAGCCATGATGCCCTGCTTGAACTGGTTCATCGGACAGAAGTAACACCGACGGTGTCTCCCTTTCTTAGGGCTTGATGATTTCGCTTTCCGAAAAGGTCATACGTACGGAACACTTATCTGCGATCTTGAGTCTCGCCAACCGATTGCGCTATTGCCCGATCGACTCCCAGAGACGATTACAACATGGCTCAAAACCCGACCCGAAGTCCTGCTAGTCAGCCGGGATGGTTTTACCGCTTTCCGGCAAGGAATCACGGAAGCGAACCGGTCTATTCTCCAGGTCTACGACCGCTGGCACTTCATCTGTAATGCCAAGAAACAGTTGGATTTGTTGTTACTACCGCTTATTCCGTCAGTGATTTCCTGGTCGTTGCCGTGTGAAAGCTCTGCAGAGGTGCCGGTGAACCTATCAGAAAAACGGGCGAAAGACCGGCAGAAACAAAAGTGGGAGTTAATTCTGGAAATCCAGGAAGCATATAAAAAAGGTAAACGTATTTCAAGACTGGCCAGGGAGTATGAACTAAATTGGCGGACTGTTCAGAAGTACATACGGATGACCAGTCCCCCTTCCGCTAGCCGTGTAAGGAGGCGGCCGACAGATAAGTACCAGTCATTAATCCAGCGTTTAGAAACTGAAGGCAAGACGGTAAAAGAGATTTATCAGTGTCTCCAGGAACAAGGGTATGCCGGTACGTATTCCGCTGTCCGGACTGTCGTGGAAACGTTACGGAAGAAACGGAATCTGCGGTTCTCCGAGGAAGAAGCCGTACGGTTTTCCAGAAGACAAGTGAGCGCTTATCTTTGGAGACCTGCGGCAGAGCTGACAGCTGAAGAAGTAGGTCTGTTAAGAAAGATCTTTCAGCTATATCCGGCAATCGAACCGCTTTATCAGCTTGTCCAGGAGTACCGTCGGGTTATCCAGGCGAGAGATTATGATGGCTTCCTGAAGTGGCTGACGGCTCAACTGTCTTCTCGAGACCAGCCATTCTATCAGTATGCCCGCCGGCTGCGAAGTGACTTGCAGGCTGTGAAGCACGGTCTCTTATTGTCTTATAGCAACGGATTGCTGGAAGGCCAGATCAATCGTTTAAAGATGATTAAGCGGATGACGTATGGCAGAGCTCATCTTCATTTGTTGGAGAAACGAGTTCTTTACCGTCTATAATTTTTATTGCGAAAAAATTAAGACTGAAGCTAATAGAAGGAGGCAAACTTCATCACCAACTTCACGTAAGAACCATTTTCTGCTTGCCAAAAACATTTTGTTTGTATATCTGTAAGGATATACGATAGCCGAAAAGAGCGTTCGTAAACGTATCTAAACATTTTACGAACGTTCGCCTATTTGCACATACTTTTACGAACGGTTTTCGGGTATAATCAGAAGAAAGAATCAATTTATGGGGTGAATTATGGAACATCGCAAATTTGGTTACATACGTGTCAGCAGCAAAGATCAAAACGAAGGCCGTCAATTGGATGCCATGCGGAAAATGGGCATCACTGAACGGGACATTTATCTGGACAAGCAAAGTGGCAAGAATTTCGAACGGGCGAATTATCAGCTGCTCAAACGGGTTATCCGCAAAGGAGATATTTTGTATATCCATTCACTGGATCGGTTTGGCCGGAACAAAGAAGAGATTCTCCAGGAATGGAATGATCTCACGAAAAACATTGAAGCCGATATTGTGGTCTTGGATATGCCGTTATTGAATACGACCCAGTACAAAGATAGTATGGGGACATTTATTGCGGACTTGGTTTTGCAGATCCTTTCCTGGATGGCTGAAGAGGAACGGGAACGGATCCGGAAACGGCAGCGTGAAGGAATCGATTTAGCCTTACAAAAAGGTGTTCAATTTGGGAGACCAGCTGTTTATATTTCAGAAGAATTCAAAGAGGTTTATAGAAAATGGAAAATTGGAGAGTTAACTGCAGTGGAAGCTATGCAAGAGGCCGGAGTGAAAAAGACCAGTTTTTACAAATTGGTAAAAGCATTTGAAGAAGAGATAGTTAACCCCTTATATAGAAGAAACTCAACATAAATGAGCCAATTTCATAAATGGCTTATTTAAAAAAGTGCAGATGGCTTTCCTGTCTTTTTTCTCGCTAAAAAATTGTTGTACGAATCCAATGAATGATTGAACGGGCAGGAACCCGCTCGCTTTCCGCGGACTGACCGGCAAGCCTCACCGCCCGTTCCGTGCGGCGGGATCTTGCCAGCCAGTTATCCCGCCGGAGTCTCGCAAGTTCCCAGCCCGTATAAATAATAGAAAGAAACAGGTTCTCTAGGCAGCGGCTTGATTCATGTCATTGGCCCGTTTTAAACGATCGGCTGCCATTCGGCATGCGTTGTACACGAGGGTGACCAACTGAAAATGAATTTTTGCTTTTTTGCCGGTACGGTGACGTACATTGTTCAAGTCGAACAGTTCTTTTAGATAGGCATTCACCCGTTCGACAGCGCCCCGTGTCTTGTAGGCAATCGCCCATTTTATGGAACTTCTAGCTGGCACAGTATGCTTGCGAAGGTCGATCGACCTTTTGATCTTAACGACTTTCTGGCAAAGGGAATCATGCTGTAATGGACAAGTGGCACATTCGTGTGGCCGGGTATATTTCAGGGTTTCGTATTTGGCATCGAAACTGTCATAGCGATACGCGTGTTCTCGGACGCAGGTGGGCGCAAACTGTTCATTGAATCCAAGCACTTCCCCTTCCTGGCGCCGATTATAGGCAATGACGGCTTGGAGATTCATCCGGCGCAACTGCTCATAGACCGCCTTGTAATCATAGCCCTTATCCATGATGCCTGCCTGGAACCGGTCGGGCCATCGTGCATCAACCTGCTTTAACAGTGGAATGGCGGCTTTCCCATCATTGAGACTCCCGGAGCTCATGAGTCCGCTGACAATGTACTGGCTTTCCGTACTGACAGCGAGATGAGCTTTATATCCGAACCAGAAGGTGTTCTTGCCGTCGCTGTTTTTCTTGATGCCCCATTTCGGGTCGGTCGGCATCTCGCACGCGAGTGTGTCAGCCGATTCGTCCAACAGGTGGATCATCTCTTTTTCATAAAGCGTCTTGGCTTCTTCCGCTGCTTTCTGTTCAGTAAGCCATTTCTCTCGTTCGTCTTTGGACTTGCGTCCAGGTTTCTTCGGGGCAGGTTTCTCTTTTTTGGGTGACGCGATCGCTTTGTCGCGCGCTTCAAAATGAGTCGCATCAATCGCCAGCGATTCTTCCGTAATGAAGCCTTCCTGGATGGCTTGTGCGACCAGGACATCTTGAATGACCGCCAATGCATCCGTCTCGCTGATTGCTGAGATCATCCGGGAATAGGAAGATTCAGAGGGCACGTCATCAGACAACAGAAACCCACAGTCGAATCGAAAGAACGGGTCCTGTCCCAGGCGTTTAACCAATCGTTTAATCGTCGGAATTCGCTCCACCACACGAGCAGCGATCAACGAATAGATCATGGCGCCGGTATTCAGTTCCCGAGGAGCCCCTCGATGGGTCTTTTTATCAAAAATGCGAAGAAGCGGACCCAGTTCCAATGTCGAAAAAATGGCATTGAACCGGTGGGTAGGTGCCATTTCGAATAATTCCTGCATGTCAAACAGGTTATCTTGTCTTATAATAGGCATAGAGCGCTTTCCCTCCTGTTTTGGTGTGTTGTGGTGACTACCATTATACAGGATTTGGGGAGGTGCTCCTTTTTTAACTTCTGACCGCCTTAGAGCCGCAAGGCCTCACAATTATGAAATTGGTTCAATTAATTTCGAAGTTAGAAACCTTCTTAATGAATGGCTTCGAATTAAAATGCGAAGTCGATTCGGTTATCACTACAACGTCAATTACAAAAAGAAACAGATAGAAGCTATGTGGGATTTGGATTACGATTACTAAAAAATAAATTACATCGAGAGCGCCGTAACCGGCGTTCTTTTTTATGCAAAAATCCAGAGTGCCTTCAGCCCCTTTTCATTTGCCGTATGAGCGACATGATTGTATTCTGTAGGTGTTCTTTTGCTGTTCCATTGCTGTTCTGAGCTACCGCTATTAAACGCTAACAAACTCAGTAATACCAAGGGTAAAAGGTGTTCAGTAGCCGTTCCGAGCCTCGCCATGCCGCTCCGTTTATCCGCTTACGTTCGAAAGTTTTTGCCGTATAGCCGCACATAAGTATAGATAATACGCCATTGTTTATACTGATACTTGCATGCATAGAATCTGTAAAGAAACAATTTACATGAAGAGGTTCAGCATCTTTGATTTTACAAACAAGAAACTTTGTAATACAATGTATTACAAAAAATCAAAGGAGGTTTTACCCATGGCCACTATTTCCTTGCGTGTGGATGATCGCGACAGCAAACTCATCCGCGATTACGCCAAAATGAAGAAGACGTCCGTTTCCGATTTGATGCGAAACGCCACCATTGAAAAAATCGAAGATGAGATTGATGTGGAAAATTTTGACCGCGTGCTTGCCAGTACGAAAAAAACCCATTCCTTGGATGACGTCAAAAAAGAATTGGGTTTATAACAGACAATGTATGCTGTTCGTTTTTCAGATGTCGCCTTGAAGAAACTGAAAAAGATGGATCGGTACCAAGCTTCGCTCCTGATTGGCTGGATTGAAAAAAACTTGCAGGATTCCAGCAATCCCCGAACACTTGGAAAAGCAGTGGTTGCGAACCACAAGGGCAAGTGGCGTTACCATGTCGGTGACTACCGCATCCTGGCTTTAATCGAAGATGAAAAAATCCTTATTACCATAATCGACGTCGGACATCGAAAAGATATCTACGAATAAGCAAAACAGGTACATGAAAGTATTGCGGAGCGGAGAAGAGAGCCACTGGGCGAATCCTGCAACAAGTTATAGATTTGATTACAATGCGCCGGGGTTTCCCACGGCAAATCGGTCCAGGATGCACTGCCCGTCTTCCTTTTTGTATTATGCTCATTCACATCAATCTCGGAGATGGTCAACCGGAACAGCGCTTCTTTCGTCCGTTCAAGCTCCAAATAAAGCGGTGCAATACTGCCATTGGAAGGACAGTATTTTCGTAATTTTATGACTTGTAAGGTCTGCGAAGAATCTCTGCGATCGACCAGATGAGGTTCACTTTATCTTGAAAATTTGCGACCATACGTCATGTCCATCTTTTGACTGGATCGATGTTGCTCAGCAGTCGTTTCGTTCGCTGTTGCTGCCACTGATGAAATCAGCCGGCTCCAGCAAGTCCAAATAATCATCGAAGCAAGGCTCACAGTAGAATGCGCTTTCCCACCTAGTATAGGTTTCGTTCGTCCGGATTTTCCGCCGGCACATCGCGCAGATGGTTAAGTGATAGATTTCCGCCATGATAACTCTCCGTTCCTTTACTGTTATGTCTGTTTTCCTTGTTTCGCGAGCACTTGAAGCATGTATTCTTTCGGAGACATGTGCGCCGCTTTTGCCTGTCTTTCCAACTGCTGATAGAGTTCGATCGGTACGTCCAGCGTCACGAGTTTATCGTCCTTGTAAAAGGTCCATTCGCCTTCTTCTGTGGTAAGCAACCCGCCGGTGATATGCTTTTGCAGGGCAGCCGCCGCTTCCAGTGTCGCAAACTCATTCCGCGGATAGCGGCCATTGCGGATGGCGATCCGCACACGCCGGTTCAGGATTTCCAGATTGAAGTTCTCGACACCGCATGTCGCGAGTAGCACATCAAGGATCTGATAGAATTCCGGTGTGCCGAACCGGACGGTGATGTCCGTGAATCCGGCGCCATCTCTCTTGCGCTGGGAGTGGATGGCATAACGCGGTTGAAGATTGTACGTTTTCAATCCTTCCTGTATGGAGATGAACTGTTCATGCTCCAGATAGAACCCGCACCCCTTGTTCGAATGTTCCCGGAGTCGCACGAACTGGTCACCCGCAATCCGGAACGACTGATACAGGACAGCATCCAATTGGGGCAAATACAGTTGATTCCGTTTCGGGCGGGTAGTGGTTCGTTTTTGCAGATGCCGGGCAATCGCATCCTCCTGTTCCGGCGTGATGGCGAAGCGATAAGCCGCTTTTTCAAAGGGCGCTTCCACTTTCTTCACATCCAGTTCAAGTTCTTCGATGGCCTTCCGGACTTTTCCGGCGCTTACACCGATCCCTTCCGCTACGTCATTGATGGAACGCCCGGCCGCTTCCGTCTCCTGTTTCTGGCGGACGAGCCGGTCCACGCTTTCCCGGCTGTATTTCCCGCCGCGCGATAAACGATGCGGATCCGGCATCCGTTCGATAAGCCCTTTGCTCGCATATTTATAGACGGTCGGATTCTGGACACCTAAGAGATCCGCCACTTCCCCGATGCGATAGAAATCCTTGGACATGTTTGTTCCTCCTAAATTGGCTATCGATTTGATCAGCGTGAGCTATTGGCAGAGCTGTTGCTCAGCTGTTCCAGAAGCAATTCCGCGCCTTTTGGGCTGAGGATCAGTCCAGGAGCGTACTCCTTGTTTTCGGCCGTAACTTCCCCGGTGACGGCGCAAGCGCCGCGGGCATTATACTTCTTCAGAATGATAAGGTCCTCCTCAACAAAAATTTCAATTGGATCTCCATTTTCAATATCCAGCGTCCGTCTGAGTTCTTTCGGGACCACAATCCGTCCGAGCGGATCCATTTTCCTTATAACTCCTGTGCTTTTCATTGCGATTCTCCATTCTATTTATGGTTTTAGGTTAAAAGAAAAAGCTTCATACAAATTCCTCGCGCTAATTTATGGCCACTCCCGCAAGAGGGATATATCGCCTCTTTTTGTTCGATAAACTACAGGAGCTCTTCGTAATCTTCGTTTCGGATCTCGACGTTCACATCTTTCATGTATGGGTTCACGCTTTTTTATCGGTTGTGTAGAGATTTGTCTCCCCTTTTGCTTCTCTGGTTTGTATACTTTCGTCCCGACTGACGGCAAACCTGCAAGCCTGATCTTTATTTTGCACTACACAATCCCCGCTCATTCTGTGGTACTGGCCGATTCTGACAAGATCAGTCCTGCCTATCGAAGTCGCCCCTATCAATTTTATAGAGGAGCTTGCTCAGAACATTGGCCGCTGCGGGCTCCTTTTGTGTGTTGTGCCGGTCCATATTTGTTTCTACCCATTTCCGTAACCCATCTTTATCGACGGATTTCTTTGGACCGGGAACTGATTTTAATGTGCCGCACTTGGCACATTGTTCTTCAATCATTAGTCCGTGTTCAGAATCTTCATACGTGCGGGTCATGAGCCAGTAATGTTGCTCACAAGGTATTGTCATTCAGCTTCTCTCCTTTTAGAACGAATGTAGGCATGTAAACTTTATGAGTTTCTACTATATAAATTAGCGACAGTTGTTCAGGTTCCCTTTGGGCTTGTTTGCTGCCACGGAACCCCACATTTTTTTCAATTGTTTTTTTAAAAAGTTTATTTGCCTCCGTACCGTCACTCTCTTCGTGTCCTTCTAACCCTAACAGCAACCACCTACAACGCAAATTCCCTTTTAATCATTTTTGCGACTTCTTCAGCATGCAGGTTTGTATGATCAATCCTTAAGTGATTTTCCTGTTTAATTTCCCCTTCTTCAGAATTTAGTCGAAGGCTCTCCATAGTACCTACCAGATTTTCTACAGATTGCTTTATATTTCGCTTAGTCGGCTTTTGTTCTAATCGATTTGGTGTCTTATTCCGCTTGAGCCTTTCTTCTACAGGGGCTTCCAACTCCATAAAATACAGTTGAGCTCCTTGGGCAAGAAAGGTAGTGCACATTCGCTCAACGTTCTTCCAATCCTCTTGTTGATTAAATGCCCAGACAAAAGTAAATACCATTCCATACTCGTTACTTTTGGCGAAAGACGTAACTATCTCTTCTCTGAATAAGTTCGATAATCTCCACAGTCCAGAACCAAATCCAAATAGGGGTTCCAGTAAATCAATCGTCATATGATTGTGGAACAACTTTAAATCCGTAATTTTCGACAGCTCTTGTCCGACTGTCATTTTTCCAACTGCTTGAGGGCCAAATAGGTAAACAAATTTTAAGATCATTCACTCCTTCCCGTTTCTTCGCTTCCGTTCTTCAATATGTATCCTTCCCTCGATTTTCCTCTCCGTCGTCCCATTCGGCAACAGCCAAGTACTTCCTGTTAAATCATTTACAGTTTAAGTATACATAACTTTTATTGACTTGTAACTATCATATCGAGTAAATAAATAATAAGATAAAATTATATAAAGAATTAACATAAACAAAGGGACCGTTTGTTTAGGTTTAAGCTATAATGATGAAAGATACATGAATTTTATTTTTGTTTTATATAGCGATTCCAAAAAATAGAAATAAGAAGGAGTGGAAATTAAATGGAACTTTTAGCAAAAAACGACCAGCAGCTTCTGGTCCTATCCCCGCTGTCACTTCCGTCGCTGCAGCTGAAAAAAGATGAAGCGGAAAAACAAGGACGGAGTCCATTCGCGGATTTTGATGACGTGGAGATGCTGAACTGGTACATTCACGAACGCCGGCATACGAATGAAGCGAATGAACGCTCGGAACGGACCAAACGGGAATACGAAAACGAACTGCGCCAATTCATCGGCCAGTTGATGACCTTTGCCGCAGAGATTGGGTTGGATATCGAAGCGATTAAAGACCATTCCCTCTTCAAGTCGCTTGAACCCCGGCATCTTCGCCGATGGCAGGAATGGCTGATGAAAGAAAGTCCACGAGTGAAGGAAAAAGGGCCATACAGCCAGACAACGATTACCCGGAAGACGACCATCATCCGCTCCTTCTTTCAGTACCTGTATCGGGTGGACTATATAATAGTAGAAACTCATATCGGATTGCGGAAAGCAACCGTCCGGAATGATGATCGACCGAACCGGGACTTGGGACCAGGCGATGTCGTGGAGATGTTGCGGGGATTCAAAGCCATCGAGCATCCGGTCATGTTCGGCATCATTCTGACCTTGACCGCTACCGGCATTCGGAATGAGGAGTATTGTAAATTAGATGTTCGGCATGTGCAGCGCGACCGGATTCTTGGGGGCTTTTTTCTGAGTGTTATCGGTAAAGGGAACAAACGGCGGCAAATTCCACTGAAGCCACAAGTGATCGAAGCCATGGAAAATTTCCGGAAAGCCCGGGGAATCCCTTCCCTGTCAGCTGCAGATCCGGATTCCCCGTTATTCACGACCAGCCGCGGTACCCGGTTCTCTCCCAGCTATTTGAACCAGTACATGACAAAAGAAATGATCAAAATCCAGGAACGATTAAACGGACTGGAAATAAATATCACACCACACGTGTTTCGCCATGCATTTGCCATTACATCTCACTTAAATAAGGTTGGTATATACGATATCATGCGTTCGCTTGGCCATGAAAAGCTGGATACGACGCAAATTTACTTGGAGAAGGTTTTTGCGAAGGAACGGCATGCCGTGAATCAGTGGTCTAAAAATACTTTAAATGAATTCCTTTAACAGATAAGGCCTCTTCACAAAGGAAACGATGTATAGCTGGAGAGGGTCTATGTTAATTCTATCCTATAATATCCAATCACTGATGCTAGCGTCTCAGAAAAATAAATGCTCAGAAAGGAGAAAGATCCGTATGCCGCCGGATATTATATTGACGAAGACCGATTTTGAGCAAACTAACTGGCAAGAACTAATTGATATAGTAGAGACTAAAGAATGTTTCTTTTACAAGAAAGTGTTTGACAGGAAAATAGAAGAGGCAACAGAGCAAGAGAGCGAGGTGCCGGAAATTTTTATGGCAAGACAACGACATGCTATATGTTAAAATATATTTTGTAAAGCAATGGAAAATACTGTTCTGTGATTGGTACTTTACAAAATATTGTGAACGGCGAAAGAATTCAAAGTTCCAATACAACTCCTAGTCCCCTTGTTTTACATAAGCTTTTGTCCATGAGCCAGGACGAGGTCATCATTATGGAGGTTTCGTCCCATGCGTTAACCCAGCGACGGACAGAAGGCATTGAGTTTGACTACTGTTTATTTTCCAATCTGCATCCTAAACACCTGGGTTACCATACCACAATGAAAGAATACTTCTCAGCGAAATTGCTGTTGTTTAACCAGTTGAAAGCCAATGGTAAAGTTATTGTGAATCAGGATAACCCTTGGGGTATAGAACTAACAAAGATTTTACTGAGTAGAGGAAAAACCGTTTACACGATGGGCAAATCAGATGAAAACTACCTTCGGATTTCGAGTTTACATTCACAAAACTCCCGTGCTTTGGTTGAGGAGCCGAAAGAATACTGGACTATCTATTCTCCTACGAACGGCGTACACAATATCTATAACACGTTAATGGATTACCTGACTGTGAAATTAATAGGTGTTAACCAAAACGACATTCTTAGCTCTATCGGTGAATTCAAAGGTATTGATGGACGATTTGAAATCTATAAACTTCTGAACGGCGCCACCGTTATCATTGACTACGCGCATACACCTGATGCTATTTTTTATTGCTTAACAACAGCCAAACAACAGAGTGCTAACAAAATAACGCATGTTTTCGGGTTTCGTGGAAATAGAGATTCGAGTAAAAGAAAAGCCATGCTATCGTTAACAAACGATTTAAGTGACAAAGACATTTTAACATTAGACGACTTAAACGCTGTGCCTTCTGATGAAATGATAACGGCTTTAAACAACTTACACGAGACCTGTGGAAGTAAAAAGGGAAAAATTATTCCTGATCGCACTTTGGCCATTAAACAAGCGATAGAAGACAGCCAGTCAGGCGACTGGGTTGTGATTACAGGCAAAGGACACGAGATGTATCAGCAAAATTTCCAATTACCGACTGACTCAGATCGTGAAACTGTCAATTTTTCAACAAAGTTGAATTCAAAAAATTAACCAGGAGTAATTATGAAAAAATTAGTTGCTGTTTCAACAATTTTAGTCATTATCAATACACTATTCGTATCTGCCGTTTTCAGTAAAACTGTTGCCCCTTCCCTGCCAATCATATCCAGTGAGGCAGCTATTGTTATGGAGGCAACTACTGGACAAGTCCTCTACGAAAAGAACGCACGGTCGCAGATGTATCCTGCCAGTGTAACAAAAATCGCCACAGCAATTTATGCGATAGAAAATGGGAATTTAACTGACATTGTCACAGTCAGCCAAAAAGCACGCAATACTGAAGGAACGCGTGTTTACTTGGAAGAAGGAGAACAAGTGACTTTAGAAAAACTGTTGCTGGGACTCTTGGTTAACTCCGGGAATGATGCCGGAGTTGCCATTGCTGAACACATAAGCGGCAGTGTTGAATTGTTTGCTTCAGACTTAAATTTGTATTTGAAAGATGCAGTTGGGCTACGGAATACTAACTTTGAAAATCCTCATGGCCTTTTTAATCTTCAGCATGTAACTACAGCCGAAGACTTAGCTAAATTAACCAAATATGCAATGAAGAATGAAAAATTCATGGAAATATTCGGAACAAAAGAACTGCCTTGGAATGGTGAGTCCTGGGACACTACTCTTTATACGCACCATAAATTATTAAGAGAAAAACCTTATGACGGAGTAACAGGTGGTAAAAATGGATTTGTTCCAGAATCAGGGGTCACGCTGGTAACTACAGCCGAAAGAGAAAACTTAAATTTAATTGTCGTTACCTTGAAAAGCAGCTCAGAAGCAGAAGCTTACAATGATACTGTTCAACTATTGGATTTTGGATTCGACAATTTCGAGACTTCGAGCATTCCAACGAACAGCAGCTTTTTTGTCGGAGATGTAGAATACAATACCCCTCGAGAAATAGTTTACACACACCCAGCAGGTGAGCAAGTAGCAATCGAAGTAAAAGAAGACGGCAAATTAAGGATTACTGATCAGGACGGCACTCTTTTGTCTTCTTATCAGTTCCCGGTTAACAGAAATTCTGAGAAAAACCGTTCCTCTATTCAAAAGGACTCCGGCTCATTTTTAGAACAAGTTTTTTCAAATTCATTATATTTGTCAGTAATAGTCGTTAGCGTGTTGAGCTTACTATATTATCAAGTACGGAAAAAACAGTGATAGAAAGCACTTCTCTTTTAGCCAATTGCACTCAGTTGAAACTTTTTATTTTGGAGATTATCATATTAAGTTTCACTTCTGAAACTTCCACTAGTTATTTCAATTTCTACACACTTATTTTACCATCATGTTCTATGAGATTTAATGAATTCTAAAAACTATTCTTAAAGCGTTCGTAAAAGTACAACGTTTACGAACGAAAAAAAAAGAAGAGGCGCTTAAGTCGATCTTTTCTTCCCCTTCTAAGTGCTTAGGTTTATTCATTAAATTTACATTTTGCGAACAATAAGGAGTGAATGAATTAACAAGAAATGGAACTGTTGCTCGTTGACACCTGAGAAATTACGCATTTCGCAGCGAATCGAGCCACAGTTGGAGCCGATTCCCTTCTATGTCGTGGAATAATAGCCGCAATTAAAAGCATCGCTATATTCATTACTGTGTTAGTTTGCCCCATCTGCTTTTCAGCATAGGAAGCGTT